>CAWJNP010000004.1:0-8780 GCA_963844255.1 uncultured beta proteobacterium
GGACAGGGCCTGAGTTTGCGCTTGCAGTGATTGCCGGGCGACCTCATTGGTCCTTCGGACGATGTGCCCGACGCATTCTGTCTTGGCACCCTCGCTGAGGGCGTTGATGCGTTTCTCGAATGCCAAGGTCTGATGGGTGAGATCCGCGCTGGCTTGGGCCAGCGCCCGGCGTGTCTCGTCCATGGCTGGTGCCAGCGCCTCGATGCGATCGACAAGTTGTGCCATGTCACCCAGGGCTTCGGCGATCAGGGCTTCACGGGTGGTGGTCGGGCGGTTCATGATCTTTACTCCCGTCCCGCCGCCGAACAGGCTGGAGTCGTGCCCAGGCCCAGTGCGGCGAAGCACGCGTCGAGCTCGGGCACCACGCCGCTGGCCAGCCGGCGCGTGGCGAGTTTCTGGGCCAGGGCCAGCTTATTCGCCGTGCCCTGGGCTTTGACGATGAGCGCCTTGTAGTCCGTCTGGTCCGTGGCCATTGCTGTGAGGTCGACGCCTGAGCCCTTGATGCGTTCGTAGATTTCATTCGTGCCCAGCTGGCAGGCAGGGTTCGCCTGGGCGACGGGTTGCTCGGCCAGGAACGCCAGCAGCGTGTCGAAGGCCTGCGCGACCTCCACACCATCGTCAACCAGGTTGAACACCAGTTTGACGCGCAGCGGCGGAACGCCCAGCCGCGCCAGCTCGGCCAGCGTGGCGATGGTGTCCTGCTGCTGCTTGAGTGCCGGCACGGTGGGGACCACGAAACAGTCGAAGTCTTCGTGACTGCCACAGTACCGGTGCATCAGGGCCAGCAGGTCCTCGACATTGCTGGCCCCGATATCGACGACGACGTTGTCGATCGTCTGCAGATACTCCTGCAACTCGCCGAACTGCCGACCGCGCAGCGCCTGATCCCGGCCCTCGTCGGCGTTCAGGCTCTCGACCGCAATGAGTTCGGCGCCTTCGATGCGCGGCAACAGCAGATGGCGCGCGACTGTGGTCTTGCCCACATTGCCAGAGAAGTTGATGACGGCGATCTTCATCGGTTCAGCTCCTGTTGCGAAGCAGCGGGTTGGTGATGCGGTTGCGCATGAAATCTTCGGCGATGTCCTTGCCGCTGCGGGATTCGGATCGGATCGGCATATCGAGCCGGGCGGCTGGAGGACGGGTGGCCGGACGGGGTGTCGCGGCAACTGCGCGTGCTGTATGTCTGGCCGCTTCACGCTTGACGGTGGTGCGGCTGACCTTGACACCGGCCGCGGCCAAGGCCTCCTGAATCGCCTCAAACGTGTAGCCCTCGGCGCGAAGCCGCGCGATCTCAGCCTCGAATGCCCGCGCCTTGCGCGTGCTTCGGCCTGGCAGTCGCCGCGGCTTCAGCGTCGTCGCATCGATGGGGTTCGGTATCGGTCCGCTCATGGCCCGCTCTAGGTTCACTCTTGCATCGGTCCTGGCACGGTCTCGGTCCGGTTTGGTCCGGTCGTGGTTCGGTCTTGGTCCAGTGGCTGGCCACTTCATGTGCCTTGTCGACATCTTCGACTCGCGATTCGCACTGTGCCGTGCTGAATTTCAGCGAAAAATCATCGGCCGATCGACCTCGATCAGGGGCAATACTGAATGCATGAGTGATTGCAGGATAGGCCAGCGGCCGCGTTCTGTGGTGTGGCCACCGGTTGTCCATCCGATTGACATGTCGGCCGCCCCACGCGAGTTCTTCACTGTCGACCTGCGTGGACTTCGCGCCGCGTTGAGAGCGCTCGCCGCCGAGGACGGCGTCACCGAGTCCGATGCGCTGCGCGGCGCGCTGGCGGCGGCATTGAACAAACACCGACGTGACGCCTTGAACCTACCGGTGACCGCCGAAGCCCCCACGTCGAAGCGACAAATCAAGCTGTCCGTTCGCATCGCCAGCCAGGCCGCCCAGCGCCTCGACCAGCAAGCCCGTGCCGCTGGCCTGACGCGCGGCGCCTACCTGACCGGCCTGATCGACGGCGCACCAGCGGTTGCCACCTCCACCGACCGCCGCACCGGCTTCGCCGCCCTCAGCGCATCGGCCGAAGAACTCGCGCTGCTCAGCCGTGACATCCACCATCTCACGCAGCTATTGCGCACAGCCCAGTCCCGGCCGGCACAAGAGTACCGAGAACGTCTGCAGACGCTCGATGCCGACGTTCAACAGCACCTCGGCCTTGCAGCGGCGGTACTAACCGAACTTGCACCAGCGCGAGCCCGGGTACGCCGCGTCCACCTCGGGCCCCGCACACCATCCGGGAGACGACCATGAACCAGCCCTCGATCGACGGTGTCCTTGTCCAATGGGGCGACCGACTCTTCTACCCGGGCAACCGGCGGGTCAGCTCGCACAGCCCGCGCCTGCACCTGCCCAGTGCAAGAGCCGCCGCGATCCGCAGCCGCATCGAAGCGACCGTTCGGCGGGCACCACAAGTCATGGTCAAGGTTACCGGTGGCGGGCGCGGCATGACGTCGATCGCCGCCCACTTCCGCTACATCAGCAGAGGAGGCCGCCTCGACATCGAAGACGACCGTGGTGCCGTCGAGCGTGGCAAGGAGGCGCTGCGCGAGATCGAGCACCAATGGCGAATGGGTGGCGCCGGCATCGACACCGTCAGCCCGCGACGCGAAGCCTTCAACGTCATGCTGTCGATGCCGCGTGGCACCGACCCGCTGACCGTCCAGTGGGCTGCGCGAGAGTTCGCCAGGATCGAGTTTGCCGACCACCGCTACGTGATGGTCCTGCACGATCATCAAGCCAATCCGCATGTGCACTTGAGCGTCAAGGCCGGCTCCAAACACGGCAAGCGGCTCAACCCACGCAAGGCCGACCTGCAACGTTGGCGCGAGACCTTTGCTGATCGGCTGCGCGAGCGCGGCATCGACGCTGAAGCGTCACGGCAGATCACGCGCGGGGGCAGCCGGCGCACGGAACGGCTGTGGCAGCGCAAGGCAGGGGCGCAAGGGCGCATCGACCGAGAACCTGAAGCCGCGCGAACGACGCTGAAACTGACACCGTCTCGACGTGCCGTGGCCAAGGCCTGGTGCGAAATCGCCAAGGCCCTCGCTGCATCGGACAACGTGGAGGATCGCCGACTGGCCAAACGAGTCGTCGACTACGCGCGCGATCTGCCGGGCATTCGGTACACGCCGCCGGAGAAGCAGGCGCAGCGGGAGTTCGTGGCGATGGAGCGGGGCAGAGCACAAGCACGCGACCCGGCTCGAGAAGGTGTCGGCAGGACGCAGCCCCAACGAACCCGGCCGGGGCCCGAGATAAAGCGTTGAACTCCACCGGCGATCATTGAGAACCTCCCACGGGAGGGGTCGTCGTCGTCGGTGGACGGGCTTGCCTCACTCCCGCCCCGGCACTCGGCGCCAAATCAATGGTGGACAGAGGTGCGCGATTGTGTCCAGCGGTCCAGGTCCGACCAGCGCCAGGCGACCGCCCGCGGACCCAGGCGCACCGGCGGCGGGAACGTACCTTCGGCGACCCAGCGGTCAATCGTCGAGCGGCCCAGGCCGGTGAGCTTTATGACGGTGGGCAAGCGCGCGAGCAAACGTTGGGACTCGCCTGAAGCGGAAGAGGGGAGGGCCGCAGCGATGCTTCATCGCGAACGGATCCTTGTCGTGCGATGAAGACTGTAGGCGCGCTACCAAGCGAGTCGAGCGATGACTTTTGGCGAAAAATCAGCGACCCGAATCCGAACTGCGGACGCTCTACGCCGCAAAGCCTCGCGAATCGAACTCGGCAGCAGTTGCACCTGGCAATCCAGCGCCGTCCGTGTCGGCAACCCGCAGCGGGTCGAAGTAGATGGCTTCGACGCGGCGCAGTCCGAGGCTGGCGGATGTTGGAGCGGTCGACGAGCCAGCCCATGTCTCAATCGCCCGCGGCTACGCGTGAAGCGCGATGACCTCCCCGCTCTTGCGCAGCGCGTCCAAGTGATCGGCCCAGGCCTGCATCATCTTGCGCCGCGCCGGTAGATGCTCGGCGTGGTTGTAGGCTGCCTTCACCGCATTGCGCTCCGCATGCGACAACTGGCGCTCGATGACGTCCGATGGCCACCCGCATTCGTGCAGCAGTGTCGACGCCATGCTGCGAAAACCGTGCGCGGTGATTCTGGAGCGGCTGTAGCCGAGCCGCCTCAGTGCCGCATTGACCGTGTTTTCGCTCATCGGCTCGCCATTCGTACGCACGCCGGGAAAAACCCATGCCGAACCGCCTGTCAACGGCTGCAATTCGCGCAGGATGTTCACCGCCTGCCTTGAAAGCGGCACGATGTGCATCACGCGGCCCTTCATCTTCATCGCAGGGATGCGCCACTCGGCGCCGTCGAGATTGATCTCGTTCCATTCGGCGCGTCGCAACTCACCGGGCGCACGAAGAGCATCGGTGAGAGCCTCATCGCGCACTTCGTGATGAAGCCGCCGTCGTAGGCTTCGATGTCGCGCAGCAGGCGACCAACGTCGCGCGCATCGGTCAGCGTCGGGTAGTGCTCAGGCTTCCATGGGGTCAGGGCGCCGCGAAGGTCGCGACTGGGGTCGCTTTCGGCGCGACCGGTGGCGACCGCGTAGCGGAAGACCTGGCCGCAGTTTTGCTGAACGCGATGCGTCGTTTCGATGGCGCCACGATCCTCGACGCGCTTGAGCAAGTGTCAACAGCTCCGTCGGGCGAATGGCGCCGACCGGTTTCGCACCGATCCAGGGGAACACGTCCTGCTCGAGCCGCGGATGATCTTGCTCGAGTGCGAATGTCGCCCAGGTCGGTGCGTTCTTCGAGTGCCATTCGCGGGCCACGGCCTCGAACGAATCGATCGGCGGCAGACCGCGCTGTCGCACGCTCTGTCGACGCTGCGCAGCTGAGCAAGCTCACTGCGGATCTGCCTTGCGCGCATCACTCGGGTCGGTACCAGCGCTGACCAGTTTGCGCGCCTCGTCGGCCTTCTTGCGCGCCAGACTGAGGCTCGGTTACTGGGTAGGTGCCGAGGCTCAACGTCTTGCGCCGTCCATCGAGGCTGTAGTCGAGGCGCCAGCCGTGCGAACCGCCGTTGACGAAGAGCAGCAGGTACAGGCCAGCACCATCGCTCAGGCGGCGCCGCGGATCGCCGGGCTTGATCGCCCTGATGGTCGCATTCGATGGAATGAGGTGCTGAGCCATGCAGTAACTCCGCTGCCGGGACACGCTGAATTCTGCAGTTACTGCAGATAGTTACTGCAATGTGATCTCGGAAGTGGGGGGACGGCATGGGACCGTCCCGGGACAAGAAAAAAGCCCTAGAGCGTTGATTGCTCTAGGGCTTTTCGGATCTTCCTGGGACTTCGCGGGATGTCCTGAGACTGTCGGATGGTGGAGAGGAGGAGGATCGAACTCCCGACCTCCGCATTGCGAACGCGGCGCTCTCCCAGCTGAGCTACCCCCCCATGCAGCCCGCGACTATATCACCGCGCACAGGCACGCGTGCCGCGGCGATCGGCGCCATCATCCGCCGATGAACCGACCCGATCGATCCGGCCTGGGCCGATGCCCAGTACAACAACCGCGCCCTGGTCCCCGATGCCGCGCAGCGCATCGCCGGCTGGACCGAGGCCTCCGCGCTGGCGCGCGCGCAGTCGCCAGCCGCTTGCTCGACCTGCGCTACGGGCCGGTGACGGCCGAGACGCTCGACGTCTTTCCCGCGCCCCGGCGCCGGCGCGCCGGTGCTGATCTTCGTGCACGGCGGCTACTGGCGCGCGCTGGACAAGTCCGACCACTCCTTCGTCGCGCCCTCGTTCAATGCCGACGGCGCGATGGTCGTGGTGCCGAACTACGCGCTGTGCCCGGCCGTCGACGTCGAGCACATCACGCTTGCAGATCGCGCGCGCCGTGGCCTGGACCTGGCGCCATGCGGCCGACTACGGCGGCGACCCGTCGCGCCTCGTCGTGGCCGGGCATTCGGCCGGCGGTCATGCCGCGGCGATGATGGTCAGCTGCCGCTGGAAGCAGCTCGACCCGGCGCTGCCCGAACGCAGCCGTGTCGGGCGCGCTGTCGATCTCCGGCCTGTACGACCTCGAGCCGCTGCGGCACACGACCTTCCTGCAGCCCGATCTGAAGCTCGACGCCGGCTTCGGTCGCGCGCCTGAGCCCGGCCTTCTTCCCGCGGCCCCGCGTGCCGCTGTACGCCACCGTCGGCGCCGACGAGAGCGACGAGTTCCTGCGCCAGAACCGCCTGATCCGCGACGTCTGGGGGCCGACCGCCGTGCCGGTGTGCGATTGGTTCTGCTTTAACCACCAGAGCTTTAGCAGCTTTATGTATTTTGTTAATAGCTATTTTTACTTTTTTGATTTCTGTTTTAGTACTAGGTGGATTAACCGTTAGTGCATTTAGTTCTTGAGTATGTATAGCATCTAACTTATTTTTAGCTTCAGCTGGTGTGATGGTGCAGAGAAATAATAATCACCTTCTTTGTAATACGCATTACGTCGCTTGACCCCCTGCAGAATCGCATACAGTGCGAGCACCAGTTCGGTCGAGCGTGACAGGTGAACGCCGACCCGATTTCCCGGCTGGACACCGGACGCCAAGAGCAGCGAAGCGATGCTGCGAATCCGCGCCGACATCTCGGCGTACGTGGTACGCCGCGCACCGTCGATCAGCGCGATGCCGTTCGCATTCGCTGCCGCTGCGGTATTCAGCTCGTCGATCAATGGCCGCACGGCGCGCTCGCTTCGGGCGTGCCGCCCTGTTGCGCCGCCGGGCGGTGCGACTCGGCAAGGTCCTCGTCTTGATCCGGCCGACGCGCGATCACCTGCCCTGGGTCTAGAATGAGCCTTCCGCAGTCGGCTGCAAAGGCGCGCGCGAACGCCCCGACCGCCTCCGACTGGAACTTCGCCGGTCGGAATTCGATGCGGGCGCTTACCGATCGATCCCCGACGTCGATCCAGACTGCGAACTCGAACTGCGCGTTCGACTTGTGCACCGGACGCACGACGGTTCCGTCCGCAGCAACCGAAGGATGGATCGAGCGCGAGTCCTCCAATACGAGGACGGATTGGAACGGCATCTCGGTCGCTCTCGGTGCGCGCGATGGCCTCAGGCGCTCCATGACCATGTCGAACTGTACCGCACTGTGATCGAGCGCTTCACTGATAGCCACGGATGTGCGTGTCAACAGAGTCTCGAAAGTATCCGCGGGTGAAAGCGAAATCCGCAGCAAGACGGTGTTGACGAACAGTCCGACATATTCGCCGATTTCTACGTCGTCGCGGGTGGACAGGGCGTCGCGACACGCGGTCGTGGGCCGGTCGCCCGGTGGACGGTCGCGGCGAAGCAGGCCATCAGTGCGGCGAACGGCGTCGTCGCGCGTGCATGACAGAACGCGCGCAGGTCCACAGCGAAGCTCGCCGGGAACTCGAGATTGACTACCTCGCCTCGATAATCATCGGCGACGCAGGCGGCGAGCTGTCCGGGAAGTTCGGCCGCGCGAAGCCCGCACAGCGTCCGCGCCCAGAATTCCAGCTCAGTTTCGAAGGTACCGTGCACAATCGCATCCTGCCGCCCGCGCTGCAGGTACCTTTCGAATGCGAACGCAAATGCATCGGCGCTGCAATGGGCTTGCCGGCGAGCGATGACAGCAGCTCCCGGATGGCCACGCCCAGCGATGCGCCGTCGCAGATCAGATGATGGAAGTTCAGCAGCAGAGTGGAGTCGCCGTGCTCGGTCTCGAAAAGCACGCTGCGAATGAGCCAGTCGGATTCCAGACGCATCGGCCGATCCGATTCGACCTGCAACGCGCACTCGAGGTCGGCTGCGGGCAGCGTGCGGACTTCGAGCGGAACGGACGTCGGATCACGGTCGAAAAATTGGATCGGGCCGAAGCCATCGCGAATCGGCTTCGCAGCGCAGGATGGCGCGCGACCAGGCGCCGAAGGGCCGAGTGAAGGAGTCGACGTTCAGTGTGGACCGGAACGCAGATCGCGATCGGCAGATTCAGGATCGACGGGCACGGTTCGACCTCGTGCTGAAACCACATGCGTTGCTGTTGAGCAACAGAGGTGGATGGCTTCTTCGGTCACGCCCTCTACCGTGTCCAGTGTCGACCGCTCGTGAGTCGATCCCTCGTGCGTCAATCCGGGCGGCAGCTGCGCTCGGCCCGGAAGCCGCGGCCTCGATGGACGCGCGAAGCACGCGCAACTGATCTTCGAACGACGGTGCGCCGAGGATGCTCGTGGGGGTCACGCGAACACCGAAGCGTTGGAGCACCAGCGCATAGGCGTATTACCGACAAGGAATCACCGCCTGCTTCGACAAAACTCGGGGCTGTCGTCGTCGAACCAAGTCCGACGAGCTGGTGCCAAGCGGATCTCAACCACACCGCAACGTCGTCTGGATCCGGCGTCGGAGTTCTCCAGTCGGCTGGAGCCTACTGGCACAGGTTCCGCCGTTGCATGACTCGAAACCGGCCCAGCGGCGCAGTTGTCGAGGCTGTAGTGTCCGCGGTCGAAGCTGTACGGCGGCAGCTCCACTCGCGACGCGCTCTGGTTCGTCTGGAAGTAGCGACGAAGGTCTAGTTCGAAACCGGAACGCCAAAGTTCGGCGATGCTGGTCAGGGTCGCCGATAGGACATTGTCGGTCTCGCCATAACGAACACCGACCGCCAAGATCGTTTGCTGGTCATAGGAGGCATGTGTCTGGAAACAGCCGCTTGAGCCCAGCGCCATCTCCGAGCAGCACCACGGTCAGATCGCCGCGTTCCAGCACGCGTGCGACGGCCTGCTCGAACTGGACTGGCTCGCTGATCTGTCGTGCCCAATAACCGATGT
>CAWJNP010000005.1:0-14999 GCA_963844255.1 uncultured beta proteobacterium
TCATTGCTGCGATCACAGGTTCCAGTGCATTCGGAAGGACGTCGGCGATCCAGACCGCTCGCGTCCCGTCTGCGCCATCGGCGAGTACCTGCATCGACGCGTTGTGGTGGGACAGTCGTTCACTGCGCGCTGACCAGACGAGTCGTCTGTCCGTATCGTTCAATTCGACAATCAACTCACGCACTACCATGCCATTGCAGAAACTCACCGTGCGTGCCCCGTCTTCGAGCGCCGTGTTCACGACGAAGCCGGGCGCAAGCCGGCTGTGAATCGCGCCGATGTCGCGCACTGCGTCCCAGACGTCCGCCGAACGAGCAGAGATCAAAATTTCCCTGTAGATGCGAGCCACGCTTTCACTCCTGGTTGAAAGTGACCGCTTCGACGTTGTTGCCGTCCGGGTCGAGAAGAAAGCAAGCGTAATAGCCCGCGCCGTAGTCGGCGCGCAGGCCCGGGAGACCGTGATCCCTGCCGCCCGACGCCAGTCCGGCAGCATGGAACCGGTCGACGGCGGCGCGATCGGCGGCGCGAAATGCGATATGGGTCCCGTACACGCCAGACTCCGTCTTGTGCAGCCACAGCGAAGGCGCGCCTTGCGGGCCGAATCCCGCGCCCCAATCGTCCCGCGAATGCTGCACATGGCCTAGCTCCGCGAGCGCAGCCTGATAGAAGCGTACGCTGGCGTCCAGATCCTTCACTTTCAAACCGATATGGTCGTACATGTTGGCCTCCCTGGTATGGAAGGCCATCCTAGTCGAGTGCAGCCAGCGCCTCTTGGAGAATCTTGCGGTCGCCCCTGGCTGCCCGACGAAAGCGTGTTGGGGAGACGCCCGCAGCACGTCGGAACGTGCGCACGAAATTCGACAGATCGCCGAAACCGACGTCCAGAGCGATGTCGGTCACGGAGTGATCCTCGTAGGTAAGCAGTCGCGCGGCCAGGCGCAGCCTCGAACGTACAAGGTACTGGTGCGGCGTGACCCCGATTACGCTGGAAAATAGACGCAGAAAATGAAACGGACTCAGACCGGTCGCCCCGGCCGCTGCGTCGAGATCGATTCGCTCGTGTACATGCGAATCCATCCAGCGGGCAACATCCACTGCGCGCCTGCGGTCGCGGGCACCGGCGCGAGTCGGCTTACGCTCTCGTCCGGATACGATCTGGGAAAATCGAGCGGCGAAAAGCATCCCAGCCTCGTTCACACCCATGTCGCTCCGACCGTCGGCCGCCGCCTGGGCAAGTTCGCCAAGGACCATCAGTTCCGGCAGCGGTGCCACAGCACCGGTCCGCCATGCCGCGTCGCCGTGTCCAAGGGCGTCGACAAACGACGACGGTAATTTGAATGCGAGGCATTCGTCACCGCATAGGTGGTGGTCGTGGGTGCAGGTGTATTCGTCGCCCGGGCGACCGACCATTACCGAACCAGGTACCAGTTCGTAGGATGCCCCACGCGTATGGCATGCAAAGCTGCCTTTGCGTACGTACGCGATGGCGTGTACCTGGTGAAATTCGACAAACGGTGCGTCGCCGGGGCCGGCTGTACATCGGCAATCAATGACGGAAATCGAGTCGGTCCGCAGGACCTCGGTGATCTGCATGGCCTTGGGATTCTACCGCCGGCAAGACAGGCGAAGCTTGGAAAAAGTTGCTGGTTTGTTCTCGTCGTGAACTTGTGTAAAGTTAGCGCGAGCAGCCGAAATACCGCGTGACGTCGTACACCTTCCATGACTCACACCCCACTGATCATCGTCAACCCGCGTGCAGCCGGCGGGCGAGCCGGCTGCAGCCTGCCGAGTATCCGGGCCTGGCTGGCTGGACGAAGACTCGACGCTACATTGGTTGAGACGCGCGAACGCGGCCACGCCGAGCAGCTCGCGGCCGATGCTGCGGCACAAGGCCATGATCGCGTTGTATCGGTCGGAGGAGATGGTACTTTTCAGGAAGTGGTCAACGGATTGCGCGCGGCTGGCGACGCGATGGCCGTTCCTTCGGCAGGACTGGTGCCTGTCGGCCGCGGCAACGATGTGGCGCGCGGACTGCGCCTGCCCACCGAACTCCCTGAGTGCCTGGAAATCGCGCTCGGCGGAACGACGCGGCCGTTCGACCTTGTCTGGGCACGCGGCGAGGCCGGATACGAACGCTGCTTTGCCGCCGCGGGCGGCGCGGGATTCGATGCCCAGGTGGCTTACACGATGGAGATGCGCCGCCGTTTCTGGATGCGTGGCGAAGCGGGCTACATGCTGGCGACCCTTAATGAACTGCGGCGCTTTCGCAACCACGCGCTGACCGTCACGTTGCGTGGCGAGGAAGGCGAGCGAACCCTGCGCGGTCGTTTCCTGTTCGTCGCATTTGCGAACGGTCCTTATTATGGCGGCGGGATGCAGATCTGCCCGGGGGCGCGCACGGATGACGGCCTTCTGGACGTCTGCCTAGTCGGGGATCTGTCGCGCCTTGCGGCGCTCCGGGAACTGCCCGGGATCTATGCGGCAAGGCACGTGAAGCATCCGCAGGTACAGATGGTGCGCGCGCGATCGATCCGGATCGAAGGCGAGGGCGGGACCCGGGTGCATCTGGACGGAGAGCCCTTCGGGTCCGTCCCTGTGGAAATCGGCGTGCGTCCCGGTGCGGTACGCATTGCATGCAGTAAGATCGATGAATCATGATCAAGGAGCGCCCATGAAGTCGCAGCAGGCCCGTGCCGACGCATCGACCGAGATCGAACGTGACTGGGTGGAACGTGCGCGCGCCCTGCGGCCGGTGCTGGCAGCGGCCGCACCGCGGATCGAGGCCGCCGCCGCATTGCCCGACGATGTGCTCGACGCACTGCATGGGGCGAAGATGTTCCGGATGATCCTTCCCCACGCCTTTGGCGGCGCCGAACTTTCTCCGGCAACCTTTTTCCAGGTGATCTGCGAGATCGCCGCGGGTGACGCGAGCACGGCCTGGTGCATTGCACAGAGCGCGGGCTGTTCGATGTCGGCGGCCTACATGGAGCCGAGCGCAGCTCAGCAGGTGTTCGGCGATGCGCGCGCCGTCGTCGCCTGGGGCTATGCGATGGGACCGCAGTGTCGCGCCACACCCGTAAATGGGGGCTGGAAGGTCAACGGGACCTGGGGATTCGGGAGCGGAAACCGCCATGCGTCCTGGCTGGGCGGGCACTGCACCCAGGTCGATGCGGGAGGCGCGCCACTCAGGCACCCTGACGGTCGCCCGATGGAGCGCACGATGCTTTTTCCGCGCTCCTCCGTGACCATCAAAGACGGCAACTGGGATGTCATCGGGCTGCGCGGCACCGGAAGCGACACGTATGCGGTTACCGACCTGTTTGTGCCGGAGGAGTTTTCTCTGGTTGCACGCGGTACCGGCCGTGACCTGCATCTTGCGGCGGATGCGCCACCCACGCTCGAACCCGAGCGGCGTGAGAAGGGGCCGCTGTACCGGTTTTCGCCGACCAACATCTACCAGTGTGGTTTTGCCGGGGTCGGCCTCGGCCTGGCGCGGGCGACGCTCGACGCCTTTGTTTCGCTGGCGACGGTCAAGACGCCTTCGGGTGGCAGCCAGGCTTTGCGTGACGACCAGTGGATCCAGGCGCGCATCGCGAAGTCAGAGGCCCGCATCGGAGCCTCGCGTGCATGGATCCGGGAAATCCTTGGGACGATCTGGGGCGAGTGCGCGGTCTCAGGCCGCCCGGAATTCGAATCGCGCGTGTGGCTGCGCCTAGCGGCCACGCACGCGATCGAGGAGGCGCGGGAGGTGGTGAGTACCTCGTACGTCGATGCAGGTGCGACCGCGATTTTTGCCAGCCATCCCTTCGAGCGGCGGCTGCGCGACATGAACGCCGTCTCGCAGCAGATCCAGGCGCACCTCGTGCACTACGAGAGTGTCGGGCAGCACTTCCTCGGGATGAAAACAGGCCTGCGCTTCATCTGACGCACCGCTACTGCGCCGTGATGTTCCCGGCGCGGACCACCTTGCCCCACTTGGCGATCTCGGCTTTTACGTAGGCCGCGGTCTGCTGCGCCGAACCGCCAACCGGTTCAAACGCCAGGTTGTCCAGGCGGCTGCGCATGTCATCGGACTTGAGCGACTGGTTGACCGCGTCGTTGAGACGTTGCGCGATCGCCGGTGCCGTGCCTGCGGGCAGGAACATGCCGATCCATGTGTCGTCCTCAACGCCCGGAAAGCCTGCTTCAGCGAAGGTCGGAACATCGGGCAGCTGCGCGACGCGAGCCGCCGAGGATACCGCCAGCGGGCGCAGCCGGCCCGCCTTCACATGCGGCAGCGGGGTGGAAACGGCGCCGGCGCCCACCGGAGGTTCGCCACCGACCACCGCGGCAATCGCCGGCCCGGCGCCGCGGAAATGGATCGGCGTCATGTCGAGCTTTGCCATCAGGTTGAAGAGGTTTTCGGCGGTCAGGTGCGGGGTGGTGCCGCTGCCTGGGGACGCGAATGCGAGCTTGCGGGTCTTACCGAGCGCCAGAAGTTCGGCCAGCGTCTTCACCGGGAGTCCCGGGTGGACGAAGATCAGGTTCGCCTGCTTGGCCACGATCACGACCGGCATGAAATCGTGCTCGGCGTCATAGCCCGGGTTCGGCGTCAGGCTGACGTTGACTGCGAACGCCGAGCTTGTCAGCAGGATGGTGTAGCCATCAGGGGCGGACTTTGCCACCACCGCAGTGCCGATGTTGCCCCCTGCACCGGCGCGGCTCTCGACGACCATCGGCTGGCCCAGTGATTCGGTGAGTTTCTGTCCGACCAGTCGCGCAATGATGTCGGTCGGTCCGCCGGGTGCAAACGGAATCACGATGCGCACCGGTTTTGCCGGCCAGGATTGCGCCAGCGCCGCACTGGCGAAAAGCAGTGCCGCAGCGCAGGTGAGGACACGGGCAGGAATGCGCAGCATCGAACGTCTCCGGGGCGGTGTGGGGCGAAAACGATAGCACGCCGCGGCGCACGCCGAGCGGCAGGATTCCGTCGCCACCGGTCAGGTGAAGTAAGCTTGCGATCTCCATGAGCCTTCCACGCTTCGATGCTGCCGGGCGCGCCCGGATGGCGCGCAATATCGCGCAGTTCGAGATCGCGCCGCTCGAAGCGAGCGGCCTCAAGCGCGCGGCGGTCTGTCTCATTGTCACGGACGACGGGGAAGGCGGTGCCGCCCTGGTCTTGACCCGGCGTGTGCACGGCCTGCGCGCGCATTCCGGCCAGTTCGCGCTGCCGGGCGGGCGCGTCGATCCCGGCGAGCGCATCGAAGACGCCGCACGACGCGAAGCACGCGAGGAGATCGGCCTCGAACTCGACGCGGGCGCCGTGCTCGGCTTTCTCGACGACTATCCGACGCGCTCCGGCTATCTCATTACGCCGGTCGTCGCCTGGGCGCCGCAGGAGGCGGCCATGCGCGCGAACCCGGCAGAAGTGGCGAAAATCTACCGTGTCCGCCTGACCGACCTGAATCGTCCCGGATCGCCGGAGTTCGTCTCGATTCCGGAGAGCGACCGGCCCGTGATCCGATACCCCATGCTCGGCACGACGGTGCATGCGCCCACCGCTGCGGTGCTCTACCAGTTCATGGAAGTCGTTGTTCTGGGCCGCGATACCCGCGTCGCCCATCTTGAGCAACCTTCCTGGGCCTGGCGCTAGCGGGCGCTCCCAGTCTCAGCCGTAGAGCTTTTCGGCGCGAAGTATGGGAGCGACCGCGCTGAAGTCCACAACCTGGAAGGCCTTGATTCCGAGTGCGCGCGCAGCGTCGACATTTGGCTGCAGGTCGTCGAAAAAATAGATGGACGCCGCGTCGACACCCAGTCGCGTGAGGACATGTTCGAACGCCTCGGATTCGGGCTTCACGATGCCCATTTCGTGCGAGGCAAAGCAGGTATCGAAGAGGTCTGCAAATTCAGGGAACCTGCCCCAGTGGATTGCGTTGGTATTGCTGAGGCAGGCGACATGGTGGCGGGATCGCAGCGAGGCAAGCAACTCCTGCGCGCCAGGGAAGAACCCCTTGGGCCAAGCCGCAAACTCGGCAATGAATTCTGCTGGCCCTACGCGCAGTCCCCATTCTTCGATAAATGCTTCAGCGAATGCATCGGAAGTAATCTTTCCCGCTTCGAACTGCCTGACCGAGGGAGATTCGAGCCAGCGACGCCAGATCTCGGTCGTTTCCAGCGTGTAAGGCAGCAGTGACATCAATCCGTCCCTGCCGGTATTTTCGATGAGGACGCCACCCAGGTCGAACAGGATGACGCTCTCGCGCGGCGCCTCGGGTTGTCGGACGGTTGGGTTCATTTTGCCGGCAACGAGGCGTTGAATTCCAGGCACAGCCCGATCCAACCGTGCGAGGTTCGCGTCCTTGGAGAAGCCCGCCGGGTCGACAAAGACGTAACCTTTCATCGGCTTGCCGGTGAAATCCATGGGACGCGCATGGGCTCGTTTCAGCGCGGCGGCATGCCGTTCCGGACCGACGCGGGCCATCAGGACTTCACCGAGTGATACCCAGCGAGCATGTGTCCGCGATACATGAAGGCCAGGCCGCCGAACATCTTCTTCTCCTGCAGACCGCGCTGATCCGCCAGTTGCTCCCTGAGTCGCTGCGCGAGTCCTTCGTCGTAGGCCATGTCAAGGGTCTCCTCAGTTGAGCAGTCCGGGATTGCGCTGCCAGGTCGCATAGCTGAGCGCGCAGGCGAAAGTCACCCAGGCCAGATACGGGGTGAGCAGCGCGCCGGCAACCGGGCGTATCCGCCAGAAACTGATCGTCATGCCCAGAATCAGCGTCCACAGAACAAGGATTTCCCAGAACGCCACCGCCCCCATTTTCCAGACGAAAAACAACCAGGTCCAGAGCGCATTTGCGGCAAGCTGGACAATATAAAGGGACAGGGCTGCGCGGGCGCCGCGAAAACCGCCGACCCGCCAGACGAGCCATGCGGCGACACCCATGAGCAGGTAGAGCGCGCTCCAGACCGGGGCGAACAGCCAGCCCGGCGGCGCCCACGCCGGGCGCACGAGTTGCTCGTAGAACGTGCCGGCGTTGGACGACGCAAAACCGCCGAGGGCGGCAGCAGCAAGCGTCAGAACGAGCCATCCGAAGAGGCCGAGAACCTGAGAGAACACCGGGATGCGCGCCATGCGTACATGATCGCCGTCCCGGCAAGGATGCGCAAATGACGCCGGAGCCGGACCGTCTGCGTCCCGCAGCGACGACCGGTCTCGCGTTTTGTCCTGCGAACCGCGAGCGGCCGGGTGCCGGTGTCATACTGACCTGATGAACGCTGACTACGTCATCATCGGGGCGGGCTCGGCCGGTTGCGTGCTGGCCAACCGCCTGAGCGCAGACGCGGGCACCAGGGTGCTGTTGCTCGAGGCCGGTGGCGAGGCGCGCAGCATCTGGATCAAGGTTCCGGTCGGATTCCAGAAGCTCATCACCCATCCGACGCTCAACTGGCTGTTTGAAACCGAGCCGGAAGACAACGTCAAGGGGCGGCGCATCCCGATTCCGCGCGGGCGCGTCGTCGGAGGCTCGAGTTCCATCAACGGCATGCTCCAGGTGCGCGGCCAGCCGCTCGACTACAACACCTGGAGCCGGCTCGGAAACCGCGGCTGGTCGTTTGACGAAGTCCTGCCCTACTTCAAGAAGACCGAGCGATTCGAGCGGGGCGGCAGCAAACTCCGCGGCGGCGATGGGCTCCTCAATGTCGCGGATATGCGCGAGCGGCATGAACTGATCGATGCGTTCGTCGACGCCGGCGTCGAAACGGGGCACGAGCGCAATCCGGATTACAACGGCGAGCGCCAGGACGGTTTCGGCTACTACCAGGTCACGCAGCGCGATGGACGGCGCGAAAGTGCTGCCACCGCCTATCTTGATCCGGTACGCGGGCGCGCAAACCTGCAGCTGATGACGCACGCGCGGGTAAGGCGTCTGCTTTTCGAGGGAAACCGGGTCGTGGGGGTCGAGTACGAACGTGGCGGGCAGCTGCACGAAGTCCGCGCGAACCGTTCGGTGCTCCTGAGCGCAGGCGCGGTGCAGTCGCCACAGCTGCTGGAGCTCTCCGGCATCGGCGCGCCCGAAATCCTGCGCAAACACGGAATCGACGTGCGCCACGCGCTTGCGGGCGTCGGCGAGAACTACCGCGATCACTACGCCGCGCGGATAAGCTGGCGCGTACGCCAGAAGATCACCCTGAACGACGATACCCGGGGCTTGCGGATGGTGCGCGAGGTGCTTCGCTATGCCTTTGGGCGGCGCGGACTACTCACCTACACGGCAGGCATCGGGCACGGGTTCGTTCGCAGCCGCCCCGATCTCGAGACGCCCGACTGCCAGCTTTTCTTCGCGCACGGCAGCTTCGACGCATATACGCGCAAGTTCGACACCGAGCCCGGCATGACCATCGGTGTCTATCAGTGCCGGCCTGAAAGTCAGGGGAGCATTCACATCGGTTCGCCGGATCCGCTGGCGGCCCCGAAGATCCGCCCGAACTTCCTCGCCGACCCGGTCGATCTGCGCGTCACTGGTCGGGGGCCTGCGCCTGGTTCGCCGGATCGGCGAGGCGAAGGCCTTTGCGCGCTACCGCAGCCACGAGCTGAAGCCCGGCGATTCCTGCAGCAGCGACGAAGCCCTGCTCGACTTTGCACGCAGTACCGGGGCGACCACCTACCACGTGATGGGGACCTGCAGGATGGGGCCCGCCGGTGACCCGATGGCGGTCGTCAGCGACCGGCTTGCGGTGCACGGGCTGGCGGGCCTTCGGGTAGTCGACGCCTCGGTGATGCCCACCATGCCCTCAGGCAACATCAATGCGGCGGTCCTGATGGTCGCCGAAAAGGCGGCAGACATGATCATTGCGGAGGACCGGGCGACAGGCTGAATGACCTGCGAGAGCCGGTGTTCCAGGCGCGCCCGTTTTCGCAGGGAATTGCGGTAAGCTTGCAACTGGCAGAAACGGGTGGTTTTCCCGGGGTTCTCATGCAAATTCCGAAGGTTCTCAAGGTCGATGGCGCGCGCCTGTGGCAGTCGCTCATGGACCTCGCCCGCATTGGTGCGACGCCCAAGGGCGGCGTAAAGCGTCTCACGCTCACCGACCTCGATCGTCAGGGCCGCGACCGTTTCGTCGAGTGGTCGAAGGCCGCCGGGATGAGCGTACGGGTGGACGCAATCGGCAATATCTTTGCGCGTCGCGCTGGTGAAGATGACAGCCTGCCCCCGGTGATGACCGGCAGCCACCTTGATACCCAGCCCTCGGGCGGCAAGTTCGATGGCGCATACGGCGTGATGGCCGGGCTGGAAGTCGTGCGTCGACTGAACGATCTGGGCATCCGCACGCGTGCGCCGATCGAAGTCGCTGCCTGGACCAACGAGGAGGGTTCGCGCTTCGTGCCTACCATGATGGGTTCGGGCGTGTTCGCTTCGGTCTACGAGGTCGGCGCGATGCATGCCCAGAAAGACGTGGAGGGCGTCTCGGTGGGCGAGGCCCTGAAGGCCATCGGTTACCAGGGCGACGCAAAGTCCTTCAAGGTGGGCGCGTACTTCGAGGCACACATCGAGCAGGGCCCCGTGCTGGAGAACACCAAAACCACGATCGGTGCCGTACAGGGGGCGCTCGGCCAGCGCTGGTTTGATGTGGAAATCACCGGCCAGGACTCCCATGCGGGGCCGACACCGATGGAACTGCGCAAGGATGCGCTGCTTGCCGCCAGCCGGCTGGTGATCGAGACCAACCGTGTCGCCTGCACCTATCCCGAGAATGCGCGCGCCACGGTCGGCCACCTGCGCGTGATGCCGAACTCGCGCAATGTCGTGCCCGGTGCGGTGGCGATGACGCTTGACGTGCGCAATGCGAAGGACGAAACACTGAGCCAGATGGTCGCTGACCTGAAGGGGGCGGCGAAGAAGATCGAGGCAGAGACCCGCTGCACGATCGCGATCACCGAGGTCCTTTACTTTGCGCCCAGCCATTTCGACCCCGTACTGGTCGACAGCGTGCGCAAATCGGCCGAGGCGCTGGGTCTGTCATGTCGCGACATCGTCAGCGGCGCGGCCCACGACGCCGTGTACCTCAACCGGGTCGCTCCGACGGCGATGATCTTCGTGCCCTGCGAAGGCGGCCTGTCGCACAACGAACTCGAGAACGCGCGCCCCGACGAAATCGCCGCCGGCGCGAGCGTGCTCTTCAATGCCATGCTCGCCACGGCGGGCATTGTCGAAAAGGCGAAAGTTGCCTGAACACCGATCACACCGAGGAACCCATCCCATGAACGACCGTGCAAAAAGTTCGCTGAACCCCGCAACCGACCTCGAACAGAGCGCCTTCTGGATGCCGTACACGGCGAACCGGGAGTTCAAGAAGTCGCCGCGCATGCTGGAGCGCGCCGAAGGCATGTACTACTACACGCCGGAGGGCCGCCAGGTTCTCGACGGCACCGCGGGGCTGTGGTGCGTGAATGCCGGCCACTGCCGTCCGAAGATTGCCGAAGCCATCGCTGCGCAGGCGAAGAAACTCGATTTTGCACCGACCTTCCAGATGGGGCACCCGATCGCGTTCGAGTTTGCCGAGCGACTGGCGGGTATCGTGCCCAAGGGACTCTCGCACGTTTTCTACACCAACTCGGGGTCGGAGGCGGCCGATACCGCGTTGAAGATCGCGCTTGCGTACCACCGCGCACGCGGCGAAGCGGGGCGCTTCCGTCTGATAGGGCGCGAGCGCGGATACCACGGCGTGAATTTCGGCGGTATGTCGGTCGGGGGCATCGTGGGCAACCGCAAGACCTTTGCGACCGCCATGCTGCCGGGCGTCGACCACATCCGCCATACGCACGACATCGCACGCAACGCCTTCACACACGGCCAGCCGGCATACGGCGCGGAGTTTGCAGATGATCTCGAGCGCCTCTGCGCGCTGCACGACCCGTCGACGATTGCCGCGGTCATTGTCGAGCCGGTCGCCGGTTCGACCGGCGTGCTGATTCCGCCGCAGGGCTACCTGCAGCGCCTGCGCGACATCTGCACCAAACACGGCATCTTGCTCATATACGACGAGGTGATTACCGGCTTCGGGCGCCTCGGCAAGCCGTTTGCTTCCGACTATTTTGGCGTCAAACCGGATTTGTTCACGACGGCCAAGGGGATCACCAACGGTACGATCCCGATGGGTGCCGTATTCGTCAGCGATGTGATCTACGAGACCTTCATGCAGGGACCGGCCGGGATGGAGTTCTTTCACGGCTATACCTACTCCGGTCATCCGATGGCCTGTGCTGCCGGCATCGCGACTCTCGACGTATATGAAGAAGAGGGCCTGCTCACCCGTGCCGGGGAGCTCGCAAAATTCTGGGAAGACACCGTCTGGGGACTGAAGGCTTCGAAACATGTAATCGATCTGCGCGTGATCGGACTGGTGGCGGCGATTGAGCTCGCCCCACGCGAAGGCGCGGCCGGAAAGCGCGCATTCGAGGCGTTTACGCGCGCGTTCGACAAAGGCGTGCTGATCCGCGTGACCGGCGACACCATTGCGGTCTCGCCGCCGCTGATCGTCGAAAAGGCGCAGATCGAGCGCATCGTTGCGACCGTGGGCGAGGTGCTGCAGACCATCGATTAAAGCGGGCTGCGGAAGCGCTCCGGCGCTGCCTTGGAGTCGTTGTTCCGGCAATTCGGATAGTCCTAACGTGCTTGGGGAGGCATCGGAAATGGACAATGCGTCAGGTCAGGGCAAGGGCTCACCGGTACCGGAGGAGGTCAAGGGCCTCTGCTGGGGCGGATTTTTCTGGAACTGGATCTGGGGAATATTCAACCGGGTCTGGCTTTCGTTCCTGATCTTCATTCCGGTCGTCGGTTTCATCGTCGCGTTTGTGCTGCTGTTCAAGGGACGCGAATGGGCGTGGCAGAACCGGACCTGGGAAAGCGTCGAGCACTTCAACAAGATTCAGCGGCGCTGGACCATTGCCGCCCTGATCCCTGTCGGGCTGATGATCATCGGCATCGTACTTGCAGTTGCGCTCCCGGCTTTTCTCGGCGGCGGTTCGCCCACACCGCCTCCGATGGAGACGAAACCTGCCGCGCCCAGGCCGCCTGCCCCTAAGCCTGCACCGAAGCCTGCCGCAACCGTCACGCCTCCCGCGCCTTCCGCAGCGCCTGAATCCAGGCCTGCCGCTGCGGTACGGGACAAACCCGGCGCCGACATCGTAGCTGCGAAACCGGCACCTGCCGGGGTGGAAGTGACCAAGGGCGCCCCGGCCAAGGCAGAACCGGAATCGGCCCCGATGTCGCGCAAGGCGGCGGCGAAGCCTGCGCCTGCACCGCGCGCGCGCGCGACGTTGCCCCCGCGCCGCGCCGCAGAATCTGCGCCTGCCGCTGCTGCAGCGCCGGAAGTAAGGATCATTGCGCCGAAGTACAACGACGTCATGACCGCGGTTTTGCGCCCGGACCGCGCAGGTGTGGTCGAGTTGCTGGACCTCGGTCGCTGGGTGGACAAATCCGACACGAACGGCGTCACGCCGCTGGTGGCTGCCGTTCGTCTGCGTGACGCAGCGATGGTCGAGCTCCTGCTGTCGCGCGGGGCCAACCCGAATGCTTCCGGCAGTCGCGGGATGTCTGCGCTCGACATCGCGCGCGCGAACGGGGACACCGCCATGGCGTCTCTGCTTCAGCGCCATGGCGCAAAGTAGGGAACCGGACAGAGGCTGGTATTTTGTTGCGGCAGCGCTGGCCCTGGCCGGAATCGCCGCCGGCATCGCGCTGTTCTGGACCGCGTATGCCAGCCTCGCGGCACCGATTGAATTTGCAGTGCCGGGAAATTTCGCTTTCGAGATCTCCAAGCCGGGCCGCTATGCGCTGTGGCATGACCATGCGACCCAGTTCCAGGGCGAGGTATTTTCTGTTGATCCCCGCCTTCCGAGCGGCGTACGAATTCGCATCCTCGGGCCGCAGGGACCGGTCGAACTTCAACGCCCGCACGGCACCACAACGACGCGCGATGGGCAGACAAAACGGGTTCTGATCGATGGATTCGACGCAACGGTTGCCGGGCGCCATGAAATCAGCGTGGAAGGTGATTTTCCGCGTCGCGTACTATCGGTCGGGCCGGACAACATCCTGTACGCGATTGCATGCGTTATCGGCGGCGTCGGTGCGGTACTGCTAGGCTTTGCGGGTGGCGCGGTGCTGGCGGCATGGAACTATTTCAGGCGCGAAGCAGCCTTGCGACGCAATCAACCGGAGAGAAATACGATGACTTCAGAAACGCCGGCAGGAAATTCGGAAACCGAGCACTCGCTGACGCAGCTGACGCAGCTTGTCTATGCGCTGCAGGCGGTCTCGTTCCTGGTCGGATTTTCAGCCATTGCCGCCGTGATCGTGAACTACGTCAAGCGCGAAGACGTGGCCGGAACGCTGTTCGAATCGCATTTCCGCTGGCAGATCCGCACCTTCTGGTGGTCGCTGCTGTGGGGCGTGATCGGTGCGCTGCTGTTCGTGGTGGTGATCGGGATCGCCATCCTGGCAGCTGACGCGATCTGGTTTCTCTACCGCATCATCAAGGGCTGGCTGCGCCTTTCCGAAGGCAAACCGATGTACCCCGAAGAGAACGCCTGACCGCAGACCTAATTGGTGGCGTTTCGCACCACGCCCAGGCGGCGACCACGTGCCGGCTGGCGCAGGCGCGGCGGCGCAACCATGTCGCGCACGAAATTGGGCAGTGCGAACACGCCTTCGTGGGTCTCGCCGTTGTAATAGCGCAGGTCGATCAGCTTCCGGTGCTCGATGCGGCGATCGATTTCGTCGGCCGTGAAAGACTTCGGATCGAGCTTGTCGGAGGCGCAGGCCATTGCCCAGAGCGAGCCGTAGAGCGGGATGAACATCGTGTAGGGCCGCACGATGCGGAACACCGAATTCAGGCGGGTCGAGATCTCCGCAACCTGCGCGGTCTGCGCCGCGGGCGAACCCAGATGCAGGGTCATCGCGCCGCCGGGCGCCAGCACCTGCCGGCACTGCTGGAAGAAGTCGGTGGTGTACAAGGGCTCGGCCGGGCCCATCGGGTCGTTCAGGTCGAGCACGATCAGGTCGAACTTTTCTACCGTCTCGCTTACGTATCGCATGCCGTCGCCGATCACCAGATCCAGCTTGGGATTGTCGAACACGCCGTTATGCACCGCGCCGAAATGCTCCTTGGCGACCTTGACGACGTCTTCGTCGATCTCCACCAGAGTGACGCGCTGCACCGAAGGATGCTTGAGGACCTCTTCGGAAGAGCCGCCGTCCCCGCCACCGATGATGAGGACGTTTTTCGGTCCTGCGTGTGCCGTGGCGGCCGGATGGATCAGATTCTCGTGGTAGACGAACTCGTCTTTTTCCGAGGTCATGTTGAACCCGTCCAGACGAAACAACTTGCCGAACTGCGGCGTGTCGTAGATCGAGATCTTCTGGTACCTGGTCTGCCATTCGCCGATCTGGCGCGTAGCTTTGATATAGAACCCGGTGGACTCGTTGAGCGGCTCGAGCAGCGTGTGCTCGCCCCGGTCGATCTCGTGGGTGGCCGATTCGGTCGGCTGGAAATGTGCCACCAGCGCGCGGAACAGGCCGCGGGCCTTTTCGCTGTTGTCGGTGGAGCACACGCCCGGCGGGATGGTCGAGCGCGTGCGCCGGCAAGCGGAGGCGCGCACGTAGTCGGGCTCATCACGTTCAATCAGGTGAAGCTGCTGATGAAGCACTACGAAGAGTCCCTGGGCAGCTACACGTACCTGACTCACGACGATTAGCGGTCGTCTGGGTCATGGCTGGGTGTGGAGTCGGGAGCGGGCGCGAAGCTAGGACGGTCGCGCTCGTGAAGGCGGGCCGGTGCGTCGATCGCCGACCCGGTTCGGACGGTGATGGGATGTGAGGGTGGGGTGTGGGCGGCGTGCAGTCGCGCGCGGCGGCGCTGCGCGCCTTGCGCACGACCCACGTGGTTGCGGGCGTGGAGTTGGCGACCCGCCTCACAGGGTCGTCGATCCACGCCCCCGCCCGCCCTAGCAAATCGTT
>CAWJNP010000006.1:0-73265 GCA_963844255.1 uncultured beta proteobacterium
GGCGCTGGAGGAACAGCTATCGATCGACCAGCCGCGTGGCGTGACCAGCCGCTTCGAGCAGCTGGTCCGGCGCGCCGGTGACCGCCACACGGCGCTGCACGAGGCGATCGAATGCCTGGCAGAAATGGTCTGGCGCGCACAGAGGGACGCGGCCACGCCGGATGCCGAAACCTACCTGGACAATCTGGACAAGCGCGTCCGATAATAAAAAACCCGCCGGTTCAGCCCCGGCGGGTTTTCCTGGGAACCGCCAAGCCGTCTCAGCGGTGCGAGACCAGGTTCGAGGGCTGGCTTGCAAACCAGGCCGCCAGATCATCCATCTCCTTGGCCGAAAGCGTGGCGGCGAAACCCTTCATGATCGGATTGTTGCGCTTGCCACTCTTGTAGTCCGAAAGCGCCTGCCTGAGGTAGTCCACGTGCTGGCCGGCCAGGATCGGAAAGTCCGGACCGGTGGGCTTGTTGCCGTCCGGGCCGTGACAGGCGGCGCAGACCTCGGCGGCCTTGGCCTTTCCGGCCGCCGCATTACCCTTGGCATAACCGGCATGGCTGGAGAGCGAAAGCGCCGCAGCAGCCGCGATGATCAGGGCGCGCTTCATTTCGCACCTCCGCCGTAATACGCCGCAAGATCTGCCATGTCCGCGTCGGAAAGCCCTTTGGCAATGCCGCTGCATGCTCGGGTGGCTGCGTTCGCCGGACCGGTAACCCTGCAGCGCCTTGACGATATAGGCAGGCTGCTGGCCGTAGATTTTCGGCACGTGGTAGACGACCGGATAGGCGGTCTTGTAGCCGGGAATACCATGGCACCCGATGCACATGGCGAGCTTGTTCTTGGCTGCGTCGGCATTGCCTGCCGCGCCCTCGGCGAGGGCGGCGCCGGACAGCGCCGCAAAAGAGGCACCGGCCAGCAGTGCCACGATCATTCTTGAGTTGCGCATGCGGATTGGATCGCTTTGGTTTTAAAGTCAAAATTCTATCCGAACGCGGCCCCTGCCTCAACCCGGACATTTTCGCCGCCGCTATAATTGAGGTTTATTCGAGGATTTCACCCCATGCGCTTCTCCGGCTCAGACGAATACGTTTCCACCGAAGACCTCACGCTCGCGGTCAATGCCGCCATCACGCTGGAGCGCCCCCTGCTGATCAAGGGCGAACCCGGAACCGGCAAGACCATGCTGGCCGTGCAGGTGGCAAAGTCGCTGGGCGTTCCCCTGCTCGAATGGCACATCAAGTCGACCACCAAGGCGCAGCAGGGCCTGTACGAATACGACGCAGTCAGCCGCCTGCGCGACTCGCAACTCGGCGACCCCCGGGTGCAGGACATCGACAACTACATCATCAAGGGCATGCTCTGGCAGGCGTTTTCCCGCGACACGCCCTGCGTGCTGCTGATCGACGAGGTCGACAAGGCGGACATCGAGTTTCCCAACGACCTGCTGCGCGAGCTCGATCGCATGGAGTTCTACGTCTACGAGACGCGCGAACTGGTCAAGGCCAAGCAGCGGCCGATCGTTTTCATCACCTCCAACAACGAAAAGGAGCTGCCCGACGCCTTCCTGCGCCGCTGCTTCTTCCACTACATCCGCTTCCCGGAGAAGGAAACGATGGAGAAGATCGTCGATGTGCACTTCCCCAAACTGAAGAAGAACCTGCTGCGCGAGGCGCTCGAGGTATTTTTCGAGATCCGCGAAGTCCCGGGAATCAAGAAGAAACCTTCGACGTCCGAACTGCTCGACTGGTTGAAGCTTCTGCTGTCCGAGGACATTCCTCCGGAAGCGCTGCGCTCCAAGGACCGCAAGACGATCATCCCGCCCCTGCATGGCGCGCTGTTGAAGAACGAGCAGGACGTACACCTGTTCGAGCGCCTGGTATTCATGACGCGCGCAAAAAATTGAATGCAGGGAAACCTGGCGGTTTCCCCGTTCCCCTTCCCTAACAGCTCTCCCTGATGGTGGGTTTCAAGTGCTGATCGATTTCTTCTTCAAGCTCAAGAGTCACAAGCTGCCGGTCTCCATCAAGGAGTTCCTGACGCTGCTCGAAGCGTTGCAGAAAGGCGTGATCGGGTCGTCGATCGACGATTTCTACTACCTGTCACGCACGACGATGGTCAAGGACGAGGCGAATTTCGACAAATTCGACCGCGCGTTCGCCGAGTTCTGGGAGGGTGTTGAGGCGATCCCCGGCATCGAGGCGCAGATCCCGCTCGAGTGGCTGCTCAAGCAGGCCGAGCTGACCCTGTCGGATGAAGAAAAGAAGATGATCGAATCCCTGGGCGGCTGGGACAAGCTCATGGAAACGCTGAAAAAGCGCCTCGAAGAGCAGAAGGAACGCCATCAGGGCGGCAACAAGTGGATCGGGACCGGCGGTACCTCACCGTTCGGTGCCTACGGCTACAACCCTGAGGGCATACGCATCGGTCAGAAGAGTTCGCGCAACCGCAGTGCAGTCAAGGTCTGGGACCAGCGCGAATACCAGAACCTGGACGACTCGGTGGAACTCGGCACGCGCAACATCAAGGTCGCGCTTCGCCGCCTGCGCCGTTTTGCACGCCAGGGCGCGCCGGATGAATTCGACCTCGAAAACACGATCAGCTCGACCGCGAAGAAAGCCTACCTCGACATCCACATGCGGCCCGAACGCAGGAACACCGTCAAGGTGCTGCTCATGCTCGACATCGGCGGTTCGATGGACGATCACGTCAAGCTGTGCCAGGAGATGTTCTCAGCGGCAAAGACGGAATTCAAGCATCTGGAGTATTTCTACTTCCACAACTGCCTGTACGACTTTGTCTGGAAGGACAATCGCCGTCGCCATGCCGAGCGCACCCGCACCTGGGACCTGCTGCACAAGTACGGTCATGACTACAAGGTGATCTTCGTCGGCGACGCGACCATGAGTCCCTACGAGATCCTCCAGCCTGGCGGGTCGATCGAGTACTTCAACGAGGAAGCCGGTGCGGTCTGGGTAAAGCGGTTCACCGACGTCTACCAGAAGTGCGTCTGGCTAAATCCCGAGCCCGAGGAGATCTGGGGTTACCGGCAGTCGGTGCAGGTGATGAAAGAACTGATGGGCGGCCGCATGTATCCGACCACCATCGGCGGCCTCGAAAAGGCCATGAAGACCCTCACGAAATAGTTCGATCTCGGTCGGCGGAACTGTTCCGGTTCCCTGCAGACCGCTTCAGTTGCCCTTAGGGGCCTGCTTTTCCGGAACCAGCAGGCGGTAGTCGAAGTCGCTGACCCCCGGGACCGCGGAGACGACTTCCGCCACCGCGAGGAGCGCATCCGTGCCGACTTCACCCGCAAGCGTCACCCGCCCGGAGTCTGCCGTGACCGAAATCCTGGTATCGCGCGTGAGAGGAGAAATCCGCAACGCCGCACGTACCCGGGCCGCCAACGCAAGATCCCCCAGTTGCCGGCGGGTCTGGTCGGTTTCGGCAAATACCGGCGACTTCACCAGCCGGACCACCTCATCGATGCATTCGTCCACGTTGACCCGCTCGGTGTTGAAAACCACGTCGTAGTTCTCAGGATCGGTCCATTGCAGACCGAAGTTGCGACGCATGATGGCCGTGTGCGCCTCGTCGTTGCAGTGAATCTCGAGCCTGACCGCCTCTTCGTCCGTCGTATCGAGCCGCTCCATCATCCGGCGCTTGCGCAATTTCATCGGTGCGCACACGCGCACGCAGATCGCGTGCGGAACATCGCGCAGCAGGTGGGTGGCTCCCCAGCCCCGGACGACCGCTCCATCGCCCTGCAGTGCAAGGTCGAAGATCTCGTCTGCGGAAAAAATCGCGAGGCTGGTCTTGTCGGCTGTCAGACGTTCCAGCAGGCCCGCCTTTCCGTCGATCAGCCGGATGACATGGCTCTTGCGGACCCGCATCCGGTCGGCGAGGTTGTCCACAACCTCGTGGTAATAGATCGGCAGCCCGAGAGACTGACCCAGACCGGACGCAACGTCCTTGCCCAGCGATCCCATTTCGCGCGTTATGGCAACCAATGGCATGCGCTACCCCTTATTCATCCGACCACTCAGTGCAGGGTACTCCATGCAGCCGGCACCGCATATAGCCCGAATGAGAGGCGCGACCGAAGCCTCCGCGCCGGACGGGAACCTATCTGTACATGATCTTTTTCGCGGCGGAGGCGATCAGCATGCCGAAGGTCGCTATGCCGGCCGCCCCTTCGAGAACCGCGAGAAACCGCGGGATGGCGCCCACCGGTGCGAGGTCGCCATAGCCTACCGTCAGGAAGGTGATGCCGCTGAAGTAGACGTGATCCCACCAGCCCGCACCCTTCACGCCGCCCAGCCAATCCTGCAGGGTGCCGAAAATCAGGATATTGGCCACCATCGTGAGCGCCAGGCGGTCGGGCTTTTCGCCGTAGCCCCACAACCAGTTGAGCAGCAGCGACCCAACCCATTTCGCGACGGCCTTGATGCGCGACCCGATGGTCGCGTGTTCGCCCGAGAAGGCGCGGTGGAAAAGCGCATGGCGATCGTAGGTCTTCTCGAGGTAGGTCAGTTCCCCGGCGTCGGCAAAATGGCCCATCGACATGGCGTTCAGCTTGAGGTTGCGACACACGCGCACCAATGCCTGCGGCGTGGTGTCTTCCCGGAACTGGATATTGCGCAGCTCGATCTCGCAACTGCGAAAGGTCGAGAAATCCAGCCAGCTCCGCTCGATCCGTGCATCGGAGAAGTCGCACGACTCGAATTTTGCGTTGACGATATCGCACTTCTGAAACAGTGCGCGCCGGAAATAGCATTCACCAAACGAAGTCTGGCTCAGGTTGCACTTGATGAGCCTGGTATTCTTGAACCCGACGTCGCGAATCGAAGACCAGCGCAGGTTTACATTTTTGATCGTCAGGCCATCGAGCTGTGTCTGCTCGATCCGGATACCGCGCAGATCGAAGTAGACCCTTCCGTCCTGTTCCATCGTGTCGAGGGTATTGTCGACGCGCTCGCCGCGCAGGAACTGGATAGCCGCTGCGGTCGATTCCGGTGTCCAGCGTGCGCGGAGATCGGCTACGCTGTCATGCATGTCGGTCCTCCGGCGGTCGGAAGCTCATCAGGCCGAATTGAGAACGACGCGGTTACGGCCCTCGGACTTTGCCCTGCGCAGTCCCTGCTCGGCCAGCGCAAACAGGTCGCCGCCACCCTTGGCACCGGCTTCGAGGCCCGCAACGCCGATGCTGACCGTGATCGCGCGCCGTGCGCCCTGCGCTTCCCGCAGAGCCTTGCGCGCACCGACTTCGACATCACGCCGCAGCCGCTCAGCCACTGCAACCGCTGCGTCCGGCGGCGTGTGCGTGGCCACCACGGCAATCTCCTCACCGCCGTAGCGCACGAGCACATCCGATTCGCGCACTCCGCCGCTGAGAATTCTCCCGATTTCCGTCAGAACCTGGTCTCCCACCTCGTGTCCGTAGGTCGCGTTGATGCTCGCGAACTCATCGATGTCCAGCAACATGACCGAAACCGCCAGTCCGTGCCTTTCGGCGCGCGTGATCTCCTCGCGCATCCGGCGGTCCAGATAATGACGGCTGTCGAGACCCGAAAGCGCATCGGTGACCTTCTCGCGGTCGAGAGTCGACATGCGGCGAACGCTGATGATCGTTCCAAGGGACAGGCGCGCCACGCGAAAGACGAAAAGGGCGGCGGCCAGCAGCAGCAGGGGTACGAGCAGATCCGCGAGACTCTGGTGCCGGTTCCAGAACAAGGGCAGATACGCTGCGTCGCCAAGTGCCAGAAAAACAATCACGCCGCCCAGGCGGCGCCACTGCACCCGCATGGGACCGTCAGGCAGCTCGGCAATCAGTCGGCGGGTTGCAGGCAGCGAGGTGATAAGCCCCGCCAGCCCGGCAAGAACCAGCGCGACAGCCAGGATGTTCAGCATAAGTTTCCGTGTTCAGCATCGCGGACGCGCAAATTGTACCTCTCACACGGCCCAGGCGGGATCACGGTCACATTATCCGAATGCGGTGCGCCTCGCAGAGGACTGCAGCAATGCTTCAAATGCGCCGGCATCGAGCGGGGGGCTGAACAGGACACCCTGCCACTCGTCGCACCCCACGGCATGCAGGCACGCCAGCTGCGCCTCGTTTTCCACACCGCTTGCGACACATTCCAGTCCAAGACCCCTGGCCATTGCAGCAACGGTCTTCACGATGATGGCCGCATCCTCGCGAATTGCGATCTCCGAAACCAGACTGCGATCGATCTTCACCCTGCTCACCGGAAGCTGGCGCAAGGCAACGAGGTCGGCCTGTCCGGTGCCGAAATCCTCGATGGCGAGTGCAACGCCCAGATCCACAACCGCCCGCAGCGCGGCGTGGTAGGCGCGCGCGTCGCGCTCGACGCCCCGTCCGCCAACCTCGAGGACAAACTTTGATCCATCGAGGCCGTGCCGCGCGAGCGCCTCTGCGAGAATCCCGGATAGCCGCCTCACGCCGGACAAGTCCTTTGCCGAAGCATTAATCGCAAACCAGAGTCCGGCCGCAGGTCCGGCCTGCCATCGGGCGACCCGTTCGCAGACCTGATCGATCACCCATTCGGACAGGCGCTCCATGAGTCCGGCCTGCCGCGCGACAGAAAGGAATGCTTCCGATCCGATCAATCCCCTGCCGGGATGCTGCCAGCACAACAACACTTCTGCTCCTGAAATGCGTGGCGCCTCGCCCGGCTTCCCGCCGCGCACGACAGGCTGGAACTGCAGGACGAATTCGCCGCGCACAAAAGCGCGATGAAGGTCGTACTCCATCTCAAGCCGTTCGACCGCGCGCGCATTGAGCTCGGGAGAGTAGAAACGGTACGTATTGCCGCCAGCTTCGCTCGCCGCCAACCCGGCAGACTCGGCGCTCCGGAGCAGATCATCGAACGTGTCCCCATCCCCGGGATAAACCCCGATGCCTATGCTGGCAGGCGCGCTGAGCGCGCGGCCCTCGATGAAGATCGGCGTTGCCAGTGCGTTCAGGATTTTTTGCGCCACCAGCGCAACGTCCTCGACCTCGCGGGTTCCATCCCACAGCAGTACATATTTCTCCCCACCAAGCCGCGCCAGCGTGTCGTCCTTGCGCAGCAGGTTCGACAGCCTCTCGGCAACTGCGCGCAGCAGTGCATCGCCGACCCGGCGGCCGATCAGATCGGTGACCATGTAAAAGCGGTCGAGCTGCACGGACAGTACTGCGACACGTCCGCTCTTGCGACCCGCATTCAGAATCGCCTGCTCGGCCCGGTCTGCGAGCAGCAGGCGGTTCGGCAATCCCGTATGCGGATCCCGCGTCGCAAGGTACTGGATCCGCTCCTCTGCGAGCTTGCGCGCTGTGATGTCCGCGCCCGTGCCCCGGTATCCCCTGAGGTTCCCCGCGGCGTCCAGGACCGGTACGCCGGAAATGCTCTGCCAGATCGCGCGTCCCGATCTGGTAACGGACCGATGGATCAGATCCCTGAAAGGTTCCGCGCGGCGCGCCAGGCTGGCAAGCCGTGCCTCGACCGCGCGTGCCTCGCCCAGCGGCATGAACTCCTGAGGCCGCCGGCCCAGCAGGTCGAGGTGCGGGTAACCGAGGACCGATTCGATCCGCGCAGAAAGCCAGGTGTAGCGAAACTCCACGTCCGTTTCCCAGACGTACTCGCCCGCAGCCTCGACGACATCGCGAAACCGCTGTTCCCGTTCGGCAAGCGCCTCACGCGAACGAACGCGCTCCGTGATGTCGCGCAACACGGTCTGTACCACCAGCCGGCCTCGCTCCAGATAGGACACGCCGGCGATCTCGCAGGTGACCTCGCTCCCGTCGTACCGGAGGATGCGGCACTCGCGAAAGCTGCTCACCCCCGGACCTGCCTGCAGGTAACGTGCGCGCACGAGCAGGGCTTCGGCATCGTCCGCATGGATCATTTCGAGGACACTGCGTCCGAACAGCACGGCCGGACTGCCGGCGCCTAGTATTCCGGCCGCGGCCCGGTTCGCATATTCGATTCTGCCTTCCGACTGCAGCAGGACACCGTCGGGCGAAACATCGACCAGCGACCGATAACGTGCCTCCGCGTCGCGCAGCGCATGTTCTGCACGCTTGCGTGCGTCGATGCTGACTACCGTGCCGGTCATGCGCCGCGCGCGACCGCCGGCGTCGCGCTCGACCACCCGGCCTGAAGTTACAATCCACTCCCAGTTTCCGGTCGCTGTCCGGACGCGTATCTCGGCCGAAAAATATTCGATCTCGCCCTTGGCGGCCCGGCGCGATGCGTGGACGGCGCTCTCCAGATCATCGGGATGCACGCGTTCCTTCAAATCCCGGATCTGGCATCGCTGCTCTTCCGCCGGTTCGCCCAGCATTTGCTTCCAGCCCTCGCTCAGGTAGATTCGTCCGCTCGCAACGTCACTGTCCCAAATCGCGAGATCACCCGATTCCAGTGCGAGTTCCAGCCGGGCCTTGGCGCCCGACAGTGCCTGCTCGGTGCGCTTGGTCTCAGTGACATCCCGCCCCACCCCGCGATAGCCGACAAAGCGGCCGGAAGCGTCGTGCCGCGGTTCGCCGGATATCAGGTGGTACTCCGAGCACACCCCGGTCTCTCCGGGGCGACACAGTTCAAGGTCATGAAAGGGCCTTCGCGCCGCAAGGTCTGACAGATGTACATCGAGGGTCGTGCCGTAAACGACGATGCCCGGAATCTCCCAGAACCGTCTTCCGTAGGCGAACTCGGCACCAAACAGTTTCAGCATCGGCTGGCCTCCGGAAATCCAGCCCAGACGATTTTCGGCGTCCGTCTCCCAGAACCAGTCGGCCGACAGCGATGTCAGACTGCGAAACCGTTCTTCGCTCTCCTGCAATGCGATCCCCGCATGCTCACGATCCTCGACCGCCCCGTGGAAAAGAAAGAAGACGAACACGCCCACCACCGCCGCGATCGCAAGTGCGTTGAGCAACGGCGAAACCGGACCGATACCTTCCTGTGCCAGGATGTGCTCGATCGCGAGCTCGCTCGCCAGAACCAGAGCAACCACGATGATCAGGTAGATCGCGATCGAGCGCCGCAGACCGAACTGCCCCACCCTGCGCACGAGGGTCCGCAGACTGGTCATGTGCGCGGGTCGCGTCCCGGGCGTACGGCATCCCTTGCAGGAGGCGCGACCTTGGCGACCTCCTCTATGGTCGTGATGCCCGCCGCCACTTTCAACGCTCCGCTCAACCGCAGCGGTTTCATGCCCTCCTTCAGGGCCAGCTGGCGGACCTTCGACTCGTCGCCCCCCAGGGACAGCAGTTCCTTGACCGCCGGGGAGCAGGTCAGCACCTCGTAGATGCCCACCCGCCCCTGGAACCCGGTCATCCTGCACTCCAGACAGCCGACAGGCTTGTAGATGGCCGACGGCCGGTTCGTCTTCCACGGAGACACCAGGCCGTCCCAGGCCGCGACGTCCTCCACGCGGTCCAGATCCACCTTCTCCTTGCAGGCAGCGCAGAGGATGCGCACCAGGCGTTGGGCCATCACGCCGTTGATAGTCGCAACCAGCAGGTACGGGGCCACGCCGAGTTCAAGCAGCCGGGTCATTGCCGTCGGCGCGTCGTTCGTATGCAGCGTGGACAGGACCAGGTGTCCCGTCAGCGCTGCCTGGACCGTCATTTCCGCGGTCTCGAGGTCACGGATTTCGCCGACCATGATGATGTCCGGATCCTGCCGCATCAGCGCCCGCAATCCTTCCGCAAAGCCCAGATCGATGTTCGACTGGACTTGCATCTGGTTGAACGTGCCCTCGACCATCTCGATCGGATCCTCGATGGTGCAGACGTTCACTTCGGGCGTTGCAAGCGTCTTCAGCGTCGAATACAGGGTCGTCGTCTTGCCGGACCCCGTCGGTCCCGTGACCAGAACGATGCCGTTCGGTCGCTCGGTCATTTCCTTCCAGCGTCCGGCATCCTCCGCAGAAAAGCCCAGCTCCGTAAAATCCCGTACCAGTACGTCCGGATCGAAGATGCGCATGACCAGCTTTTCGCCGAAGGCGGTGGGCAGGGTCGACAAGCGAAGCTCGATTTCCTGTCCGTCGAGCGTTCGGGTCTTGATCCGGCCATCCTGCGGCCGGCGCTTTTCCACCACGTCCATGCGGCCGAGGATCTTGATCCGGCTGGTCATCGCCGCCTGGACGACGGCCGGAATCTGGTAGACCTGATGCAGAACGCCGTCGATGCGGAACCGGACGATTCCGAGTTCTCGCCGCGGCTCGATGTGAATGTCGCTCGCCCGCTGTTCGAATGCGTACTGCCAGAGCCAGTCGACGATGCGCACGATGTGCGCATCGTTGGCGTCGAACTGCTTGTTCGCCGCCCCCAACTCCACCAACTGTTCGAAATTGCCGATGTTCGAGCCGCCGCCACCCGCCTTGTTGGCTCCTTTGATCGACTTTGCAAGGTTGTAGAACTCGACCTGATAGCGCTCGATATCGCTCGGGTTGGCGATGACCCGTCGTATATCCAGCTTGAGAATGTGCCCAAGTTCGCGCTCCCAGTCCCGCAGGTAGGGTTCGGCGGTGGCGATCACCGCCTCCTTGGTGTTCACGCTGACCGGCAGCACGCGAAAGCGCGTGGCGTAGGCGGAGGACATGACGTCCGTTACCGCCGAAAAGTCGATCTTGAGCGGATCGATATGCATGTATTCCAGCCCGGCACGCCTGGCCATCCATTCGGTGAGCGATTCGAGCGAAAGCAGGCGATGCGGCGACTTGAGCGACTTCCACTTCTGGTCGGCGATGCTGAGCAGCGGGTGCGCCACCCCCCTGTAATACCGCCGCTCCTTCTTCAGGAGCTCGGCCGCTTCCGCGCCAACCTGCCCGTCCTCGACCAGCCAGTCAAGAAGCTCCGCGAGGGTGATGCGATGTTCGGCAATCGTGGGTTGGACCGCAGCCATGGGAGAGTTCCGCGCGCAATCGCATGACTATAACAGCGCCACGGGCCGGCGTTCATCTCAGCCCTCTGCGGCCTTACAATCGTTGAACCCTTGCACCCGGAGTCCGGCCACCCCATGAACACATCCCCGAAGCGTCGCGCGCTGGGCGCCGATGTCCGCCTGAAAGAGGTCTGGGCCTGGACGATGTACGACTTTGCCAATTCCGGATACACGACGGTCGTCATCACTGCCGTGTTCAGTGCCTACTTTGTTTCCGCAGTTGCCGGAAAGGCCGTCTGGGCGACCTTCGCATGGACTGCGGCCCTTTCCCTGTCCTACGCCTTCATCATGTTCACCGCCCCGCTGGTGGGCGCATGGGCCGATGCCCATGCCGCGAAAAAGAAACTGCTCGCGCTCAGCACTCTGGGCTGCGTCGTATGCACCGCGCTGCTCTGGTTCTCGGGTCCGGGCACCCTGGCGGCGAGCATCGTGCTCATCGTGCTGTCCAACTACTTCTTTGGCACAGGCGAAAACCTGATCGCGGCATTCCTCCCGGAGCTTGCGGATTCCGAAGCCATGGGCCGGGTCTCCGGCTGGGGCTGGAGCGTCGGCTACATGGGGGGGCTGCTATCCCTCGGCGTATGTCTCGGCTACATCACCTGGGCACAGGGCCGCGGCATCCCGGCCACCGAATTCGTCCCGGCAAGCATGCTGATTACGGCCGCGCTGTTTGCGATCGCGAGCCTGCCCACCTTTCTGTTCCTGCGCGAGCGTGCGGTTCCGCGAACACTTGCGTCGGGCGCGTTCGGATCTGCCTGGACACGCGTCCTGCAGACAATCCGCGAAGCGCAGCGCTATCGGGATCTGCGCCGGTTCCTGCTCTGCGTCGTGTTCTATCAGGCCGGCATCCAGGCCGTCATCGCTCTCGCCGCGATCTACGCGCAGGAGGCGATGAAGTTCACCACCCAGCAGACCATCCTGCTGATCCTCGTGGTCAATGTGACCGCAGCGGCCGGCGCTTTTGCATTCGGTTACGTCCAGGATGCGATCGGACACGTCAAGGCAGTCTCGTTGACGCTCCTGGGGTGGATCGCAATGGTCCTGATCGCCGGCACCGCTGAGGGCGTGCCCGCATTCTGGGTTGCCGCCAATATTGCGGGTCTGTGCATGGGCGCATCTCAGGCGGCGGGCCGCGCAATGGTCGGTGTGCTCGCCCCACCGGACCGGCTCGGTGAATTCTTCGGCCTCTGGGGTCTGGCAGTCAAGCTTGCCTCGATTTTCGGTCCGCTTTCCTACGGCCTGATGACCTGGATATTCGCGGGTAATCACCGTACCGCCATCATGGTTTTGGGCGCGTATTTCGTGATCGGTCTGATACTGCTCCGTGGAGTCGACATGCAGCGGGGCAGGAGCGCCGCGCTCACCGCCTGAGGTATCATTCCCCTCCGTTTTTCAAACCCGTTGCAAGGAGAATTAGATGACCATCAAAGTCGGCGACCCATTGCCGGATGGCAAGCTTTCCGAATCGATCGAGTTCGACGCTGCCTGCCCGATGCCTCCCAAGGAAGTTTCCGTCGCCGAGGCGGTCAAGGGCAAGAAGATCGTGATCTTCGCGCTGCCGGGCGCGTTTACCCCGACATGCTCGGCCAAGCACGTCCCCGGCTATGTTGCCAATATAGACAAGCTCAAGGGCAAGAAAGTTGACGAAGTCTGGTGCGTGGCCACCAACGACGGTTTCGTCATGGCGGCATGGGGTCGCGACCAGAAGGCCATCGGCAAGGTCCGCATGCTGGGCGACGGATCTGCGATCTGGACGAAGGCACTCGGTCTCGAGCTCGATCTGACGGCACGCGGCATGGGCGTGCGCTCGCAGCGCTATTCGATGCTGGTTGAAGACGGGGTGGTGAAGAGCCTCAATGTCGAAGGTCCCGGCAAGTTTGAAGTCAGCGACGCCGATACGATGCTGAAGCAGCTCGGCTAGCACCGGTCCGCACGGTCGCATACGGTCGCGGCTCGCCGGCGCACCGCAAGGAAAGAGGGGCTTTCGGCCCCTCTTTCGTTTGGCTGATGCCGGTTACAAGCCGATACAAAAGCTTACAGCCGGCATGGTCTGTCGGGCTTATCGTTCACTCCGTCGTTCACCTAAACTTACGGAGGAATTCATGAACTCACGACTGCTTCTCGGCGGCCTTTTGCTCGCCGTGAGTACCACCCTGTTTGCCCAGCCCACGGGTGCGTCGGATGGAAAGGGTGTGCCGCCAGAGGCACGCAATGCCCCGCGTTCCTGCGCACAGGCGCCCGACCCCGCAAAATGTGAAGCGCATCGCAAGGAACTCAAGGAACACGTTTCCCAGGCAAGGGAAGCGTGCAAGGGCAAGGAAGGGCCCGAGCGCGGCGCGTGCATGTCGACACAGATGTGCGCCAAGGCACCGGATCCGGCCAAGTGCATGGCGCGTGCCAAGGAGCACGCCGAGCGCCGGCACGAGATGCGCGAGAAGCACGCGACATCGGAAAAGAAAAGCTGACTCTCAGGCCGAGAGCTCGAGCAACAGTCCGTTCAGGCGCTTCACGAATCCGGCCGGGTCCTCGAGTTCTCCGCCCTCGGCAAGCATCGCCTGCTCGAACAGCAGTGCCGCCCAGTCGTCGAATCGCTTGTCCTCGTGTTTCAGGCGCAGGACGATCGGGTGCGAGGGGTTGATCTCCAGTATCGGCGCCGAGTCAGGCGCCTTCTGCCCTGCCTGTTTCAGGATTCGCGCAAGGTTGCCGCCGATATCGTGCTCATCGGCGACCAGGCAGGCCGGTGATTCGGTCAGGCGCATGGTCACACGTACATCCTTGACCCGCGCGCCGAGCGCGGTCTTGATGCGGCCGGTCAGTTCGCCGAGTTCCTTGCCCTTCTCTTCAGCCTCTTTCTTCTCGGCTTCGTCTCCCAGATCCAGCCCGCCACGCGCCACAGACGCAAGCGGCTTGCCGTCGAACTCGGGCAGATTGCCGACGAGCCACTCGTCCACGCGATCGTGCATCAGCAGAACCTCGATGCCTTTCTTGCGAAATACCTCGAGGTGCGGGCTCGAGCGGGCTGCCGCGAAGCTGTCCGCCGTGACGAAATAGATCTTGTCCTGCCCAGGCTTCATCCGGGCAATGTAGTCAGCGAGGGCCACGCTTTCCTCGTCGGTATCGGACTGGGTCGACGCAAAGCGAAGCAATTTTGCAACCCGCTCACGGTTGGAATGGTCTTCGCCGACACCTTCCTTCAGCACCCGGCCGAACTCCTTCCAGAACGTCGTGTACTTGTCCTTCTGGTTTTCTGCCAGGTCTTCCAGCAGTGTCAGCACGCGCCGCGTGGCCCCCGACCGGATCGACTCGACGTCCTTGCTTTCCTGCAGGATTTCACGCGAAACGTTGAGCGGCAGGTCGTTGGAATCGATCACGCCGCGCACAAAGCGAAGGTAGCCGGGCATCAGATGCTCGGCATCTTCCATGATGAACACCCGCCGGACATAGAGCTTTACGCCGCGGCGTTGCTGACGGTCCCACAGATCGAATGGCGCCCGGGCCGGAACGTACAGCAGCTGGGTGTATTCCTGGCGTCCCTCGACCTTGCCATGCGTCCACGCCAGGGGCGGCTCGGGGTCGTGGGCAACGTGCGCGTAGAACTCCTTGTATTGTTCCTCGGTGACCTCGGCTTTCGGGCGCGCCCAGAGCGCACCGGCCTGATTGACCGGCGCCTCCTCTCCCGACATCAAAACCGGCAGACTGATGTGATCGGAATACTTGCGGATGATGCCTTTGACCTTCCATGGCTCGAGCATGTCGTCCTCACCTTCGCGCAGGTGCAGGACGATTTCGGTGCCCCGCTCCGACTTGGACACCGCCTCGATGGAATACTCTCCCCCGCCATCGGACTCCCAGCGCACGCCCTCTTCCGCGGGGCGACCGGCGCGCCGGGTCGTGAGTGTCACCTTGTCGGCAACGATGAACGACGAATAGAAGCCAACGCCGAATTGGCCGATCAGGCTGGCATCCTTCTTCTGGTCACCGGTCAGCCGGTCCAGAAATTCGCGCGTTCCCGAGCGCGCAATCGTGCCGATGTTCGCCACGACCTCGTCACGCGACATGCCCACGCCGTTGTCAGCGATGGTGACGGTGCGCGCCTCCTTGTCCAGGCTGACCTTGATCCTGAGGTCCGGGTCCGTCTCGTAAAGTGCATTGTCGGCGAGGGCCTCGAAGCGCAGCTTGTCCGCAGCGTCGGAGGCGTTGGATATCAGCTCGCGCAGAAAAATTTCCTTGTTGCTGTAGAGCGAGTGGATCATCAGCTTGAGGAGTTGCTTGACCTCCGCCTGAAAGCCGAGTGTTTCCCGGGTTGCCGTTTGCGTCATTGCCTGTACCTTTATCTGTTTGCGGATTGCAGGTGGGATCGATCCGCCGGACATTGGGGCGGCCGGTTCGGATTTCAAGGGCATTCACCGGTAGAATCCGGCTTCCCGTGACCCCCCGCGATCGCTCTGCCTTCCACGCCGGACTGCGTGCCGCCTCGCCGGTGCTGCTCGGTGTCGTTCCTTTCGGCCTGGTCACAGGGGTGGCCATGGTGGCCGGCGGCATCCCCCCGCTGGAAGCCATGCTGTTTTCGATCATCGTGTTTGCAGGTGCCTCGCAGCTGGCAGCCACACAGCTGTTCGGGGTCGCCGCACCGATTGCCGTCATCATCATCACGGCATTTTTCGTCAACCTGCGCTTTGTGATGTACAGCGCCTCGATGCGGCAGCACCTTGCCGGCCTGCCGTTGCGCTGGCGCCTGGGGCTGGGTTACATCCTCTCGGACAACGCGTACGCCCTGTGCATCACGCGGTACACCCAGCACCCGGAAGAACACGAGAAGCACTGGTATTGCCTGGGGGTCGCCCTGCCCATCTGGACTGCGTGGCAGATCGCAACGATCCTGGGTGTGATTGCCGGTGCTTCGGTGCCGCACGCGTGGAAACTGGAATTCGCGGCACCTCTGGCGTTCGTCGCGATGTCGGTTCCACTGTTGCGCGACCGTGCGATGGTCGCCGCAGCCCTTGCCGCCGGTGTCACGGTGGTACTTGCCCATCCGCTTCCCCTGCGGCTGGGACTGGTGCTGGCTGCGATCGCCGGGATTTCGGCGGGACTGCTCATGGAGCGCAGACAGGCATGAGCAACTTCACCATCTGGGTCTCGATGCTGGGCATGGGCGTTCTGACGCTGGGACTGCGCTCAAGTTTCCTGATCCTGCCGGACCGGTACCAACTGCCTCCGCTTCTGCGCCGTGCGCTGCGCTTTGTTCCTGCCGCCGTACTGACCGCGATTTACGCGCCCGAACTGCTGGTACAGTCCGGAGCGATCGACGTCTCGCTTGGAAATGCACGCCTGCTCGCCGGCCTGGTAGCAATTGCAGTCGCCTGGCGGCTACGGCGGACCCTGTTTACGATCGTTGCGGGCATGCTGGCATTGCACCTGTTTGGCGCAATTCCGGGATGGTTCAATTGAACCACCCGGCAAAGAACCAATCCAACCCCTGTTCCGGAACCGACCAAGCCTTCCCATGACCCGACCCCACGCCTTCCTTCAGTTCGTCTTTGCAGCCCTCCTTGCGCTTGCGACCCTGGGCACGCACGCCGCGGTGCCGCAGAAGGTTGCCAGCATCGAAGGCGTCACCGAGTACCGTCTGGACAATGGATTGCGGATCCTCTTCGTACCCGACAAATCGGTCGATACGGTCATGGTGCATGTCACTTACCTGGTCGGGTCGCGCCATGAAGGCTACGGCGAGAAGGGCATGGCGCACCTGCTGGAGCACATGCTGTTCAGGGGCACACCAGGCCACCCCAAGATCAAGGACGAATTTTCGCGCCGCGGCGCGCGCTACAACGGAACGACTTCAAACGACCGCACCAACTATTTCGAAACGCTTTCTGCCACAGCGGAAAACCTCGACTGGGCGATCGGTGTGGAAGCCGACCGCATGCTCAATGCATTCGTCAGCAGGGAGGACCTCGACAGCGAGATGACCGTGGTCCGCAACGAATTCGAATCGGGGGAAAACAATCCCGCCGGCGTACTTCGCCAGCGCATGATCCAGCTCGCCTACCCGTGGCACAACTACGGCAATTCCGTGATCGGCGCACGTTCCGACATCGAGAACGTGCCGATCGAGCGCCTGAAAGCCTTTTACCGCACCTACTATCAGCCCGACAACGCCGTCCTGACGATCGGCGGAAATTTCTCCCCGCAAGCGGCACTCGAACTGATTGAAAAGCACTTCGGCCCGCTCCCGCGACCGACGCGAAAACTTCCCCCGCTCTACACCGTCGAGCCGACCCAGGACGGCGAACGCAGCGTTGTGCTGCGGCGCTCCGGCGATACCCAGATGGTCGGGGTGCTCTACCGTGCTCCGGCCGCCGGGCACGAGGACTATCCAGCGGTCGACGTGCTTGTACACGTGCTCTCCACCTCTCCCACCGGCCGCCTGCATCGTGCCCTGGTACAGAAGGGACTCGCCAGCTCGATCTGGGGCTCGGAAAGCGCACTGCACGATCCGGGGTTCATGTATTTCGGTGCACGCCTTCTCAAGTCCGACCCGATCGAGCCCGCACGCGACGCGCTGCTGAAAACGATCGAGGAGGCCGGCCGCGAGCCCATCGGCGCCGAGGAAGTGCTGCGCGCAAAAACCGCTCTGCTCAACGACTTCGACAAGTACCAGAACGACTATGCGGCGCTAGTCAGTGTGCTGTCGGAGTTCAGTGCCATGGGCGATTGGCGCCTCTTCTATCTCTACCGCGACCGGCTGCGCAAGGTCAGCGCGGAAGATGTGCGGCGCGTCGCCGACACGTACCTGAAATCCTCAGGCCGGGTGCTTGGCTCCTTCATCCCGACCGAACACCCGGTACGTGCCGAAATCCCGCCTGCGCCGGACCTCGGCAAGGCGCTTGCCGGCTATAAGGGCGGCGAGGATCCTGAACAAGGCGAAGCCTTCGATCCTTCCCCGCAGAATATCGAAGCCCGGCTGATCCGCAAGACGCTGTCCAATGGAATCCGCGTCACCCTACTGCCGAAAAAGACGCGGGGAGGAAACGTTTCGGCCAGCCTCGCGCTTCACTGGGGTACTGAGGCGAGCATGGCGAACCGCAGTACCGCCTGCGCCCTGGCCGGCGGGATGCTTTTGCGCGGCACACGCAGGCACACCCGCGCACAGCTCAAGGACGCGTTCGAGAAACTGAATGCGGACGTCTCGGCCAGCATTTCCGGCGCCGGCATTGAAACGCGCAGGGCCCAGTTTCCAGAGACGCTCCGCCTGGTCGCTGAAGTACTCAGATCCCCGTCGTTCCCGGCTGAGGAATTTGCCGAAATGCGGAAATCGTCAATCACGCAGGTGCAAAGCCAGCGCAGCGATCCCGGTGCGATAGCCTCGGAGCAACTTGCACGCTACCTTGCCCCGTACCCGAAGGGCCATTGGATGTACGTCCAATCCATGGACGAACGGCTGGTGGATTTGAACGAAACCCGTCTGGAGGACGCGCAGAAATGCTATGCGGATCTGGTCGGCGCAACCGGGGCGGAATTTGCTGCGGTCGGCGATTTCGATCCGCAGGAGGTCATGAAACTGGTGGAGGAGCTTTTCGGTGGCTGGAAAAATCCCGCACCCTACGCCCGGATTCCTGCCAAATACTTTGACCGCCCGCCTTCGGAGAAGGACCTGCGCACGCCGGACAAGGCGAACGCCGTCCTGCGCGCCGGCATCAACATCGATATGCGCGACGACGATCCGGATTTCCCGGCGCTCATTCTCGGAAACTACCTGCTCGGCGGTTCGATGGCCGGCCGCCTGCCGGCGCGAATCCGGGAAAAGGAAGGTCTGTCCTACAGCATCTATTCGACATTCTCGGCATCGCCACTCGACAAGTCGGCAAAATTTGGCGTCGCGGCGATCTATGCGCCACAGAACCGGAACAAAGTTGAAGCCGCGGTCCGCGAGGAACTCGACCGCGTCCTGAAAGATGGCTACACGGACGCCGAGGTCGCCTCAGGAAAGAGCGGCATCCTCGAAGCCAGAAAGCTTGCCCGCACCCAGGACCGCTCCCTGCTCGGACGCCTGGGGTTCTACCTGTTCATAGACAGGACATTCGCCTGGGACGTCGACTTCGAATCGAGGATCGCAGCGCTTACGCCAGCCCAGATTCTCGAGGCGCTGCGCCGTCATCTGGACCCGGCAAAACTCAGCATCCGGATGGCGGGCGATTTCAAGAAATAGCTACTTCTTCAGGAGGTCGCGAATTTCCTCGAGCAATACTTCCTGACGCGGCGGTGCAGCAGGTGCGGCAGGCGCGGCGGGCTCTTCACGCTTCAGGCGATTGATGAGCTTGACCGCCACGAAAATTGCCCACGCGATGATGAGAAAGTCCACGCAGGTCTGCAGAAATTTCCCGTACTTAAGGGTGGCTTCCCCGATCTTGAACGTAAGGCCCGCAAAATTCATCCCGCCGAGGAGCGTTCCAACCACGGGCATGATCACGTCTTCGACCAGAGACGCCACGATCTTTCCAAAGGCTCCACCGATGATCACACCGACGGCCAGGTCGACAACATTCCCCTTGATCGCGAATTCCTTGAACTCCTTTACCACGCTCATTTTTTCTCCCTCTTGTATTTACCGGATCATTCGATCGGCAGGTACTGCACCCTGACAATTTCAAGCTGTTCCGCGCCGCCGGGGCTGCGCAGAGTGACTATATCGCCTTCGCGTGACTTGATGAGTGCCTTGGCAATCGGAGATATCCAGGAGACGCGGCCGCGCGACGCATCGACCTCGTCCAGACCGACAATGGTCACCGTCCTCGCCTCTTGGGTGACATCGCCGGCCGGTTGCACCCGCAGCGTAACGGTCGCACCGAAAAACACCTGATCGGAATCCCTGCCGGCCGATTCGACGACCTCGGAGTTCTCGAGCCGCCGGATCAGAAATCTCACTCTCCGGTCGATCTCCCGCAGCCGGCGCTTGCCATAGATATAGTCGCCGTTTTCCGAACGATCCCCGTTCGAGGCCGCCCAGGACACCGTACGCACGACCTCCGGCCGCTCCACCTCGACCAGTTGCCTGAGTTCGCCTCGCAGGCGGCCGTAGCCGGCGGGTGTCATGTAGAAGCGGTCGACCGGCGGGGACGCCGGCTCCGGCAGGTCTTCATCTTCCGTCTCGTCGCTCTCGCGTGTAAATGCCTTCGACATGCCGGGATTCTACCCTCCGTCCCCAGGGGCTCGGCCCGTCGGCAGTTGCCACTTGCCAGAGCGTCAAGGCTTGCCCAGAATGGCGCTCTACGACAAAAAAGGCCGGGGAGGCCTCATGGCGAAGGATAAAGACGATCTGCTGACGCGCGTAAAGCTGCGCGAATGGGCGCTGATGGCCCTGATCACCCTCGCCGCCGTCCTGGCGAACTGGCCGCGAGAAATGCTTGAGGAATACGGCATCAACCAGGGCTGGCTGGTCGGCGCGCTGCTGTGCACTGTCATATTCGGGCTGTTTCTCTACCTAAAATTCTTTTTCTTCCTGGCGGTCGTGCTGCTGATTGCCGGCGCCAACATGCCGGAACAGATCGCCGACGGATTCAACGTTTCCAAGGTTCCGCTGATTCTGGCGCTGGTCGTCCTTGTGGGGATCTCGCTGATCAACTATGTCGTCAAACTGCTGCCAACAGGTCTTGAGCCCAAGCCCAAGGACAAGAGCCCGGAAGGCGTGCGCGCCATGTTCTACGCGATCGAAAAAGGCAATCTCGTCTATGCGCAAAAGGTCATCAGCATGGATTTCGACCCCAACCTGCGGCACGACAACGGCTACACGCCGCTCGCCTATGCCGCGATGAAGGGCAACCCGCAGATGGTCGAGTTGTTCCTGCGTAACGGGGCAAACCCGCTACTCACCACGAAGGACGGTGATACCCCGGTTGAACTTGCACTGCGCATGGGACACAGCGAGGTCGCAGACATACTGAAACGGGCGCGCCAGGAAGCGGAAGCGCGTGCCGCCGAAGGTGCGGCACCCGCGACCGGGAAGTCCGTCGCGGCCTGAGGCACGCGGCTGGCACAAGCAGCCGCACGCCGGTACCCCACCGGCATAGCTCAGCAGCACCAGCGGCCGGTGAATCTCCCGGCCGCAGCCACAGCACCATCCGGTCCCCTCGGTGCCGGTGACGTCCCGTGCACTCAGGCATTCGCCCACACCGCACGCGGCAAAGTAAATAGAAACAATTATTGTGTAAACAATGCCTTAAATAATCTTCTTGAAGTGGTATCCAATAGGAGTAAATTGGATGCAGAAAAAGGAACGCTACTGTATATAATGCCACCCCGCCTTTCGCCCGCCACGAGCGTATTGGCTGGAACGCCCAAGACCAACAAAAGCGCAGAGAGCGAACGCCATGAACGACAAGGTACGAGACACCAAAATCGCCGACCTACCCATCCAGGAAGTTTGCCGCGAAGTCCTGATTGAAAAGTACGCGAAGGACAAGGAAAGCTCGATAGACGAAGTCCGTCGGCGCGTCGCACGCGCCCTTGCTGCAGTCGAACCGCAGGATCGCCGTACGCAATGGGAGCGCCGCTTCCTGCAGGCCCAGGAAGACGGATTCATCCCGGCAGGACGCATCAATTCCGCCGCAGGCATCGAGATGCAGGCGACACTGATCAACTGCTTCGTGCAACCGGTCGGCGATTCGATATCCGAGGTGGTTGACGGCAAGCCCGGCATCTATACGGCGCTCCAGGAATCCGCAGAAACCATGCGCCGCGGCGGAGGTGTCGGCTACGACTTCTCCTCGATCCGGCCGAAGGGCGCAGAGGTCAAGGGAACCCAGTCACGCGCCAGCGGCCCGGTGTCCTATATGCGCGTATTCGACCGCTCGTGCGAAACAGTCGAATCGGCCGGCGCGCGGCGTGGCGCGCAGATGGGCGTGCTTCGTTGCGACCATCCGGATGTCGAGGAATTCATCCATGCCAAGGATCACGGCGATCTGGCCAATTTCAATATTTCCGTTGGCGTCACCGACGCTTTCATGCAGGCGGTGGAAAGCAATGCAGACGTTGAACTGACCCACAAGGCGCGACCAGGGCGAGAGCAGTTCGAGGCCGGCGCATATCAGCGTGAAGACGGCAGCTGGGCGTATCGCAAGGTCCGCGCGCGCGACCTATGGGATCAGGTGATGCGTTCGACCTACGATCACGCTGAGCCGGGCATCCTGTTTCTCGACCGCATGAACCGGGACAACAACCTGAATTACTGCGAAACCATCGAGAGTACCAACCCTTGTGCCGAACAGCCTCTTCCGCCCTATGGCTGCTGCTGCCTCGGCTCGATTGACCTGACCCGATTCGTCAAGGCCCCGTTCGCCGAAAACGCCGCGTTCGATTTCGAGAAATTCGGCAAAGTCGTCGACGTGTCGGTGCGCATGCTGGACAACGTGCTTGAGGTTACGGCCTGGCCGCTAGAGCAGCAGCACCAGGAAGCCATGGCCAAGCGCCGCGTAGGACTCGGATTCACCGGACTGGGCGATGCGCTGATCATGTTGCGCCTCAGGTACGACAGCGTGGAGGCGCGCGCGATGGCAGCCCGGATCTCCGAGGCCATGCGCGATTTCGCCTACCGTTCCTCAGTGGAGCTCGCGCGCGAGCGCGGAGCATTTCCACTGTTCAACGCCGATCTGTATCTGTCCGGCACCAGTTTCGCGGCGCGGCTTCCGGACGAGATCAAGTCCCTCGTGCGCAGGCACGGGTTGCGCAACTCGCATCTGCTGTCGATCGCCCCCACCGGAACGATCAGCCTTGCCTTTGCGGACAACGCGTCCAACGGGATAGAGCCTCCCTTTTCCTGGACCTACACGCGCAAGAAGCGCATGGCCGACGGGACGCTCAAGGAATTTCCGGTTGAGGATCACGCCTGGCGGCGCTACCGGGCAGAGGGCGGTGACATGGACCGCCTGCCGCCCTGGTTCGTCACCGCACTTGAATTGTCTGCTGCGCGCCCATGAGGAAATGGTCGCCGCCGTTGCTCCCTTTGTGGACACCAGCATCTCCAAGACGGTCAACGTCCCGGAAGACTACCCCTACGGCGAGTTCCAGGACCTTTACTTCAAGGCCTGGAAATCGGGACTCAAAGGCCTGGCGACCTACCGCCCGAACAGCGTGCTGGGCTCGATACTTTCCGTCGACAAACCGGCAGAAAAGCCGCAGGACTTCCGCCTCGACGACCGCAATCGCCGTATCGAGATCAAGTCCGTGCCGGCGCCGGTACTCTCCAGCCTCGCCTGGCCGGGCCGGCCGAACCTCGCGGGCGGCAATGCGGCCTGGACCTACATGATCGAGCACCCGCACGGCACCTTCGCGGTATTCGTCGGCCACGTCGACTCTGCCGATGAATCAAACGCCGGGCGGCCGCACGCTTTCGAGGTCTGGGTCAACGGTGCCGAGCAGCCGCGCGGCATCGGTGCGCTGGCCAAGACGCTGTCCATGGACATGCGGGCCAATGACGCAGGATGGCTCAAGCTGAAGCTGGATTCTCTTGCCAAGGCGGCCGGCGACGATGCGTTCGACATGGCGTTTCCGCCGCAAGGCGAACGCAAGCGCATGCCCTCCGTGGTATCCGCCCTTGCGCAGGTGGTCCGCTGGCGGGTCGAACAGCTGGGCGCGCTGACCGAGGGCGGCCCCACACCGGTGCTGGATGCGATGTTCAGTCTCAAGGAGCCCAAGACCGGCACCGACGGGACCATGTCGTGGACCGTGGACGTGCTCAACCCGGGCACCGGGGACGACTTCGTTCTGGGGCTCAAGGAAATCACGCTGCCGAACGGCGTCACGCGGCCCTACTCCATGTGGCTCTCGGGCGAATATCCGCGTGCCCTGGACGGCTTGTGCAAGATCCTTTCGCTCGACATGCGCGTGCTCGACCCGGCCTGGATCGGGATGAAGCTGCGCAAGTTGATCGCTTATCCTGAACCGCTCGGCGATTTCATGGCGTTCGTGCCGGGCGAAAAGCGCCAGCAGACCTGGCCCTCGACCGTCGCCTACCTTGCCCGGCTGATCATTCACCGCTACGCGATGCTCGGCATCCTGGCTGAGGATGGCACTCCGCTCACCCAGGTTGGCATCCTCGGTACGGCGCCCGAACAGGGATCCGCGCCGGTGATGAAAGGCGCCGCCTGTCCGGAATGCGGCAACCACACCATGATCCGCAAGGATGGCTGCGACTATTGCACCGCCTGCGGCTTCGTCGGGGTTTGCGGATAAGGCAGGACACGATGAGAGCGCTTCGACTTCTTCTGGTGGTCGGTCTCGCGGCACTGGTTTCTGCCTGCGGATCGATGAACGTCATCTCCGACGGCGCGGACGGGCGGCTGATGTTGCGCGGGTACGATCCGGTGTCCTATTTCACGCAGAGCAAACCCGTGCCTGGACAGCCAGGCATCAAGGTCGAGCACGATGGGGTCACCTATCGCTTCGCTTCGGAGGAGAACCGGCGCGCGTTTGCCGCCAATCCCGCGAGGTACGTCCCGCAGTTCGGGGGCTTCTGCTCCAACGGCATGGCCTACGCCGTGCCGATCGCGGGTCAGACCGACAACTACAAGGTCATCGACGGCAAGCTCTACATGTTCGGGGGCTACCGCTCGAAACTGTTCTTCGAGATGGATCAGGAGAAGAACCTCAAGCTGGCCCAGCACTACTGGGATACCGAAGTGAAGGATGCCAACTGGCGCACCCAGTCCTGGAAGCGGGTGTTCTTTTCCAAGGTGCCGCATTACAAGACCAACCAGGAACTGGCGACAGAGTACGAGAAGAGGACGGGGAAAAAACTCTAGGGCAGTCGACCGGAAGGCCGGTTTTCCCTGGCACGACTCCGGTGCCCGACGGCTTGTTCCAGTGGCGGATTTTTATCGCTCCCGGGCACCCTCGTGCAATACCTTTTGCACCGGCGATAACAGGTACTCCATCAGGGTGCGTTCGCCCAGCTTGATTTCCGCGACAACCTGCATCCCGGGGGTCAGCGCATATTTGGCGCCTCTTGACTCAAGTACCTGGGACTCAAGTTCCACAATCGCCCTGAATGCGAGCGGTCCCATGGGACGGTCCCGCCCGAAGAGGGCATCCGAGCGTGTATTGGCGCTCGGCGCCTCGGTCGCATCCGCACTCACCTGGGTCACAGTCGCATCCACCATGCCGTACTTCTGAAAGGGGTACGCGGTAAGCTTCACCTTCACCGGCTGACCGGGACGGACGAACCCCACGTCCTGGTTGGACACCCAGACTTCGGCGCGCAAGGTCTCTCCACCGGGAACCAGTGTCATCAGGATCGTGCCGGGGGACACCACGGTACCGGGCGTGTGGGTCGCAAGATCCTTGATCCATCCTGCCTGTGGCGCTCGCAGTTCAAGCAGTCGCTGCCGGTGTCGCACCTTGGCGAGTTCCTGCGTCACCCGGGCCAGTTGCAGCGCGGTTTCAGTCCGCTCGGCCTGCAATTGCCGGCGGTAGTCCGCCGTGATCTGACTTATCCTCTCTTCGGACTGGCGGATGCTCGCCGCATTGGAGCGGATGATGAACTCCTGGCTTTTGAAATCCTGCTCCTTCTCGATGCGCTCCCTTGCCTTGTCGGTGGCCATGAGCTTGCCCGCGTACCCTACCCGTGCGAGCCGCGCAAATGCCGCTTCCTGTTCCCTGTAATGCGGAAGTACCGCGTGCAGCTTGTCGCGCACCTCTTCCGCACTCGACATGTCCAGCCGCGCCTTGTCGCGAAGCGTTCTTTCCTGTGCAAGCGCGTTCTGCCACGCGGCAACATTGGCCGCGTAGCGCGCCAACGCCGGAGCAATGAGTTCCGCCGGATCCTCTGCCTCCTGGCGCAGTGGTACGCCGGCAAGTTCCGCGTCGATGCGTCTCATCGAAAGACGCTTGGTATGAAACTCAGCGGACAGGGTCTGCGCATCGGCGCCCGCCAGCACGGCGTCCATTCGAACCAGCACCTGCCCGGCGGTCACACTCTGGCCCTCGTCAACGAGTATCTCCTTTACGACACCTTGCTCCGCCGGCTGCACGATCTTCAGGTAGCTTGAGGGCACCAGTTTTCCATCGGTCACGGCGACAATGTCGAGCCTGCCGATGCTTGCCCAGACCAGCAACGCTCCAAGCATGACCAGTATCGTATTGAGCACCGCGCCCGCAAGCGGAGCGGGATGCGTCGTCTGCAGTCTGAGCAGCGGCGGCGAGAAATCCGTGGATGTCGCACTACGCTTTGATCCCATTTCGTACCCCTTTCCCTCAGGCCGGGATTCAGGCTGTGCCCAGCGTAACGATTTCGTCGACGTGCAAACCCTTCGGGACCTGGTGCGCAATGAACAGCGTGGCAACTTCGTGCTTCAGCCTGTTCACGGTATGCGCAAGTCGCTCCGCCGTGTGCTCATCCAGGCTGGCGGTGGCCTCATCGAAAAGCAGGATCTTCGGCTTTTTGAGCAAAGCGCGGGCGATGGCGATACGCTGCTTCTGTCCGCCCGAGAGGCCGACGCCGTGCTCACCAATCACGGTTTCGTATCCATTTGGCATCCGGTCGATCGTGTCGTGAATCTCGGCCGTCTTGCAGGCACGAACGACATCTTCAAGTCCTGCACCCGGACTTGCGGCAATCAGATTTTCGTAAAGGGTTCCGGAGAACAGAACTGTCTCCTGCGGCACCACCCCGAAGTAGTGCCTCAGCTCGTTGGCCGGCAGATGGCCGATATCCCGGCCATCGATGCTGATGGCGCCTTCCATGGGCGGGTAATACCCCAGGAGAAGCTTTGCCAGCGTGCTCTTTCCGGTGCCCGAGGGTCCGGTGAGAACCGTGATGCAGCCCGGCCGCAGTGCGAGTGACAGATTGCGAAACAACCAGGGCCTGTCGGGGGCATAGCGAAACGACAGGTCGTCGACCGACACCTTGCCCGATATATCGGAAGCACGTGAGGGAGCAATAGCGTACGACTCGGTCGGCGCGTCCATGACGTCGCTCAACCGCCGCACGGCCATGCTCGCGTGCTGGAACTCCTGCCATAACCCCGACAATCGCATCATGGGTTGCGACAGACGTCCGGACAGCATCTGGAACGCAACCAGCATCCCGATCGTGAATCCTGAATTCTCCATCACGAGCAGGGCGCCGACGCACAGGATGGCGAGAGTCATCACCTGCTCGAGCGCGGCCGTTACGACGCCGTACGAATTGGAGATCTGCCGCGTTGAAAAGCCTGCGGAAAGGTACGCCGCCAGCATTCCGTCGTATCGATCGCGCAGCAAAGGCTCCATCTGCAACGCCTTCACCGTCTCGATGCCTGCAACGTACTCCGTCACGAACGCCTGATTTTTCGCGCCGAGAAGAAACTGCCTGTTCAGGCGCGCCCTGAGGACAGGCGTGACGAGCGCGCTCAGCAGCGCGATCAGCGCAAGCACGAAGACCGAGATCAGTGTCAGCGGCCAGCTGTACCAGAACATGACACCGAGAAAAATGACGAGAAACGGCATGTCGAGAAGGAGCGACACCATCGCGCCCGCAAGGAACTCCCGGATCGTTTCGACGGCATGCAGACGCGCGATCAGCGTGCCGGTCGGCCGATGTTCGAAATACGGCATCGGCAACCTCATCAGATGCCAGAAGACCTCGCTGCCCAGGACCGCGTCTACGCGATTGCCCGTGTGTATCAGCAGGTATTGCCGCAGCCAGCTCATGCCTGCGGAAAAGAACATGAACATCAGAAGCCCGGCCGCGATCAGCACCAGGGTGCTGCCGGTCTGATGCACGACGACCTTGTCGATCACCACCTGCGTAAACAGCGGCGTCGCGAGACCGACGACCTGCAGCGCGAGGGAGGCGACGAGGATGCTGCGCCATACAGGCCTGTGCTTGAGAAGTTCCGTGAAGAACCAGCGAAATCCGAACCCGGCCCGGGATTCACGGTCCGAGGCCTCGGGCGTCGACTCGTCCGGTTCCTTCGCCACGAGCAGCAGCACCGGTCCGATCTGACTCGCGAACTCTGCCAGAGACACAACCTTCGGGTCACCGGAACCGGGTGCGAAGTACAGAAGCCTGCCCTCATCTGCCCGCACGACAAGAACCGGTTGCAAGGCATCGTCCGTGGAACGGAATGCAACCAGCGGATAGTGCGCGCGAGCCCAGTCGAATCCATGCGAATCGACCTCGCCGAATCGAAAGCCGTACTGCCTGGCCGATTCAAGCAGGGTACGAACCGAGTGTGGCGGCGGAAACAGCTGCAAAGCGAGCTTGGCGTTCCAAGGCTGCCGGTGCGTCTGGCAGAGACCGCCCAGAAGCCACAGCAGGTTATCGGTGGAAAGTGCAGAACCTGAACTGAAACCTGCCGCCATGTCCGCCCCCAGAGTCCGGCTTTGAGGGAATTGTTCCCGAGCGCGCTCGCGAGCGGTATTGCCAAAAGGTTCTAGAACCCGGAAAGGACCGGCAGCTCCTCACCAGTCGCCGTTGAGTCCGAGGGCCTCGCGCAGGAACCCTCGTATACCGTACCGGGCTTCACCCCGACCGCCTTGCGGGTTGCCGGGCGTCACAATCAACAGCGCAGGCTCGATCCGGACGCGGAATTCCTCAACCGGGACCGCAAGCGGCCCCGCTGTCGCGGGGGCGAAATGCAGGATCCGCCCTCCCTGGCACCGCGTCACTAGAATTGGCACCGGCGTCGATTCCTCATCTCTGCGCCGAAATGCGATCAGCGGATAGTCGGCCGTGGCCCAGTCGAACCCGCCGGCATCCTTCTCCTCAAAGCGCAATCCGTGACGCTCGCCCGCTGCGCGCAGCGTTCCGATCGTGTGGGGCGGCGGAAATTCCTGAAGCGCATGTGCCGAATCCCACGGGACGCGATGGGCCTGGCAAAGCCCGCCCAGCAGCCAGACGAAATTTGCCGTCGACAGCGCGTAGGGAAATGTCGGATGTGCGCCCATGCAGCCCCGGGGTCGAACCACACCGGATTGTTCCCGAGCGCTGGTGAGAGCGGTATTGCCGGAAGGTCCTAGAACGTTTCTCTACCGGGGCCGATGCCCAGACGCGAGGCAGCAACAATGGCCTGGGCGCGCGAATTCACCGCCAGGGCCTGGAATACCGCGTGCGTATGCTGCTTGGCCGTGCTGTCGGAGATGCCGAGCTTCAGGGCTATCTCGCGGTTTGAAGAGCCTTTCAGTATCAACTGCAGAACTTCGAATTGCCTGCCGGTGAAAACCGGCTGCATTGGCAGTTCAGGCAGGACCTGAGGCGGAATATAGGTACCGCCGGCAATCACGATGCGAAGGGCTGCGACGACTACGTCAGGCATGGAGGTCTTCGGTATGTATCCGACGGCACCGGCCTTCAGCGCGGCAGTGACCAGCACGCCGCCTTCGGTTGCGGAAACGATGGTGACACGCATCGCGGGAAATGCGTGGCGAAACCGGTGCAGAACCTCTATCCCTGAAAAATCCGGAAGCCCGAGGTCAAGCAGCACCAATGCGTCTTCACCCAGTTGCCGGCCGAGTTCGAGTGCGCCCTGCAGATCGTATGCATCGCTGATCTTCGCGTCGGGCAGGACTGCACGAACTGCATTGCCGAGCGTCTGGTGAAGAATCGGATGATCGTCGACCACGAGTACGTCCACGGCCGCCTCCTTGTCGCGCATTCAACCGGAATGGTTGCAGGAATGCTACACGCCCGACACCGAAAGAATCTCGCAGCTAAGCTATACGGCCTAGAGAATCTTGCAATTGTTAACGATTCGGCCGCTACGACCTGGAAGAGCGTGTGGCGCTGGAGAACGTGCAGGCGGTCAAGGTGCTGCTCGCCTGAGCCGCCAGCCTCGATCGAGACTCAGGCGATGGCGCTGGTGTCGAGCCTGGCCCCGGTTTTTGCCGTAATTTCCTCGAGCGTCACCGATGGCGCGAGTTCGACGAGCCTGAGACCCTTCGGGGTGACATCGAGTACGCCGAGGTCGGTGATGATCCGGTTCACGACCCCCGTTCCAGTCAGAGGCAGGGAGCACTGCCCGAGGATCTTGTGCTCGCCATCGCGTGCGACATGCTCCATGAGCACCACGACGCGTTCGACACCCGCCACCAGGTCCATGGCGCCGCCCATGCCCTTGACCATCTTGCCGGGAATCATCCAGTTTGCGAGATCCCCGCCTTCGGACACCTGCATTGCGCCGAGGATCGCGAGGTTGATATGTCCGCCTCGGATCATTGCGAACGAATCCGCGCTCGAAAAGAAGCTGCTGCCGGGCAGCGTGGTCACGGTCTGCTTGCCGGCGTTGATGAGGTCCGGATCGACATCGGCGTCCAGCGGAAACGGTCCGATGCCGAGCAGCCCGTTCTCCGACTGGAGCCAGACATCCATGCCCGGTGGAATGTAGTTGGCCACCAGGGTCGGCAGGCCGATGCCGAGGTTTACGTAGTAGCCGTCCTGCAGTTCGCGGCCTGCGCGCTGTGCCATCTCGTTGCGGTTCCAAGCCATGGTCAGCCCTTCCTCGTGGTGCGTTGCTCGATGCGCTTCTCGGGATGCGGGTTGTGGACGATCCTCTGCACGAATATGCCCGGTGTGTGAATCTGGTCGGCATCGAGCTCGCCGACTTCGACCAGGTGCTCGACTTCGGCCACCGTGATGCGCCCGGCCATCGCCACCATCGGATTGAAGTTGCGCGAGGTCATGCGGTACATCAGGTTGCCGGCCCGGTCGCCCTTCCACGCCTTCACCAGCCCGATATCGGCGGTCAGCGAACGCTCCATGACGTATTTCTTCCCGTCGAATTCGCGCACTTCCTTTCCTTCCGCGACGACGGTACCCAGGCCCGTCTTGGTGAAGAAGGCCGGGATACCCGAGCCGCCGGCGCGCAGTTTCTCGGCCAGCGTCCCTTGCGGTGTGAATTCGAGTTCGAGTTCGCCAGCCAGGTACTGGCGTTCGAACTCGGCGTTCTCGCCAACGTAGCTGGCGATCATCTTCCTGATCTGCCGCGTCGCGAGCAGTTTGCCCAGGCCAAACCCGTCCACGCCCGCGTTGTTGCTGATTGCGGTGAGGTTCTTCTTTCCGGACTGCATGACCGCCTCGATCAAGGCCTCGGGAATGCCGCACAGGCCGAATCCGCCGACCGCGAGCGTGTGCCCGTCATGAACGATTCCGGCCAACGCAGCTTCGGCACTCGGGTAGGTCTTGTTCATCGATACATCCTCTCGATCATGTGAGGGCCGCGCGCCGGCGCGACGCGTGCCGGGAGGCGGAAACCCGGGGCGGAATTATATGCTGCGCCGCATTACACTGCGAGTTCCGGGAGGTTGCGAAAGAGCGTCAGCGCCTCGGGATTGGCCAGCGACTCCAGGTTCTTGACCGCGCGTCCATGCACGACGTCGCGCACGGCCAGCTCTACGATCTTTCCACTTCGCGTACGCGGAATCTGCGCGACCTGGACGATCTTTCCGGGCACGTGGTGAGGCGAGGTGTTGTTGCGGATCTGCTGCTTGATGCGGGCAGCGAGCCGTTCGTCCAGCATCACGCCCTCGCGCAGCTGCACGAACAGCACGACCCGCACGTCGGCCGGTGCCTGTGGCGGCCAGTCCTGTCCGATCACCAGCGATTCGACCACCTCCTCGATCTGGTCCACCTGCCGGTAAATCTCCGCCGTGCCGATGCGCACGCCGCCGGGGTTGAGCACGGCATCGGAGCGGCCGTAGATGATCAGCCCGCCATGCGGGGTCACCTCGCACCAGTCCCCATGGCGCCAGACGTTCGGATACGGCTCGAAATAGGCCGCGTGATACTTGCTCCCGTCCGGGTCGTTCCAGAATCCGATCGGCATCGATGGAAACGGACGCGTGCAGACGAGCTCGCCCTTCCCGGCGGAAAGCGGCGCGCCATGCTCGTCGTAGACTTCGATTTTCAGCCCCAGCCCCGGCGACTGGATCTCACCGCGCCAGACCGGCAGCATCGGGTTGCCGAGCACGAAACACGAAACAATGTCGGTGCCACCCGAAATCGAAGAGAGACACACATCGGCCTTGACGTCACGATAGACGTAATCGAAGCTCTCGGCGCGCAGCGGCGATCCGGTCGAGAGGATGACGCGCAAGGTCTCCAGTGGATGGGTTTCGCGCGGCTTCAGGCGGATCTTGGCGATCGCATCGATGAAACGCGCCGAAGTGCCAAGATGCGTCATGCCTTCGGCCTGCGCATAGTCGAACGTCACCCGGCCGCGATTCACGAACGGCGAACCGTCGTAGAGCAGCAGCGTGGCACCGGCCGCGAGGCCCGAGGCCAGCCAGTTCCACATCATCCATCCCAGGGTGGTGAAGTAGAACACCCGGTCCCCCTGCCTGACGTCCGAATGCAGCTTGTGTTCCTTCAGGTGCTGAAGGAGCGTGCCGCCGGTGCCGTGGACGATGCACTTGGGCACGCCCGTGGTACCGGAAGAGTACAGGATGTAGAGCGGATGATCGAATGCAACCTGCTCGAATTCGATCCCGGCCGCGGCAAATGGCGCGATGAATGCAGTGAGCGTTGCGGCTCCGGCCAGCGTCGACAGATCCGGCGTCGCACTGAGATAGGGAACCACGACCGTCCGGCGTACGCTCGGGAGACGCGCGAGAATCGCACGCACTTCTTCGAGCGAATCGATCTGCTTGCCCGCGAACAGGTATCCGTCTGCGCAGATCAGCACCTTGGGTTCGATCTGACCGAAGCGGTCCACCACGCCCTGGACGCCGAAGTCAGGCGAGCAGGAAGACCAGACCGCACCCAGGCTGGTGGTCGCAAGCATTGCGGCAATCGCCTCAGGCAGGTTCGGCAGGTAACCCGCGACGCGATCCCCTTTGGTTACGCCACTGCCGGCCAGCGCCTGCGCGAGGCGGGACACGAGCGCGCGAAGTTCGTCCCACGAAACCCGTCGCTTGACGCGATCTTCGCCCCAGAACACCAGTGCATCGGCCGTGCCGGCCAGCCCCGCACGTGGGCGCAGCAGGTTCTCGGCGAAATTGAGGCGCGCATCCGGAAACCATTTCGCGCCCGGCATCCGGTCGGGCTCCACCAGCACGCGTTCTCCGCGCGTGCCCTGCACTTCGCCGAACTCCCACATCAGCGACCAGAAAGCGGCGCGGTCGTCAGTGGACCAGCGATGCAGCCCGGCGTAATCCGAAACCTCGCGTCCCGAGCGCTCGCCGGCGAGCGCCATGAATTTCGCCATGAGAGAACCGGCCGCCCGCGCAGGCGAAGGCGTCCAGGAAGGCTGCGCTGCGTGCTCGGGCTTTCTCACTGTGGCACCGGTACGTTCGCACCAGCCAGCTTGGTCCGTACCGCCAGCGGAACGCGCACGGCACGGCCGCTCTTCATGTTGATCCACACGATCGTTGCTTCACCGTCGGCATAGATGGCCTCCCCGCCCTGCAGCCGCAATTCGTACAGCGTGCCGATGCTGGACCCGCCGATGCGACCGGCGTAGAGCCTCACTTCCACATTGCCGGGATAGGTAAACGGCTTTCGATAGTTGCAGCCGGTGCTTACGACCACGGTCCCCGCGCCTTCGGCAGTCAGCATCGCGCGCATGCTGTCGATCCAGCTGATCCGCGCCTGTTCCATGAAGCGAAAGTAGACCGTGTTGTTCACATGGCCCATGGCATCCATGTCTCCCCAGCGGATGGGGACGACTTCGGTATGCAGCAGCCGGCGTTCTGGGGGTTGATCCGGACGCGCTGCGCCCGTTGGCTCCGGTCCCGGAACCCGTCTGTGTTCGGTCATCGTGGCGAGATTATAATTAAACCCATGACTCGCGAATCGATGGAATACGATGTGGTGGTGGTCGGCGGAGGGCCGGCAGGCCTCTCCGGCGCGATCCGTCTCAAACAACTTGCTGCCGAACGCGGGCATGAGGTCAGCGTCTGCGTGCTCGAAAAGGGCTCGGAAATCGGCGCCCACATCCTCTCGGGTGCGGTCATGGATCCGCGCGCGATGGACGAGCTGTTCCCGGACTGGAAAGCCATGGGCGCGCCGCTCAACACCCTGGTGTCCGAGGATCGCTTCATGTTCCTCACGGAAACCGGCTTCCTCAAGACCCCGGGCTGGATGCTGCCCGGTTGCTTCCAGAATCACGGCAATTATGTGATCAGCCTCGCGAATGTCGCGCGCTGGCTCGGCCAGCAGGCCGAAGCCCTGGGCGTGGAGATCTTTCCCGGTTTCGCCGCAGCCGAGGTCCTTTACAACGAGGACGGCTCGGTCAAGGGCGTCGCCACCGGCGACATGGGCATGGGCCGCGACGGCAAACCGACCGGCGCCTACCAGCCGGGCATGGAACTGCACGCCAAGTACACGTTTTTCGCCGAAGGCTGCCGCGGCAACCTGGGCAAGCAGCTCGAGGCGAAGTTCAACCTGCGCAAGGACGCCGACCCGCAGGTCTACGGCATCGGCCTGAAGGAACTCTGGGAGATCAAGCCCGAGAAACACCAGGCCGGCCTCGTCGTGCATACGGCGGGCTGGCCGCTGGCCACCGACACCTATGGCGGTTCGTTCCTGTACCACCTGGAGGACAACCTGGTCGCCGTGGGCTTCGTGGTCGGACTGGGCTACACCAATCCCTACCTGAGCCCCTTCGAGGAATTCCAGCGCTACAAGACGCACCCGGCAATCCGCGGCTTTTTCGAGGGCGGCAAGCGGATCGCCTACGGCGCACGCGCGATCGCGGCGGGCGGCCTGCAGTCGCTGCCCAAGCTGACGTTCCCGGGCGGCGCGCTGATCGGCGACGACGCCGGATTCCTCAACGCCTCGCGCATCAAGGGCAGCCACTGCGCGATCAAGTCCGGAATGCTGGCCGGCGGAAGCCGCATTCGCCGCACTCGCAGGCCGGGCGCGCATGCGACGAACTCGAGGCCTATCCCGGAAGCCTTCCGCCAGTCGTGGCTGTTCGACGAGCTCTACCGGGCGCGCAACTTCAAGCCGTGGATGGCCAAGGGCCTGTACACCGGCACGCTGATGGTCGGCATCGACCAGGTCGTGTTCGGCGGCAAGGCGCCGTGGACCCTGCATCACGATCACGCCGACCACGAGACGCTGAAGAAGAAGACCGAGGTCGAGCCGATCAGCTATCCGAAACCGGACGGCGTGCTGACCTTCGACCGCCTGTCTTCGGTGTTCATCTCCAACACCAACCACACGGAAGACCAGCCGATCCACCTGACGCTGAAGGACGCCGAGCGTGCCGGTCAGTGTGAACCTCGAGCTCTACGACGCGCCCGAGCAGCGCTACTGCCCGGCCGGCGTCTACGAGATCGTGCGCGACGACGACGGCAGCAACCCGCGCCTGCAGATCAATGCGCAGAACTGCGTGCACTGCAAGACCTGCGACATCAAGGATCCGACGCAGAACATCGTCTGGGTGACGCCGGAAGGCGGCGGCGGTCCGAACTATCCGAACATGTAGTCCATGAGCGGACAGGCTGACAGCGGTACCGGCAGATTCGCGGGCATGCGCGAGTTCTACCCGTTCTACCTGTCCGAGCACGCCAACCGCACCTCGCGCCGCCTGCATTTCGTCGGCACCTCGCTTGCGCTGGCGCTGCTCGTTGCGTCGGTCCTGACGCTGAATCCCTGGTACCTCCTCGGCGCCCTGGTCTGCGGCTACGCCTTCGCCTGGGTCGGACATTTCTTCTTCGAGAAGAACCGCCCCGCCACGTTCAAGTACCCGTTCTTCAGCTTCGCAGGCGACTGGGTGATGTGGTCGGAAATCCTTCGTGGAAAGATCAAGTTCTGATTTTTCGCGCCTGAACACGAACCCGTGACCGAGTCGCCCGTCCCGGAAGACCTGGCCGAATCCTGGCAGATCATTCACGGCTACAGCATCAGCATCCGGTCGCTGCGGCGCTCCGACCTGGAGATCGAATCGGCCTTTGTCGAAGGTCTCTCGCAGGAATCGCGACGCAACCGGCTGCTGGGCGGCGCGATCCGCATCTCGCGCGCCTACCTCGAGCAGCTGACTTCGGTCGACTACGACCGCGCGATGGCCCTGGCTGCGGTCGTGATGAGTTCGGACACCGAGGTACTGATCGGGGTGGCACGCTACGTGATGGATGCAGCGCCCGCCGACGGTCCTGCGCCCTGCGAATTTGCGATCGTCATTGCCGATGCCTGGCAGGGCCGCGGCATCGGCTGGCGGATGCTGCAGAAACTCATCGACGTGGCGCGCAGCCGCGGCGTACCGCGGATGTACGGCGACATCCTCTCCGGCAACCAGGCCATGCTGCAGATGGTTCGCCGAGTGGGTTTTCGTACCGTACGCCATCCGGACGATGCCACACTGACCCGCGCGAGCATCGACCTCGCCTGAATCGGTCTAGCGCCACTCCCCGCGCAGCGCGAGCACCTGCGCCTGCAGTGCATCCGGCGCCGCTGCGGACGCAGGCACCGGCTCTCCAACCACGAGTCCAATGCGCCTGAACGGCACGAAGCGCGAGGGCTTGCGCATCGCCGGACCGTCCTTGCGCGAAAAGAACGAACCCCACAATCCCTGCAGCGCGACCGGCACCACCGGTACCGGATTCGCTGCCAGGATCCGTGTGATCCCGGGCCGGAACGGGTACATCTCCCCGGTATCGGTGATTCGCCCTTCGGGGAAAATCGCGACCAGATCGCCTTCGCCAAGCGCGCGCGAGATCTCCGCAAACGCACGCTCCATCATGGCGGGATCCTCTTTTGCGGGCGCAATGGGAATCGCGCGACCGGTGCGAAACACGAACGAGATCAGCGGCAGGCTGAAGATGCGATGGTCCATGACAAAGCGTATGGGCCGGCGGCAGGCCGCGGCGATGACCAGTGCGTCGACAAAGCTCACGTGGTTGCAAACGATCACCGCCGGCCCTTCCTCGGGGATGCGCTCGATCCCCGACTTCTCCAGCCGGTATACGGTATGGATCAGCATCCAGACGATGAAGCGCATCAGGAACTCGGGCACCAGGGTATAGATGTAGACGGCCACGGCGGCGTTCAGCAGTCCCACCACCAGGTAGAGCTGTGGAAGCGTGAGCCCGGCATGCAGCAGCCCTGCCGCCATCACCGACGCCACCACCATGAAGAGTGCGTTCAGGATGTTGTTCGCAGCGATGATGCGCGCGCGGTGCGAAGGCTCGCAGCGGCTCTGAATCAGCGAGTACAGCGGAACACTGTAGAAGCCCGCGAACATGGCGAGCAGGAACAGGTCGGCCAGGATGCGCCAGTGTGCGTGGTCCGTGACAAAGGCGCCGAGCCCGGACAGTTCCCGCGGCGCGAGACCGCTGCTCGAAGACCACAGGTCGATCGCGAACAGCGTCATGCCGATGGAGCCGAAGGGCACCAGGCCGATTTCCACCTTGTGGCCCGACAGGCGCTCGCACAGCAGCGAACCCACGCCGATGCCGACCGAGAAGACCGCAAGCAGCAGGGTCACCACGCTCTGGTCGCCGTTGAGGGTTTCCTTGGCGAACCCGGTGAAGCTGGTCAGAAAGATCGAACCGAAGAACCACAGCCAGGAAATCCCCAGCATCGAAAGGAATACGGTGCGATTGGTGCGTGCGTGCGCGAGGTTCGCAAGCGTCTCGCTGACCGGGTTCCAGTTGATCGCCAGGCCCGGATCCGGCGCGGGGGACACCGGCACGAAGCCCGCCGCGACACGGCCGGCCAGCGCCAGCGCTATCGACACCACCGCCACCCACTGCGGACCGGCTTCCGGTATGCCGACCAGCACGCCGCCGAGTATCGTGCCCAGCAGGATCGCGACAAAGGTACCCATCTCGACCATGCCGTTGCCGCCGGTGAGCTCGTCATCCGCCAGATGCTGCGGCAGATAGGCGTACTTGACCGGTCCGAACAGCGTGGAATGCAGTCCCATCAGGAACACGCCCGCAAACAGCAGCGGGACGACCTTCCAGACGAAGCCGGCGGCGATCGCCAGCATGATCGCGATCTCGAGGTTCTTCACGAACCGGATCAGGACCGCCTTGTCGACCTTGTCGGCGAGCTGGCCTGCCGTCGCCGAGAACAGAACGAACGGAAGGATGAACAACCCGCCGATGACTGCACCCGCCGATTTCGGGTCCAGTCCGCCCCACTCGGCCGCACTGTAGGTCGCGAGCACCGTGAACGCGAACTTGAAGACGTTGTCGTTCCCGGCGCCGAAGAACTGGGTCAGGAAGAACGGCAGGAAACGCCGTTCCTTCAGAAGTGCGAACTGGCTCTTGGTGCTCACGAGTTTCTCCCCAGAGACGTCATGAGTGTATCGATACCGGAACAGAAACTGACAGGATACCCGCTCCAGGAGCCGATCTTCCGCGTTAAATATTTCAGATTCAGACCGCCAGCATGTCCTCTTCCGGCACGGCCATCACGCCCGCGGCGCCATGCACCATGGTGTTCGCCAGACCGGGCGCCTGGACCAGCAGATGATCAGCGTAGAACCGCGCGGTCGAGATCTTGGCCTTGTAGAACGCCGCATCGCCGGCGCCTTCGGCCAGCTTCTTCTCGGCAACCAGCGCCGCGCGCGCCATCTGCCAGCCGCCGCAGACGATGCCCATGAGCCGCAGGAACGGCACCGCACCGGAGAACGCCGCCGTCGGGTCGGTGCCGGCAGTCGCCACGATGTAGTCGACGCACTCCGACACCGCCTTGGCGCCGACGGACAGCGAACCCCGGATGGAGGCGATATCCGCATTCTTGGACGCGCCGAGCTTGCCATCCAGCACGGCGAGCATCTTCAGCCAGCCCTTGATCGTGACCCCGCCTTCGCGCGCGATCTTGCGGCCCGACCAGGTCGTTGGCCTGAATGCCGGTGGTGCCTTCATAGATCGTGGTGATCCGCGCATCGCGCAGGTGCTGCGCTGCGCCGGTCTCCTCGATGAAGCCCATGCCGCCGTGAATCTGCACGCCGAGCGACGCGACATCGATGCCGGTTTCGGTGCTCCAGCCCTTGACCACCGGAATCATCAGTTCGGCAAACGCCTGGTTCTGCTGCCGCGTCTCCTTGTCCGGATGGCGTTGCGCGGCATCCATCGCCCCGGCCACCACATAGGCCAGCGCACGCATCGCCTCGGTCTGCGATTTCATCAGCATCAGCATGCGGCGCACGTCGGGATGGTTGATGATCGCAACCGTCTTGGAGCCGCCTGCCAGGTCGTTGCCCTGCATGCGCTCCTTCGCGTAGGCCAGCGCGCGCTGGTAGGCGCGCTCGGCAATCGCCACGCCCTCCATGCCCACGCCGAAACGCGCCGCGTTCATCATGATGAACATGTAGGACAGACCCCGGTTCTCCTCGCCCACGAGGTAGCCGACCGCGTTGTCGAACACCATCACCGCCGTGGGGCTCGCGTGGATGCCCAGCTTGTGTTCGATCGAGGCGCAGGTTGCGGTGTTGCGCTCTCCCAGGGACCCGTCCGCCTTGACCATGAACTTGGGCACCACGAAGAGCGATATTCCCTTCACGCCCGGCGGCGCGTCAGGGGTGCGTGCCAGCACGAGGTGGACGATGTTCTCGGTGAGGTCGTGCTCGCCGTAGGTGATGAAGATCTTCTGCCCGCTGATGCGGTAGTGGTCTCCCAGTTTTGCATCCGAACTTCGCACGGCCTTCGTGCGCAGCAGCGCGAGGTCCGAACCGGCCTGCGGCTCGGTCAGGTTCATGGTTCCGGTCCAGGTGCCGGAGACCATCTTTTCGAGGAAGGTCTTCTTGAGCTGGTCGCTGCCGCACAGGAGCAGCGCCTCGATCGCGCCCTGCGTCAGCAGAGGACAAAGCGAGAACGCCATGTTGGCCGCGGTCACCATCTCGGTGACCGGGGTCGACACGATCTTCGGCAGGCCCTGCCCGCCCCATTCGGGCTCGAGCGGCAGCGCGTTCCAGCCGGCCTCGACAAACTGCCGGTAGGCTTCCTTGAAGCCCTTGGGCGTCTTCACCGCGCCGTCCTTCCACTGCGAGCCTTCCTGGTCGCCGGTCCAGTTGAGCGGATCGAGCACCCCGGTCGTGAACTTGGCAGCCTCCTCGAGGATCGCTTCGACCGTGTCGGGCGTGGCCTCTTCGTAGCCCGGCAGCTTGGCCACTTCGCCAAGACCCGCCAGTTCGTTGAGGACGAACTTCATGTCCCTGAGGGGGGCGTTATAGACGCTCATGACTTGTACTCCTCTGCCGGGGAGGTTTGAGGAGGGGCGCAGCCCCTCTTCTCCTCTCCGTTATTTGTTCAGTTCCTCGACGATCTGCGGCACGACCGTGAACAGGTCGCCCACGATGCCGTAATCCGCCACCGAAAATATCGGCGCTTCCTCGTCCTTGTTGACGCAGACGATGACGCGGCTGTCCTTCATGCCGGCCAGATGCTGGATCGCGCCCGAAATGCCGATGGCGATATACAGGTCCGGCGCGACGATCTTGCCGGTCTGCCCCACCTGCCAGTCGTTGGGGACAAAGCCCGCATCGACTGCGGCACGCGAAGCGCCCATCGCGGCACCCAGCTTGTCGGCCAGGGGCTCGAGGATCTTGAAATTGTCGCCCGAGCCCATGCCGCGCCCGCCGGAAACGATGATCTTTGCCGCGGTCAGTTCAGGGCGCTCGGATTTCGACACCTCGCGGCCGATGAAGGAAGACAGTCCGGCATCGGCCGGGGCCGCCACGCTCTCCACCGATCCGCTCCCGCCGGTCGCTGCCACTGCATCGAACCCGGTGGTCCGCACGGTGATGACCTTGATTGCATCGGCCGACTGGACCGTCGCCAGCGCATTGCCCGCATAGATCGGCCGCACGAAGGTATCGGGCGATTCCACCGAGATGATTTCGGAGATCTGCTGCATGTCGAGCAGCGCCGCAACCCGCGGGGTCACGTTCTTGCCGTGCGAAGTTGCCGGTGCGAGGATGTGCGTATAGCCCTTGGCCAGGCCCACGACGAGAGCCGCAACGTTTTCGGCGAGGAAGTCGGCCAGGTGCGGCGCTTCCGCGTGCAGCACCTTGCTCACACCTGCGATCTTCGCTGCGGCTTCAGCCGCGGCGCCGGACCCGTTCCCCGCCACCAGCACATGGATGTCGCCGCCGATCTTCTGGGCCGCAGCCACCGTATTCAGCGTCGCCGCCTTGATCGACACGTTGTCGTGTTCCGCTATGACCAGGCAGCTCATGAGATCACCTTCGCTTCATTCCTGAGTTTGTCGACGAGCGCCGCGGCGTCCGCCACCTTGATGCCCGCCTTGCGCTTCGGAGGCTCGGTGACCTTGAGGGTCTTGAGCCGCGGCGTGACATCGACACCGAGGGCATCGGGCTTGATGTTTTCCAGCGTCTTCTTCTTGGCCTTCATGATGTTCGGCAGCGTCACATAGCGCGGCTCGTTCAGTCGAAGGTCGGTGGTGATGATCGCCGGGAGCTTGATCGAAATCGTCTCGAGGCCGCCGTCGACTTCGCGGATGACCTGCGCCTTTCCGTCGGCAACCGTGAGCTTGGAGGCGAACGTCGCCTGCGGCCAGTTTGCCAGCGCGGCCAGCATCTGCCCGGTCTGGTTGGCATCATCGTCGATCGCCTGCTTGCCCAGGATCACCAGCTGGGGCGACTCCTTGGCGCAGACGGCGCGCAACAACTTCGCCACGGCGAGCGGCTGCAGATCGACATCGGTTTCGACCAGGATCGCGCGATCCGCGCCGATCGCGAGGGCCGTGCGCAATGTCTCCTGGCAGGCCAGGGGCCCGCAGGACACGGCGATGATTTCCGTCGCCACCCCGGCTTCCCTGAGCCGGACGGCTTCCTCGACGGCAATTTCGTCGAAGGGATTCATGGACATCTTCACGTTGGCGGTTTCGACGCCGGTGCCGTCGGATTTCACGCGCACCTTGACGTTGTAGTCCACCACGCGCTTAACGCTGACGAGGACTTTCATTTTTATCCGTGGATTTGATTGAGAAATGACCCCAAATTATACCGCCCCGCCCCTGCCGGGTCGCGTTTCAAACGTAGATCGATACAGAGGAACCTCCCGGTTCCCCCGTACCCCCTCCCTGTGTCATAGCGAGCCGCCGATTGACACTTGGATGAGCCACATGGAACAGTGCGCCTACCTCAAAAAACAGGTGTTTCCCATGGCACAGACCCAAAGCCCCCCGGGCCCGGAGCAGACCTACAAGGACAAGCTCGCAGCGGGCAGATTCGAAATCCAGAAGTGCGCCGGCTGCGGCAAGCATGTCTTCTATCCGCGCGTGGTCTGCCCGCACTGCGGTGCGGACAAGCTCGGCTGGGTCGCGGCCAGCGGTGCCGGCGTGGTCTACTCCACGACCGTGGTGCGTCGCAAGCCCGAGGCCGGCGGCGACTACAACGTGGCCCTGATCGACCTCGCCGAGGGGCCGCGCATGATGAGCCGCGTCGTCGGTCTGGAACCGGCCGCCGTGAAGATCGGCGCCCGGGTCAAAGCACGCGTGGCTTCCGAAGGTGAAGCCCGCATCGTCGAATTCACTCAGGACTAGCCGCCATGCCGAACACGAAAGATCTGCGCGGCTCGGTCGCGATTGCAGGTGTCGGGCTGGCTGGCTGCGGCGAGGCGCCGGGCTGGACGGAGAACGAAATCATGGCAGCGGCTGCGCAGAACGCGCTGGCCGATGCCGGGCTGACGACGCGCGACGTGGATGGTCTGGTCTGCGCCAGCGTGAACAGCTTCCTGACCGGACTCTCGGTGGCCGAACAGCTGGGCATCCACCCGAAGTTCACCGACTCGACCTGTGTGGGCGGTTCGTCCTTCGTGGGCCATCTTCTGCCGGCCGCGATGGCGCTCAACTACGGGCTGTGCGACGTGGTGCTGGTGACCTACGGCTCGAACCAGCGCACCGGCGTCGGTCGGGCCGAGGGCGGCAAGTACAAGGCGGCACTCGACCCGCAGGCCTTCGAACACCCCTACAAGCCCTTCAATCCGATGTCTTCCTATGCGCTGGCCGCGGCGCGCCACATGCACGAGTTCGGCACCACCCGCACGCATCTGGCGGAAGTCGCGGTCGCCGCGCGCAAATGGGCGCAGCTCAACCCGGAAGCCTTCAGCCGCGATCCACTGTCGATCGAGGACGTGCTCAAGGCACGCCTCGTGTCTGACCCGCTGTCGGTGCGGGACGCCTGCCTCGTGACCGACGGCGGCGGCGCCTACGTGCTGGTGCGCGCCGACCGCGCCAAGTCGCTCAAGAAGAAACCGGTCTACATGCTCGGCTGCGGCGCTGCCCACTGGCACCGGCAGATATCGTCGATGCCCGACCTCACGGTCACCGCGGCCAGCGAGTCCGGACCACGCGCGTTCGAAATGGCGGGCCTCAAGCCTTCCGATGTGGACGTGCTCGAGCTGTATGACGCATTCACGATCAACACCATCCTGTTCCTCGAGGACCTGGGGTTCTGCAAGAAGGGCGAAGGCGGCGCCTTCGTGTCCGGCGGCCGGATCGCCCCGGGCGGCAGCCTGCCGGTCAACACCAATGGCGGGGGGCTCTCCTGCGTGCACCCCGGCATGTACGGCATGTTCCTGATCGTCGAGGCCGTGCGCCAGTTGCGCGGCGAAGCCGGCGATCGCCAGGTGAAAAAACCGGAAGTCGCCCTCGCCCACGGCAATGGCGGCGTATTGTCCAGCCAGATCACCGCACTCTTTGGTACGGAGGCAACCCTGTGACCGACCTTTCGACCCTCAAGATCCCCTCGCTACGCTCCTCGGTCAGCGAGTCCGAATGGCAGGCGCGCGTGGACCTCGCCGCCTGCTACCGGTTGATTGCGCTTTTCGGCATGAACGACCTGATCTACAACCATGCGACCGCACGCGTGCCGGGCGAGGAAGGCCATTTCCTGATCAATGCCTATGGCTATGCCTACGAGGAAGTGACCGCGTCGAGCCTGGTGAAGATCGACTTCGACGGCAACATCGTCAAGGACTCGGGCACCGGCTACGGCATCAACCAGGCCGGCTTCGTGATCCACAGCGCGGTGCACCGCGGCCGGCACGATGTCGCTTGCGTGATCCACACCCACTCACCGGCCGGCATGGCGGTCTCGGCGCTCGAGTGCGGCCTCTTGCCGATCACGCAAAACGCGATGTTCTTCGGCGAGGTGGGCTATCACGACTACGAGGGCCCGGCGATCGACCTCGACGAGCAGGCGCGCCTCGTGAAGGATCTCGGCACCGGCTCGGTGCTGATCCTGCGCAACCACGGCCTGCTGACCGCAGGCAGCACGGTGTGCGAAGCCTTCGTGGTCATGCACTGGCTGGAGAAAGCCTGCCAGGCGCAGATGATGGCGCTGGCGGCGAATACCCCGCTGAACAAGGCGCGACCCGAGGTCATCAAGCTCACCAACGACCGCTACCGCCCCGGCCAGCGGCGCAAGATCACCGAAATCGAGTGGCCGGCGATGCTGCGCATGCTCGACCGCCGCGATCCATCGTTCAGGGACTAGCCAAAAAGGAAACAGCGCATGCTCAAGGACAAAGTAGTCGTCGTCACCGGCGCCGGTGGCGGAATCGGGCGCGACTTCGCGCATGCCATGGCCGCCAAGGGCGCGAAGGTCGTGGTCAACGACGTTGGCGCCTCCGTGTCCGGCGAAGGCAAGGACACGGGTCCCGCGCAGAAGGTCGTCGACGAGATCAAGGCTGCGGGCGGCACGGCGGTCGCGAACACCGACAGCGTCGCCGAATGGGAAGCCGCGAACCGGATCATCAAGACCGCGATCGACGCGTTCGGCCGGATCGACGTGGTGGTGAACAACGCCGGGATCCTGCGCGACCGGTTCTTCTTCAACATGTCGATCGAGGAATGGAAGGCGGTGATCGACGTGCACCTGAACGGAAGCTTTTACGTGGCGCGCGCGGCCGCCAGCTACTTCAAGAGCCAGGCCTCGGGACGCTACATCAACATGACCTCGACCTCGGGGCTGGTCGGCAACTTCGGCCAGGCCAACTACGCGGCCGCCAAGCTCGGCATCGTGGGCCTGTCGAAGTCGATGGCGCTCGACATGGCCAAGTACAACGTGACCTCCAACTGCATCTCGCCCTTCGCCTGGAGCCGCATGATCGGCACGATTCCGGCCGAGACGCCGGATCAGAAGGCACGCGTGGAGAAGCTCAAGTTCATGGAGACCGCCAAGATCGCGCCACTGGCCGTCTACCTTGCAAGTGACGCTTCCCAGCACGTGACCGGGCAGATCTTCGGCGTGCGCGCCAACGAAATCTTTCTTATGAGCCAGAGCCGTCCCCTGCGCTCGGTGCACCGCTCGGAAGGCTGGACGCCCGAGACCATCGGTTCGCACGCGATCCCCGCGATGCAGGCGCACTTCTACCCGCTCGACCGTTCGCAGGACGTCTTCAGCTGGGATCCGGCATGATCGACTACGCGAAACTGAAGGCGAGGAAATTCCCCGACGTCGAGCAGTCCTACGACGAGAAGGACACCATGCTGTATGCCTTGGGTCTTGGCTACGGCGCGGATCCCATGGACGAGAAGCAGTTGCAGTTCGTCTACGAAAAGAACCTCAAGGCCCTGCCCACCCTGCCGGTGGTCATCGCCTCGCCGGGTTTCTGGGTGAAAGATCCGGATTCCGGCATCGACTGGGTGCGCATCGTTCACGGCGAGCAGTCCCTGACGATCCATAAGCCGCTGCCGGTGGCTGCCACCGTGATCGGCCGCCTGCGCATCACCGCGCTGGTCGACAAGGGCCAAGGCAAGGGCGCGCTGGTGTACCAGGAGCGCACGATCACCGACAAGGCCAGCGGCACGCTCTACGCCACCAGCCAGTCGGTCACCTTCTGCCGCGCCGACGGCGGATTTTCGGATGCACCCGGCAACGGCCCCAAGGGCGGCGACCCGGCACCGGCGGCGAAACCCGCCACGCCCGACACGGCGCCATCCGCAGTGTGCGACATCCCCACCCTGCCGCAGGCCGCTCTGATATACCGCCTGTGCGCCGACCGCAATCCGCTGCACGCCGAACCCGCGATTGCCACGGCCGCGGGCTTTCCCCGCCCGATCCTGCATGGCCTCGCCACCTACGGCGTCGCGGGCCACGCAATACTGAAGACCTGGTGCGACTACGACCCCTCGCGCTTCAAGTCGCTGTCGCTGCGCTTTTCCTCACCGGTGTTCCCCGGCGAAACCATTCGTACCGAGATGTGGCGCGAAGGGAACGTCGTGCGCTTCCGTGCCAAGGCGGTCGAACGCGACATCGTGGTGCTCTCGCACGGCACGGCGGAGATCGCCTGAAAGTTAAACTTTAGTCAGCGGATCGCCGCCTCCCAAGCGGCTTTCAGAGCAGTCTTGTTGTGCGATTACACAACAAGCCCCGACAGGAGGCCTCAGGCCGCGTAAGTCGCACGCGCCTGCTCCACCCGGTCCAGCGGACTGCGCACCCCGCGTCCGCCCTTGTTCATCACATGGGTGTAGATCATCGTCGTCTCCACGCTGGCGTGACCGAGCAGCTCCTGCACCGTGCGGATGTCGTAGCCGTTCTCCAGCAGGTGGGTGGCAAACGAATGGCGCAGCGTGTGGCAGCTCACGTGCTTGGTGATGCCGGCGTCGCGCGCCGCCTGCTTCACCGCACGCCCGGGCACATCGTCGTACACGTGATGGCGGCGAATCACGCCGGTGCGTGGATCGGTCGACAGCTTGCGCGACGGAAACACGAACTTCCAGCCCCACTCATACGCGGCGCGCGGGTACTTGCGCGCCAGTGCGTCCGGCATCTCCACGTCGCCATAGCCCGCCGCAAGATCCGCCTCGTGCAGGGCCTTGGCGCGAACCAGGTGCGCCTTGAGCGGCTCTATCACCGCCTCCGGCAGTATCGTTACCCGGTCCTTCGCGCCCTTCGCCGTCCCGAATCGAGGAGCTGGCGATAGGAAAACTCGACGTCCTTCACACGCAACGTCAGACACTCGCGAAGGCGCAGCCCGGCGCCGTACAGGAGGCTCGCAATCAGCCACTTCGACCCTCCAGCCGTCCGAGCAGCCGGCGCACCTCCTCCGCCGTCAGCACGCTCGGCACCCGTACCGGGCGCTTGGCCCGGTCAAGGCCGTCCAGCCAGGCCAGGGGCGTGCCCAGCACCTCCCGGTAGAGGAACAGCAATGCCGACAAGGCCTGGTTCTGCGTCGCGGCCGCCACACCGCGATCCCGGGCCAAATGGTTCAGGAATGCCGTCACCTCGGCCTCCCCCAGGTCCCGGGGATGGCGCTTCGACTGAAAGTAGATGAAGCGCTTGATCCAGTGGACATAGGTGTCCTCTGTCCGCAGGCTGTAGTGCTTGCGCCGGATCGCGTCCCGCACCTGATCAAGCAACCGCGGGCGCGCCGTCGGCGCTGCGCCGGCCTCCATAGTACGAATGGCCATCTATCCGCCCCCCGAATAACAGGTATTTTTAGTGCCGCAGGAGAGCTAACGCATTGAAGAAGAGGAAGGATGACTGGCCGCACAGAAACTGCGCGAAACGCAAAGTCGCATCCAGACTCGAATAACAGAATTTTTTTATGCCGACGTTCAGTTAAAGCGTTGATCGAAAGGGAGGATGCCCGGATGAGTTACAAATCGACGGAACGCAAACCCGCTTTTCGGCAACCCACTTCACGTTAAATGGCACTAGAACGCGTCATCGTCGCGTTTTCCATCATGGTCGCCGTATCGCCATGCGTTGCGCAAAATGTTGAAGTGGAAATATTCAACAATACAATTGTCGACTTGTGCATCGAAGGAAAATCGAAAAACGAATGCACTGACGTCAGATCAAAAGAATCTGCCAAGGCTCTCCTTCGTTCGAAGCAATGGATCAACTTTGGAATGGAGGCTCACGAATATCGATTGCCGCAAAAACTGACCGCCACAGGCAGCAAGCGAGATAAATCAACACGTGCACTGAAGCTCCAGGCGGAACGAGATGGAAAGCTTTACTTTGTTTCTCCGAAAGCTACGTTTCCTGCAAATCCGCTGCCTCGTCAACCTGCCGGCTTTCCGCTCAAACCTGTACGGGTCGTTGATCTCACATGAACGTGCCATTTAACCTTCCGCCCCACCGCGACCTCCGCCAGCGCTGCGCGCTGTCGGCGTCGCGTGGGCTTCCACGTTGGGCGTCACCAAAATGATCGCACCAAAAAATTCGCGCCGCATCCCAATACCAATTCAGATTGCCCTAGCCTTTTCTGTCTTTGTCGCCGTCGGCTTTCTTTTCGTATACCTGAAAAGTCAATTCCCCTCGCCCGAAGAATCCTGCAAATCAGAATGCTCTGCGAAAAACATGCTTTCGAGACTCATACCGAAATATCCAAAACAAATGCTCTCGGAGGCCAAGAATCCTCCAGTTGTTTGCGAGTGCTACTGACATGCCTTTCTTCAATTTTGTTGCTTCTCATACCCCGCCGGGTGCCGCCGCGGTTGCCCGCCTGGCCGCCAAGTCGCGGCGACTGACTCCTACGCGTGTTCTCTTTCCCGAACCATTTGGTGCGCCGTCGCCCAACCCGGCAGCCCACGCGGACGCGCGCGCGAGCGTCGCCGAGTGGATCACCCCGTCGGGCGCGCGCCGGTGGCTTCTACGTTAAATGGCACTAGAACGCGTCATCGTCGCGTTTTCCATCATGGTCGCCGTATCGCCATGCGTTGCGCAAAATGTTGAAGTGGAAATATTCAACAATACAATTGTCGACTTGTGCATCGAAGGAAAATCGAAAAACGAATGCACTGACGTCAGATCAAAAGAATCTGCCAAGGCTCTCCTTCGTTCGAAGCAATGGATCAACTTTGGAATGGAGGCTCACGAATATCGATTGCCGCAAAAACTGACCGCCACAGGCAGCAAGCGAGATAAATCAACACGTGCACTGAAGCTCCAGGCGGAACGAGATGGAAAGCTTTACTTTGTTTCTCCGAAAGCTACGTTTCCTGCAAATCCGCTGCCTCGTCAACCTGCCGGCTTTCCGCTCAAACCTGTACGGGTCGTTGATCTCACATGAACGTGCCATTTAACCTTCCGCCCCACCGCGACCTCCGCCAGCGCTGCGCGCTGTCGGCGTCGCGTGGGCTTCCACGTTAGGCAGCAGCGATGCCGACGTCGACAATTTCCAAAGGGGCTATTTTTCTTACTGCCATCCTACTTTGGAGCGCAAGTGCGTACTTTGCGTACGTCCTGGCACTATTTTCGATTGATGAATTGACAGTTAATATTGTTCTCCTAGCAAGTGTTGTTTGTCTTGTCGTCGCAATTCTTCTTGCGTCACAGAGAAAGACCGTTGCTGCCTGTATTGTTGCATTGGCGCCAGCGCCTGCTACATTGGGTTTGGCGATGGGGGGTCCCTATGTCGCGAGAATTTTAGGCCTTGCAGCCTAACTTAACGCTCAACCGCGACGCCGTGAAGCATCGCGCTTCGTTGATGCGCCATGCACGGCGCGCGTTAGCTCTACGTTAGCCCTCACGGAACGGAAAGACCAATGGTCCAAAAGGAAAACGCCAAAAAGCGGGGAGCGAAGAAACCCGCCGCAAAGAAGGTGAGCCCGGAGCCACACGCCGGGCTGATCGATGCCCGGATCAACAAGCTGGGCGACTGGCGGGGCGAGACTCTGTCGCGGGTCCGCGCTCTCATCAAGCAGGCCGACCCAGATGTGGTTGAGGAATTGAAGTGGAAAAAGCCATCCAACCCAATGGGAGTCCCGGTGTGGTCTCACAACGGCATCATCTGCACAGGTGAGACATACAAGGAACACGTCAAGCTGACCTTCGCCAAGGGCGCCGCGCTCAAGGACCCTTCCCGCCTCTTCAACTCCAGCCTGGAGGGAAACGCCAGGCGCGCGATCGACATTCGCGAAAGCGACACGATCGACGAGGAGGCGTTTAAGGCTCTCGTCAGAGCTGCCGTGGTGCTTAACACATTGTGAAAATGGGCGGCGTGAGGGCTAACAACGGGTTCCAGCAGACGGTCCTCGCGCTGCGCGCCCGGCCCGCGGCTGAACCCGAACGTTAGAAGGCGCAGTTCAATGCTCGGAGCCTTTGACCTTCAGACCACTCAGGACTGGCTCCAAAAGCTCGAGCGCGAGCTACTTAAGTTTCGTGCCTTACCCAACGACCGCGACGCTGCCATTAATTTTTTCATTACGGCTGAAAGCATGCTGGACTGGAAGCATCCAGGAGACTCTAATTCGAGCAAGCGCAAGGCCGTTCGAGATTCCGTGCCGTTGTTGAGAGTCATTTGGGATCTTGCGAGTGTGGCGAAGCACCGAGAGGTTCGAGCCAATCACAATTCCGTTGACGACTCTGGCGTAGTGGGTGAATTTTTCGGTGGAGGATTCTTTGGCGGCTCGTTTTTCGGTGAACTGTCAGTCAAGCTAAATGGACCAGCAGCCACAGATTTGGGCACCTCCTCTATCACTGCAATCGAATTGGCCGAACGTACGGTCGTCTATTGGAAAGCGAATGCGTAACATCAATCGACTTGTGCGTCTTCTAACTCGTAGCTGGTGCGGACCGGCAGCCAGTACCATGCCTTTTCCAGCGGCATATCCGGCCGGCCGCACAGCAGGACGTTGGGCAGAAAAATGACCGAACCGGTTGACGATGGCGTATCGGAAGTGGCTGCCGAGCCTATCCGATCGCTATCAATTAATGTCGCGGCGCTGCAGGGTCGATACAACGTCGCGCTTCAGCACCTTCTTAATACCCACGCTGCAATCGCGGCCGGCCTTGCTTTAGTCGATGAGAATGCCTACTTAGGGTTCTCGCCATTCTTCGGTGCCTATCCGGCGGAGAATCGTCAACTGTCCAAGGACGTCGCGGTCCTTGAAGCGCAGCAACGAGAGCTTCGCTCCGTTTTTCGGGACGCGATCGAATTGACGCATTTCTACTTGGAAGAGTGCAGGCAGGTCGGTGCCTTTTTTCGAGCATGGAATAGCGGAAGAATCCGCGGTGCGGATTTCAATTCCATAGTTGGACCCGAGAGAAGTCGATTTCACAAACTTGGACTCCCGGACAAATTCAAACGACTGCGGGAAGAGTTTGGCGTCGCGACAGAATTTGAATCACATGTACTGAGTATTAACAGGGTGCGCGCCTGTCTCGTGCACAGATTGGGGCGTGTCGGCCCTGAAGACGTCGACGCAAACGGTGAATTGACCGTACAGTGGCGCGTTATGGAACTGATTGCACAGAATTCAGACGGTGATGAAATCGTGATTGAAAAATCTGGTTTCAGGGTTGAGGCGGGAGAGGAGCTCCAGATTCGGATCACCAATAGAAACCGCACATTCAAGCTAGGCGACCGAATTTCATTCGAATACCGTCAGATCACCGATACCATTTTCACGCTAATAACCATGTCAATTGGACTCACTAGAGCTGTCGAGGAGTACAGGAAGCAGCGCGGCGTCGTACACGTTGCTGCCCAACCCCTTGCTGCAGGGGACGCGCCGCAAGCGGCGCGCCTCTGATCAACACGTTAAACCGCACATTTCGCCGTCCGATGCCGAACGAAGCCACGCGCCGAGCTGCCCGCACCGCGATCCAGGAAGAGGTACAGCGGATCATGAGCGACGACCTGTCTGACGACCTTAAACGGGAACTTTGGCGAATTCAAAAGTTGACTGCCATCGACGACGAAGGGGAATCGTTGCGCCGGGTCCACGACGAAGCACTTGATCTGCGAAAGGCCGTAGTCCCGACAGACGCGCGAGAAACGCTGGACCTAATCATGTCGATCGCACGTTACGAAATGGACGTCCGCCTCTCATATCGAAAGACCACGCGCCCATGATCATTCTCCTTTATGTCGCAGGTATTCTTGCCTTGTCCATCTTCGTAAGCTGGTGGTTCATCTTGGCGCTGCTGCTTCCGGCATTCAAACTGCCTGTGCTGCTGAGACGTGCACGCGTTTTGAAGGTGCTGGCATTGGAATTTCAGTACGAATTCGCCGCAGCGGCGCCGCAAGCGCACACGCTCAATAGAATGGAGCGCGAAACGCGCTCCCGCAAACTAAGGGACGAAGAACTCGCAACCCTTTTCATGGCCGTGATGATCAGCTCCCTCCTGGACGCTGACGACGATGTCAAGGCGTTCGCGCGTCGCGTGCATGACAATGCTTCGCGCCTTTTGGGGCAAGGGGCAATCTCTCAGGCTGCTTATTCAGAACTCGATGAAGTGGTACAGCAAAAGGTGGGTCGTGCGGCTTAACTTTGCGCCCAACTCGGGCGCGCGAGAAGCGGTAGTGCCTGGCGACCGCCAATGCCGCGCGCGCCGGTTGGCTCCACGTTAGGCAGCAGCGATGCCGACTTCGACAATTTCCAAAGGGGTTATTTTTCTTATTGCCATCCTACTTTGGAGCGCAAGTGCGTTCTTTGCGTACGTCCTGGCACTACTTTCGATTGATGAATTGACAGTTAATATTGTTCTCCTAGCAAGTCTTGTTTGTCTTATCGTCGCAATTCTTCTTGCGTCGCAGAGAAAGACCGTTGCTGCCTGTATTGTTGCATTGGCGCCAGCGCCTGCTACATTGGGTTTGGCGATGGGGGGGCCGTATGTCGCGAGAATTTTAGGCCTTGCAGCCTAACTTAACGCTCAACCGCGACGCCGTGAAGCATCGCGCTTCGTTGATGCGCCATGCACGGCGCGCGTTAGCTCTACGTTAGATGACTAACAAGCCCCTCGCGAAATTTACTGCCATATGCGTTCTCCTTTTGGTCTTGCCGCACTTGGGAGCTTGCAAGACACCATTGGAGACTTCATGTTTAACATCTATGGAAGACTATTGTTCTACGTTTGGCTGCCGGGACAACACGTTCAAAGCCAAGCTCGCCTACGCTGCCGCCATTAAGAACCTGACCTACTCAACGGGGCACTGCGCCGAATTCTCGATAATCAAAATATCAACTATGGCGGGTTCCACAACCTACTACTTTGAACCAAGTGGAATGCAGGTTGCCGTGCACCATGAAGGCGACGCAGGGCGCGGCCCGCCATGTTTTTTTTCACATTACTACGGGAAAGTTCTCTCCTGTGAGCTCAAAATCGAAAAGGAGCACCGTAATCCAAAATGATTGGGGGGAGTGCGCCAACTAAGTCATCTAACCGCCGGTTGTTGACCGACGCCTGCAATTCAGCGCTGCGCGCTTCATTCGTCGCGGCAAAACCGGAACGTTAAGCAGCACGCTCATGGACCCCTCCCTGAAACCCGATCCACTTCGAAAGGGGTCCTACTATCGGAGGATTGCGGATGTCGCGCGTGGGCTCGAAAGTCTCGAGGTCAAGAGGCTTCCCGAAACGATGCGCTTCTTCGCTTACTACTTTGGTTGCGAGAAGATTGCGCGCGGCCTGTTGGGGATACATGCCCGCTTGCCCGCCACAACCGCCTATCACCACAAGCAAGGCCTCAAGCTAAACGACATCAAAACGGCTGCTATAGCTTTCGGATTGAGTATTTCACAGCAAGACTTAGATTGGCTGTTCGCCGATTTCAACGAGCAGCACATTCTTAAAACCACTCTTTCATGTTCGAACTCAGCCAGATATCTACGAAATCTCGTAACTCATGATTTCGGCCCAAGCAATGTTGCACGAGTGACAAGACACGTGCCATTCCACAACCCGCGGATGGAAACGTTTCTTAGCTGCGTTCCAGCGATTTTTGAGTACCAGAAGCTTCACTTCTCAGGGGTGGCGTAGATGTGCAATGTGCTGCCTAACTCAAGTCGCACCGGACCGCCTTCGGCGGCGGGTGAACAGACGCGTTATGCGTCACTAAGCAACCGCAGTCGCGCCTGGCCCCGCTCGGGCGTAGACTTCACCATTCGCTTCGCTGGAGCAGCCCTATGTCCGCCCTGCTAGCCGAACTTTCGAAGAAGGCTCAGACCCTCACTGTCGAAGAGCGGGCACAGCTCGCCCAAGAGTTGCTTGAGTCTGTCGAACGCGACTCCGACCCCGAGGTCCAGGAAGCCTGGGAGGCAGAGATTGCGTCCCGCATCGCCAAGTACGAACGGGGAGAAGCCACGCTTATACCCGCGGAAGAAGTGTTTGCCGCAGCCCGCCGCCTTACGAAGTGAAGCTGGCTCGCTTCCTTCTGGAAGCCCAAGAAGAATTCCTCGAACAGGTCTCGTACTACGAAGAGCAACAGAAAGGCCTCGGGGATCGCTTCCGCGAGTCAGTCGAAGCAGCAACCGCGCTTGCGTCAGCGCACCCGAAACTCGGGTCACCTTGGAAGCTGCGAACACGGCGAGTATTTCCCAAGGGCTTTCCGTTTTCGGTTGTGTACCGCACAGAACCCGACGAACTGGTCATCTTTGCAGTCGCCCACTTCAAGCGTCGGCCAACCTATTGGCGGCGCCGCAAGTGACGCATAACCGCCCAGCGCAGACGGAAGCGCATTCAGCGCCGTGGCATTTTCCACCATCGCGGTTGCGCGCCGCTGGCTGGGAACGTTATGCCGCAGGTCAACCGCGTCTTGACATGCTATAAATGGTATGGGCACAATTGAGACATGTGGCGCATCGAGGAACACCGCCGGATTGACAAGCAGCTTTCCGGAGCGGTCCCTCCGGAGATCCTGAAGCGGTACGAAAAGTGGAAAGACATCGCCCGCCTGTCTGGTCCGCCCGGTTTGCGGGCGATCAAGGGGTTTCACGACGAGGCACTGGGCGGCGAGTGGAAGGGCCACCGCTCATCGCGTCTCGGGCTTCAATGGCGAGTGATCTATCGGATTGTTGCCGATGCACTATTGGTTCAAGTGATTCAGATCACCCCTCACGATTACAGGAGGCCATGAAATGAAGGAATTTCGTCCTGCCAAGAAGCGGGTTGAAGTCTCGGTGGGAGAGTCCGTACGCATCCTTCGAGAGCTTCAGGAACTAAGCCAGAGCCAACTCACAGAACTCTCAGGGATTCCCCAGGCTACTCTTTCGGCCATCGAAAATGGCCGGGTCAATCTCGGGGTTGAACGTGCAAAGGTGCTGGCTCGTGCGCTCAAATGTCATCCAGCCGTTCTCGTTTTCCCAGGCTGGGAGGTTCCGCTTGAGTCTGCGGCATAACCTTGTGCTGCACCCGGACGTACGCCGAAGAGCCGGCGCACGCCGGTGGGCTCTACGTTAAACGGTAAAGATAGATCGTGCCTGAACTCAGTAGATTTCTCGGGATCGTGATCTACATGTACTACAGAGATCATGCGCCACCGCATTTTCACGCTGAATATGCGGAGTTCGAGATCACCGTCGAGATCGAGTCGGGCGTTGTGACCGGAAGATTCCCGAAGCGGGCATTGAGTCTGGTCATGGAATGGTATTCTTTACACAAGACGGAACTTCTTGAAGACTGGTCACTTGCCGAGGGCAAGCAGCCATTGAAGACAATCGACCCACTGGAGTAACGCAATGTTTCTTCATGTTCTGGAAGCCCGATATATTCGGAATTTCGTGGTCTGGGTCCGGTTCAGCGACGGCACGAAAGGCGAAGTGGATCTTTCCGCTGAACTGACGGGCCCGGTATTCGGTCCACTACGCGACGTTGAGCAATTCAAGGGTTTTACCCTGGCCTGTCACACGCTCACGTGGCCCAACGGTGCAGACTTTGCGCCGGAGTTTCTTCGCGAGCGCGTCGCAGTTACCGTTTAACAACAGGTGCTGCGTTCGGGCCACCCGCAGCGCGCGAGTGCACGCGTCTGCGCAGACCCTCCGCAGACCAACACGTTAGCGAGCAGATAGACAGCGTGGTACGCTTTACACATGAGTGATGCAGAAGTCGCCGAAATTCTCAAGCTGCCGCCCGAAGAGCGATTCCGGTTGACGCAGATCATCCGGGCAGGTCTCGCTTCAGACCCGGCTTCGGTGCCGTCGGGCGATGCCCACCGCGCAGCGATCGACGAACGCATGGCAGGACACGAGGGCAATCGGGACGACGTTGTTTCCCGAGACCAGGTACTCGCCGAAGCTCGGCGACGCTGATGCCTCTGCCGGTTGTCTGCCGACGGAAGTTCGGGCGGGATCCAGCTGCCGGATTCGGGTACTGCGAAGATCAATCCGAAGCATGAACATCGACTTTTCGGACGAACTCAAGCAATTGCGCGACGTCGCACGGCGGGTGCTGAGCGACCACGGCACGATCGCGGCGTCCCGCCGGGTCATCGCGGACGGCTCGGGCATCGACCGTGATCTCTGGAAGTCGATCGCGGGGCTCGGCTGGCTGGCTGCGTCGATCCCGGAGGAGTACGAAGGGCTCGGGCTCGGCGGACTCTCGGCATGCGTGCTGGCGGAGGAACTCGGACGCGCCATCGCTCCGATCCCGTTCGCGTCGTCCGTCTATCTCGCGACCGAGGCGCTGATCCTGTTCGGCAGCGAAGAGCAGAAGGGCAGGTACCTTCCGAAGCTGGCGAGCGGCGAGATCATCGGCACCTTCGCAGCGGTGGAGGGCAACGGCCGGTTCTTCGGCGTGCCGTCCCTGACTCGAGCCGAAGGCGGCAGGCTGTCCGGCCACAAGTCGATGGTTCCGGATGGCGGCGTCGCCGATTTTGCGATCGTCAGCGTTCGCAGCGGCCCCGGGGAGGCCAGCCTTTTCGTCGTCGCGACGGACGCCGACGGCGTGTCCCGGAAGAGGATCGCCACGATCGAGCCCGCGTGCTGCTGCACCTCGATGGAGTTCACTGAAGCTCCGGCCGAGCCGCTGCCGCATGCGCTCGGCCCGGAGGCGATCGAGCGGCTGGTGAATCGCGCCGCCGTGATGATGGCGTTCGAGCAGGTCGGCGTCGCCGACGCGGCACTGCAGACCGCGGTCAGGTACGCGAAGGATCGCTACGCCTTCGGCAGGCCGATCGGCTCGTTCCAGGCGATCAAGCACAAGCTGGCGGATGTCTATGTCTCGCTGGAACTGGCGCGCTCGAACGCCTATTTCGGCGCCTGGGCGCTGCAGTCGGACGCCGAGGAGATCGACGTTGCGGCGGCTTCCAGCCGGGTCGCGGCCAGCGAAGCGTCCTGGTTCGCGACCAAGGAGAACATCCAGACCCACGGGGGCATGGGCTTCACCTGGGAGGCCGACTGCCATCTCTATTACCGCAGAGCCGGGTTCCTCGGACTGGCGCTCGGCGGTACACAGGAGTGGAAGCGGCGCCTGATCGGCGCGCTTCGCAAGCAGGATTCGGCAGTACTGGCGGGAGTGGCGTAGGCATGGATTTCAGGGACACGCCGGAAGAGGCGGACTATCGAGTGAGGTGCCGGGAGTTCCTTTCGTCGAACCTGGAGAGGCGCAAGCCGGGTGCGGTTCGCGGCTATCGGCGCGGCGAGGACAGCGCCGGGGCGGTCGAGCGGGCGCGAGCCTTCCAGCGCAAGAAATACGAGGCGGGATTTGCGGGCATCACCTGGCCCAAGGAGTGGCACGGCCAGGGTGGAACACCGATCCAGCAGATGATCTATGACCAGGAAGAGGCGCAGTACGACACCAATGTCAACGCCGTCGGCCTGCAGCTCGGCATCTGCCTTCCGACGATCTGCCGGTGGGGCACCCAGGAACAGCGCGATCGCTTTGCACCGCCGGCGCTTCGCGGCGAGGAAATGTGGTGCCAGTTCTTCTCCGAGCCGGCCGGCGGTTCGGACCTCGGGGCGCTGCGCACCCGCGCAGTGCGCGATGGCGACGAGTGGGTCATCACGGGTCAGAAGGTCTGGACCTCGCTGGCGCACGAGGCCGATTGGGGCGTGCTGATCGCGCGCAGCGACTTTGACGCGCCCAAGCACGCCGGCCTGACCTTTTTCTACCTTCCGACGAAGAGCCCCGGCCTGAAGATCTCGCAGATCAGGCAGATGTCGGGCCATGCGCACTTCAACGAGGTCTTCTTCGACGAGGTGAGAGTTCCCGACGGCAACAGGCTCGGACCGGTCAACGGCGGATGGAAAGTCGCGATGAGCCTGCTCATGGGCGAGCGTTACACGATGCACGACGACTTCGGCCCGTCGTTCCGGGAGCTCTACGCCCTGGCCACGGAGCTCCGGCTGGGGGAGGACATCGCGATCAACGACAGCGGCGTGCAGGATCGTCTGGCGGATTTCTTCGTCAAGTACCAGGGGCTTCGCTTCACGCGTTACCGCATCATGACGGCGCTGGCCCGGGGCGACACCCCCGGCCCGGAGTCGTCGATCGGCAAGCTCGTCGCGGCCGGCAAGATACAGGACGCGACATCCTTCGCGCTCGATCTGATCGGTGCCAATGCGATCGCGACCGGAAGCGGGTTGCCCCTTGCCGGCATCTTCGAGGAATCGTTCCTCGACAGCCCCGCATTGCGGATCGCCGGGGGCACCGACGAGATCCTGAGGAACACGATCGGCGAGCGAGTGCTTGGACTGCCGGGCGACGTCCGGGTGGACAAGGACAGGCCGTTCCGGGACATTCCGACCGGATCTGCATGACGCGCGCAGCAAGCTGGAAACGATCACCAGGCGCGTCACCCGCATGCCGTCAGCCGGGCCATGGAGCCGGCGCGCAATTGAAGTACGCGGAATTCGAGTTGCATACAAGCACACCCTATCCTTCCGAAGGAGACATCAATGTCCGACAAGAAAATTTCCAAAGGCCGCAAGATGCGCCGCAAGCTGATGGGCGGCGCCTATCTCGACAAGATGGCGGCGACGACCTACAAGGACCCGCAGATGCAGAAGTTCGTCGATCTGGCGAGCGAGACGATCTTCGGCGCGCTGTGGACCCGCCCGGGCCTTGACCTCAAGACGCGTACGCTGATCACCATGATTTCCGACGCCTCGACCGGCCGCGAACCCGAACTTGCGCTGCACGTGCGCATGGCACTGCGCCAGGGCTGGACCGAAGACGAATTGACCGAAGCGATCCTGCACCTGCTCGGCTATGTCGGCGCGCCGCTGGTGCGCGAAGCGATGCTGATCGCAACCAGGACCTTCGCTGAAGTTCGCGCCGAGGGTTTGAAGAAGTGAGGCCGGGGCCATGGAGTTTCTGATACTCGGCTATGACGGGTCCGATGCAGGCGCACCGCAGCGCCGCCTGGACGCGCGCCCGGCGCATCTGGAGCGCATGAAGGCCTTCGTCGCGAACGGCACGATCCTCTATGGCGCCGCGATCCTCGATGATGCGGGGGGAATGATCGGCTCCTCGCTGGTGTGCGCCTTCGCCACGCGCGCCGACCTCGATGCGTGGCTGGAGGCCGACCCCTATTCGCGTGGCGGTGTATGGAAGAGAATCGAAGTCAGGCGCTGCCGTCCGGGGCCAGGATTCGCACGGACCGCCACGGCATGAGCGGCAGGCTGCAGATCGCACACCGGAATTGCCCATCCCATCCGCTTCGGTATAGTTCTGAACGATGATCCCCCAGACCGACCAGCAACGCATGCTCGCCGATGCGGCAAGGCAATTCGCCGACAGCGAACACACGGCGGCACGGCGGCGCGCCTGCCGCGAGCGCACCCCTGATTTTGACCGCAGCGTGTGGCAGTCGATCGCCGGCCTCGGCTGGCTCGGCGTGCTGGTGCCCGAAGACCGGGGCGGACTGGGTGCGGGCGTCGGGGACATGGGTCAGCTGGTCTATGCTTGGGGTCGTGCCTGCGCACCCGAGCCGCTGGTCGCGAGCGGCGTGCTGGCGGCCCGCAGCCTCGTGCATGCGGACGGGCCCGCGTGCACGCGCCTGCTCGAGTCACTGGTCGCCGGAACCCTGGTCCCGGCCCTGGCTGCGCACGCGGGCGACACCCTGGCGCACGAAGCCTCCGGAGTTCATGCCTCACCCGACGGCGCGGGCTGGCGCCTGGGCGGTCAGGCACGCTATGCCGTACCGGCCGATGCCGATGGATTCATCGTTGCCGCCACCAGCGGCACCGGAACGCAGCTGTTCTGGGTGCCAGCGAGCGCTTCGGGCCTTGCGATTCGCCGCGAACGGCGTGCCGACGGAAGCTTCGCCGCCTCCCTGACGCTGGAGAACGTGTCGGTCGGCGCCGCCGACGTGGTCGCAAGTGCAAAGACCGCAGACGCCGTGGTCGCGCAGGCGACCGACGAAGCCCTGGTACTCGTCGCCGTGGAAATGGCCGGCATGATGCGCGCCATGCTCGACCTGACCCTCGAATACCTGCGCACGCGCGTACAGTTCGACAAACCCATCGGCAGTTTCCAGGCACTGCAGCACCGCACGGTCGACTTGTACGTCGCCGAGCAGCTTGCGCGCGATGTGGCGCAGGCAGCCTGCAGCGCCCTTGATGCCGGCGCCGGTGGCGACGAACGCGCGCTGCTGGCCAGCCGCACCAAGGCGCGCGCCTGCGAATCGCTCAACCGGATCGCGCGCGAGGCCGTCCAGCTGCACGGCGCGATCGGCTTTACCGACGAATACGCGCTCGGCGCCTACGTCAACCGCGCACTGGTCTTCTCGGCCTGGCTCGGGAACGCCAACGCGCACCGCGCTCGCTATGCACGACTGGCACCGCCACTCGAGGTCCTCAGCGCATGAATGCATCCGCGGAAAGCCGGCCTGCGCGGCAGGACTGGAACGCGCTCACGGACGAGGCATTCCGCACGCTGGTGCGCACCGAGTTCGAAACCAATTACCCGCGCCATCTGCGCTACACGCCGCGGCGCCTGCGCTGGAGCGAAAACGGCGACTGGTACCGGCGCATGGCGGGCAAAGGCTGGCTGGCGCCCAACTGGCCGGCCGAATTCGGCGGCATGGGCCTGGAACCCGGCAAGCTGCTGATCTACTACGAGGAGCTGGAGCGCTGGGGCATCGGACGCTTTCAGGACCACGGCATCCTGATGGTCGGGCCGGTGCTGATCCGTTTCGGCACCGAAGAACAACGCCTGCGTTACCTGCCGCCCATCTTCGATTGCCGGCATATCTGGGTACAGGGCTATTCGGAACCCAACGCCGGCTCGGACCTCGCCGCGCTGCGCACCGAAGCCGTGGTCGACGGGGACGATTTCGTCATTACCGGGCAGAAAATCTGGACCACGCTGGCGCAGGACGCGACTCACATGATCGTGCTGGCGCGCACCGGGAAATCGGCAAAGAAACAGTCGGGCATCAGCTTCATTCTTGTCGACCTCTCCGCGCCCGGCGTGCGCGTGCGCCCGATCCGCGACCTCGCGGGCCACGAGGAATTCAACGAAGTGTTTTTCGATGCCGTGCGCACGCCCAGGGACAACCTCGTCGGTGGCCTGAACGACGGCTGGAGCGTAGCCAAATCCCTGCTCGGTTTCGAGCGCATCCATATCGGCAGCCCCAAGCTGCCCCAGTACGCACTCGGCATACTGTCGCGCGTGGCCGAATTGCGCGGAGTACGGAACGACCCGCTGTTCGCGGATCGATTTGCAGGATTCCGGATGCTGGTCGAGGACCACGCCGCCATGTATGCGCGTTTCGTCGACATCGTGAAGCGCGGCGAGCCCCTGCCGCCGGATGTGTCGATGCTCAAGCTGATCGCAACCGAAACCTTTCAGCGGATTTCCGACTGCATCATCGAAACCGCCGGGGACGCCGGCCAGCTCGCCGACAGTGTGGCGATCGGCAAGGGCATGGTCGACCTGCTCGCGCCTTTCTACAAGGCCATGCCCGCAACGATCTATGGCGGCTCGAACGAGATCCAGCGCAACATCCTGGCAAAGAACGTCCTGCATCTACCCGGCTGAGGCGCCTCATGCATACGCTGGTCCGCGCGTTTCTTGCAGTCTTGCTATCCGTGTCCGGCTCACTCGCCACGGCTGAAACCTACCCAGTCAAGCCGATCCGGCTGGTCATCGGCTTCGCGCCCGGCGGCGGGACCGACATCGCCGCGCGCATCGTGGCAAAGAAATTCTCCGAACTGCTGGGCCAGGCCGTCGTGATCGACAACAAGCCGGGCGCAGGCGGCAATATCGCGACCGAGACCGTGGCAAAGGCACCACCCGATGGTTACACGCTGCTGATCGGCTCGATCGGGCCGCTTTCGATCAGTCCGAGCCTGTACAAGAACCTCGGCTTCGATCCCGAGCACGACCTCGCACCCATATCGATGATGTCGATCTTCTCCAATGTCCTCGTGGTGCATCCTTCGGTGCCGGCCAGGACGGTAAACGAATTCATCGCGCTGGCCAAGACCAAGTCCGGCAGCGTGTTCTACGGTTCCTCGGGCAATGCCGGCGCGGGGCATCTGGCCGGGGAACTGCTGCGCAGCCTGACCGGCGCGCCCATCGTCCATGTCCCCTACAAGGGTGGCGGCCCCGCAATGACCGACCTCCTCGCCGGGCAGGTGCAGGCTGTATTTGCGACCACGCCGACGGCGATCCCGCATATCAAATCGGGCCGGCTGCGTGCGCTGGCCGTCACGACCCAGAAGCGCGTCGCGGCACTGTCTGAGGTGCCGACCATGGTTGAGGCCGGGGTCGCCGGTTACGAAGCGGCCAACTGGTACTGCCTGGTTGCGCCCGCGAAGACGCACAAGGACATCCTGGCGAGGCTGCACCGTGATTTCGTCGCGTCGCTCGCGCACCCCGAGGTCGTGGCTGCGCTGGCCTTGCAGGGTATGGAACCGGCACCGGGCTCCCCGGCCGAACTGGCCGCCTACATGCGGGCCGAGCGCGATAAGTGGGCACGCGTCGTAAAAGACGCGGGAATCGTCGCCCAGTAGGTTCGCGCGCGAGGCCTCCCCGGCCGCCGCCAGGAATTACAATAAGTCCTCCTGCACGCCCGGCCGATACGCCGGCGTCCGAAAATCAAGGTGACGACACCATGGCGGCGAATCCGGTTTCCCTGGAGCATCTCGCTTCACGAGAGCAGCCCTTGCTCCCCGACGCGCACGGCACCAACCTGTTCGAGGCCGATCCCGGGTACCGGGGCCTGCTCTCCCTTTATCTCGACCCTGCTCTTCTAGGCCATCTCGCGCCGCATTTCGAGCGGCTGGGCGCGCTTGCCGGCGGACGGCTGGACGATCTCGCGCTGACGGCCGACAAGAACCCGCCGGTCCTGCACAGCCGCAAGCGAAACGGCAGGAATGCGCAGTGGATCGACAAGCATCCCGCGTATCAGAGTCTCGAGGAGACCGCGTTCGGTGACTACGGCCTGGCCGCGATGTCCCATCGCGCCGGGGTTCTCGGCTGGCCCGAAAAGATGCCCCCCGTCGCGAAATACGCGCTGACCTACCTGTACGTACAGGCCGAGTTCGGCGTCTGCTGCCCGCTGTCGATGACCGACGCGACCACCCGCACATTGTCGAAATTCGCCGATCCGGCGCTGGTCGCGCGCTACCTGCCCGGACTGGTCTCGCAGGACATGGACGCGCTCACGCAGGGCGCGATGTTCATGACCGAGCAGGGCGCGGGTTCGGACGTGGGCGCCACCCTGACGCGCGCGGTGTCGCGCGGCGACCACTGGCTGCTGCATGGCGACAAGTGGTTCTGTTCGAACGCGGACGCGGGCGTGGCGCTGGTGCTTGCACGGCCTGAAGGCGCGCCCGGTGGCACCAAGGGCCTGTCGCTGTTCCTGCTCCCGCGCCTGCTCGCAGACGGCTCGCCGAACCATTACCACATCGTGCGGTTGAAGGAGAAACTCGGCACGCGCGGCATGCCCAGCGGCGAGATCACGCTTGAAGGCGCCGTGGCCTATATGGTCGGGGACGCGCAGCGTGGCTTCGCGCAGATGGCGGACATGATCAACATGTCGCGGCTCTCCAACGGCATGCGCGCCGCGGGCATGATGCGCCGCGCGCTGACGGAGGCGCTCTTCATCTCCAGGGGCCGCAGCGCGTTCGGCAAGCCCCTGATCGAACTGCCGCTGATGCGCCGCCAGTTGCTCAAGCTGATGCTGCCCGCGGAGGCCGCGCGTTCGATCATGCTGTACACCGCGACGGAACTCGCGAAAGCCGATGCGGGTGACGAGGATGCGCGCAAACGCGTGCGTATCCTCACGCCACTCATCAAGTTCCGTGCCTGCCGCGACGCGCGCAAGGCGACCGGTGATGCCATGGAAGTGCGCGGCGGTGCCGGCTACATCGAGGAATGGAGCGATGCACGGCTGGTGCGCGACGCGCATCTGGGCTCGATCTGGGAAGGCACCAGCAACATCGTCGCCCAGGACGTCCTGCGCGCCATCCGTCGCGAAGGTTCGCTCGAGGCGCTGCGTCCCGCGCTGGAGTCGATGCTGGACGGGGTCGCGCACACGGACCTGCGCACTGCATTGTCCGCTTCGCTCGAACGGGCCTGCAGCTTCGCGATGGCGAGCGCCAGAGCCGACGATGCGGCACATGCGCGCCAGGCCGCAACGGGGCTCTACTACGCGGCGGCCGCGGCGATCCTTGCCTCGGAAGGCAGCCGGCTCGCCGCGAGCGGCGATGCGCGCCGCCTTCTGATCGCAGCGCTGGCCAACGAACACCGGCTGCGCGCACGCGATCCCCTGCGCCCGACGCGGGGCAGCCTCGAGGGCGCCTGCGCAGATGCACTGCTTGCCGAAACGCAGGTCGCACCCGACCTGGCCGACAAGATCCTTTCCACCGATTTCTTCACTGCAAAGAACTGAAAAACCATGCCCGGTCCACTTTCCCATATCCGCGTACTCGATCTATCCCGCGTCCTGGCCGGCCCCTGGGCCGCGCAAAACCTTGGCGACCTGGGCGCCGAAATCATCAAGGTCGAACGGCCCGGGGTCGGGGACGACACGCGCGCCTGGGGTCCGCCCTACGTGAAGGATGCGGAAGGCCGCGACACGCCCGAGGCCGCCTACTACGCATCGACCAACCGCAACAAGAAGTCGGTCACGCTCGACATCGGCAAGCCCGAGGGACAGGCGATCGTCCGCGAACTCGCCGCCAAGTGCGACGTGCTGATCGAAAACTACAAGCTCGGCACGCTCAAGCGCTATGGGCTGGGCTACGAAGACCTGAAGAAGATCAACCCGCGCCTGATCTACTGCTCGGTCACCGGCTTCGGCCAGGACGGACCCTACGCCCCGCGGCCCGGCTACGACTTCATCTTCCAGGGCATGGGCGGCCTGATGAGCATCACCGGCGAGCGCGACGGCGAAATCGGCGCGGGCCCGATGAAGGTCGGCATCGCCATCACCGATGTGCTGACGGGCATGTACGCGAGTCTCGCGATCAGCGCGGCGATCACGCATGTGGAGCGTACCGGACAGGGCCAGTACATCGACACCGCGCTGCTCGACACGCTGGTCGCGTTCAATTCCAACCAGGCGGTCTCCTACCTGTGCTCGGGAAACATTCCGCAGCGCTGGGGCAATGCGCACCCGAACGTGGTGCCCTACGAGGTGTTTGCGACCTCGGACGGGCACCTGATCCTCGCGGTCGGCAACGACGGGCAGCACGCGCGTTTCTGGCAGGTCGCCGGCCGGCCGGAGATTGCCGCCGACCCGCTGTTCAAGACCAATTCGCAGCGGATCATCAACCGCAAGGCGCTGATTCCCGCTGATCGCCGAGGTCATGAAGACGCGCACGAAGGCCGAATGGCTGAAGCTGCTCGAATCCGCCACGGTGCCCTGCGGTCCGATCAACAACATGAAGGAGGTGTTCGAGGACGCACAGGTGCAGCACCGCGGGCTGCGTGTCGACATGCCGCATACCCTTGGCGGTGTTGCGCCCGTGGTGGCCAGCCCGATGCGCTTTTCCGAAACGCCGGTCGAGTACCGCATTGCCCCTCCGCTGCTGGGTGCGTACAACGAAGAGATCTACGGCGGTCTGCTGGGCAAGAGCGCGGCGGAAATGGAGAAACTCAAGGCTGCAGGTATCGTATGAGCGCGCACGCCCTGCCCTACGCAGGACTGCGCGTGCTCGACATGTCGCAGGGCATTGCAGGTCCGTATTGCGCCGGCCTGCTGGCGATGCAGGGTGCGGAGGTGGTGAAGATCGAGCCCCCGGGCGGCGACTGGATCCGCGCCGTCGGCGGCGGCCGCGAAGGCCTGACCGCACTCACCATCATGGGCAATCTCGGCAAGCGCTCGGCCTGCATCGACGTGGCCAAGCCGGCGGGTCGCGACTTGGTACTCGGCATGGCACGAAAGGCCGACGTGTTCGTGCAGAATCTGCGCCCGGGCGTGATCGAGCGACTGGGTTTCGGCTACGACACGCTGGCAAAGGACAATCCCGCCGCTGGTGTACCTGTCGATCACCGGTTTCGGCCCGCGCGGCCCGGATGCAAAGCGTGCCGGGACCGACTCGGTGCTTCAGGCCTACACCGGCATGGCCCACCTGAACCGCGACGCCGATGGCACCCCGCGCAGGATTCCGTTTCTCGTACCCGACACCACCACGGCGGTGTATGCCGCCCAGGCCGTGGGAGCGGCGCTGTTCGCGCGTCACAAGAGCGGCCGCGGCCGGCATGTCGAGGTCTCCCTGATGGCCGCGTGTGCCGCGCTGCAGGCCGGACCGATCATCGATGACACCCTCACCGGCGGCAAGCCCGTGCCGGCACTGACGGTTCCCGCAGGCATCTTCCGTACGCGCAACGGCTACATGACCGTCACCAGCCTGAACGAAACGACGTTCGCCGCATTGATGAAGGTGCTGGGCCTGGAATCATTGTGTCATGACCCTCGCTTCGCTCAACCGGCCGAACGCCAGAAGAATGCGGCACTGGTGAACGCCGAGGTTGCGCGCCGCCTTGCCACCGAGGACACCGCGCACTGGCTGCGCGGCTTCGGCGCAGTCGATGTGCTGTGCGCGGAAGCAGTCAACTTTGCCGGTTTCCGCGCCTCGCCGCAGGCCGCCGAAATGGGCGTGTTCGAAACACTCGACCAGTTTCCCTATGGCCCGCTGCAGATTCCGCGGGTGCCGGGAGGTACCAGCGACTGGCCGCTTGCGCCTGCGCCACGTATCGGCGAGCACACGCTCGAGGTGCTCGCGGAAACCGGCCTGTCCGCGTCCGAGTGCGCAGCCCTGGTCGACTCCGGGATCGCCATTCAGGCGGTCTGAGGCGCCATATTGGACCGCGTCCTCGTCACTGACCCGATCGATCCTGCCGGCATCGCGCTGCTCGCGGCGCGGACCGAAGTGGTCCGACCGCCGAATACCCACGTCGACACCCTGCGCGAACTCGGCCGCGAGGTCGACGCGGTGATCACGCGCAGCCGACTTCCCGACGATCTCTTCGAAGTCGCCCCGCGCATCCGCGCGGTGGCCATCCATGGCAGCGGTCTGGATCTCGTGCCGATTTCTTCGGCCACCGCGCACGGCGTCATGGTCGCGAACCAGCCGGGAGGCAACGCCCAGTCGGTGGCCGAGTACTGCCTGATGGCGATCCTGCTGCTGGCACGCAACTTCCGCCCGATCGACCTCTCCCTGCGCAGTCAAGTCTGGGATACCGCACGCGCGCTCGCCGAACCGGCGGTCGAAGTCAACAGGAAAACCCTCGGCATCGTGGGTGTCGGCCACATCGGTGCACGCCTCGCGAGCATGTGCCGGAACGGTCTGTCGATGCGCGTGCTCGGACACCAACGGCGCCTCGACCGCCTGCCCGAAGGCGTGGATCCGGCGCCCCTCGAAACCCTGCTCGCCGAGTCCGATTTTGTCGTGCTCACCTGCCCACTGACGCCCGAGACACGCCACCTGATCAATGCGCCACGCCTGCATTCGATGAAGCGCACGGCATTCCTCGTCAACGTCGGCCGCGGCCCCGTGATCGACGAGGCTGCGCTTGTCGAGGCGCTTCGGACGAATACCATTGCCGGAGCCATGCTGGATGTCTACGAACATTACCGGCTGGACGCCGACAATCCGCTGCGGTCGCTTCCCAATGCGGTGCTCACACCGCATCTTGCCGGCTCGACGCGCGAATCCCGCGAGCGTGCCGGGCGCATTGCGGCCGAAGAAACACTGCGCATGCTCGCAGGCGAGTCACCCCTGAGTTTCGTCAATCCCGAAAGCAAGAACGCAAAAAGGTAAACCCATGGCATCCACCGACCTGAAGATCATCGACATCAAGGCCTACCCCATCTCATTTCCGGTGCCGAAGCACGCGCAGGTCACCCTGGGCATCGGCACCGCGATCAAGCGCGACGCTGTGGTGGTGAAAGTCACCACCGCGGGCGGGCTCATCGGCTGGGGGGAATCGCACCATGGCCGCGCCCATACCGCCGTAGCCAGGCTGATCGAGACGACGTTGAAGCAGCTCGTGGTGGGTATGCAGGCCACGGATGTGGTCGGGGTCTGGGCGAAGATCTACAAGATGCAGCTCGGCAGCCACGGCATGGGCGCAGGGTGCTGCCTTGCGATGAGCGGGATCGACTGCGCACTCTGGGACATTCGCGGTCAGGCGGCTGGCATGCCGATCTACAAGCTGATCGGCGGCGCATATCGCGGCATACCGGCCTACGCGGGCGGCGTTTCGCTGGGGTATCAGCCGGTGTCGGAACTGATCGCCGAACTCCAGCCGCATCTGGACGCCGGGTACAAGGCGGTAAAGCTGCGTGTCGGCGACAGCCCCAGGCGTGACATCGAGCGGATCCGCGGCGTACGGGCGCATGTCGGCGAAGACATCGCAATCCTGACCGATGCGAACACGGGCTACAGCGTGAACGACGCGCGTGCCGCGATGCCGGCAATGGAGGAGCTCGACGTCGCCTGGCTGGAAGAGCCCTTCCCGGCACATGACTACGTCAGTTACGAACTCGCAACCGGTTTCAGCAGCACGCCACTTGCCGCAGGCGAAAACCACTACACCCGCTACGAATTCAACCGGGTGCTCGAGGACGGATCAATCACCGTGCTGCAGCCCGACCTGTCGAAGACCGGCGGCATCACCGAAGCGCTGCGGATAGCAGCGATGGCCTCGGCCTACAAGCTGCGCATCAATCCGCACAGTTCGATGACCGGCTTGAATCACGCGGCCAGCATCCACTTCCTCGCAGCGATCGACAACGGCGGCTACTTCGAGGGCGACGTGTCGAAAGCGAACAAGTTCAGGGATGAACTGTGCTCGACGCCCTATGAGGTGGACAGCAACGGCGATGTCTGGCCGATAGACAAGCCCGGACTCGGACTGGAGGTCGACGAAAAATTTCTTCTCGGGCACCCGGCAATCGAAGGCCCGGGTTACGTTTAAGATATCGCGTACAACGCACAGGAGACCAAAAACATGAACACATTTCTGAAGTGGTGCATGGCCATGCTGCTTTGCGCACCGATGCTTGCGTCTGCGCAGGCGTGGCCAACGAAGCAGATTCATATCGTGGTGCCATTCCCGCCGGGCGGATTCAACGACACCCTCGCACGCATACTCTCGCAGGAACTGCCGAAGACGCTCGGTCAGCCGGTGATCGTGGACAACCGGCCGGGAGGAAACACCATCATCGGCACGGACCTGGCAGCAAAGTCCGCGCCTGACGGACATACGCTGTTCATTGCCGCGCTTCCGTTCTCGGTGGTACAGAGCCTGTTCAAGACGCCCTTCGACGTCAACCGGGACTTCGCACCGATCGTCCTGGCGGGCGTTTCGAACAACCTGCTGGTGGCGAACGCAAAGTTCCCGGTGAATTCGGTGCAGGAATTGATCGCCTATGCGAAAAACAATCCCGGGCGCGTGAACTACGGTTCGGCCGGCAACGGTACTTCGCCTCATCTGAGCATGGAACTGCTGAAGTCGATGACCCATGTCTTCATGACCCACATACCCTTACAAGGGCAGTGCGCCCGTGGTGGCGGACCTGATCGGCGGACAGGTCGATGTCATGTTCGACAACGTGCCGAACGTCGTGCAGCACGTCAAAGCCGGCCGGATGAAGGCACTCGCCGTCTCCGGTGCAACGCGCTCGCCGCTCGCCCCGGAGGTTCCGACCGTCGCGGAAAGCGGTGTTCCCGGCTACGACGTCTCGGTCTGGTTCGGCGTGCTCGCGCCCGCCGGCACGCCGCGGGACATCGTGCAGCGTCTGAACGCCGAGATCAGGAAGATCATTGCGACGCCGGAGGTTACCGATCGCTTCCTCAAACAGGGCGTCGAGCCCCGCACGGGGACGCCGGAGCAATTCGGCACACTCATCAAGGCCGAAGTCACCCGCTGGGCCGACGTGATCAAGACCGCCGGAATCAGGGCGGATTGAGCTGCATCCACAGACACATATCCGAAACCTGAATGGAACATCCATGACTGACCAGAATTTTCCCGAAGTGCGAGACGCAGTCCGAGCCTTGTGCAAGGAGTTCGACAGCGCGTACTGGCAGAAGGTCGACGAGGCCCGGGCCTATCCCGAGGCGTTCGTCGATGCGCTGACCAAGGCCGGCTGGATGGCCGCACTGATACCCGAAGAGTTCGGCGGGTCGGGGCTGTCGCTTACCGAAGCCTCGGTCATCATGGAAGAGATCACGCGCTCAGGCGGGAACGCCGGCTGCTGCCACGGGCAGATGTACAACATGAACACGTTGCTGAGAAACGGCACCGAGGCGCAGAAGAAACTCTACCTGCCGAAGATTGCCAGCGGCGAACTCCGGCTGCAGTCGATGGGCGTGACTGAACCCACGGCGGGGACCGACACCACCAAGATCAAGACCACCGCAGTCAGGAAGGGAGACCGTTATGTGATCAACGGCCAGAAGGTGTGGACCTCCCGTCTGCAGCATTCCGACCTCATGATCCTGCTTGCGCGCACCACGCCGCTGTCGGAGGTGAAGCGCAAGTCGGAAGGCATGTCGATCTTCCTCGTCGACGTGAAATCCAACTGGGGCAAGAGCCTGGTCGTCACGCCGATCCGCAACATGGTGAACCACGAGACCAACACCGTGTTCATCGACAATCTCGAGGTTCCGGCCGACAGCCTGATCGGCGAGGAAGGCCGGGGCTTCAAGTACATCCTCGACGGGCTCAACGCCGAGCGCATCCTGATCGCCGCCGAATGCATCGGCGACGCCTACTGGTTCACGGACAAGGCGGTAAATTACTCCAAGGACCGCGTGGTGTTCGACCGGCCGATCGGCCAGAACCAGGGTATCCAGTTTCCGATCGCGCGCGCCTACGTGAACCTGCAGGCCGCCGATCTGATGCGCTACAAGGCCACCGCCCTGTTCGACGCGCACAAGCCCTGCGGCGCGGAGGCCAACATGGCCAAGCTGCTCGCCGCGGATGTGGCCTGGGAGGCAGGCAACGTGTGCCTGCAGACGTTCGGCGGGTTCGGCTTCGCCGCCGAATACGACGTGGAGCGCAAATTCAGGGAGACACGCCTCTATCAGGTGGCGCCGATTTCGACCAACCTGATACTTTCGTTTGTCGGCGAGCACGTGCTCGGCATGCCGAGGTCTTTCTAAGCGGAGAACCGCGCTGCCGAATACGGCGCGGGATCGACGAAGGGCGTATCGCCGGCCACCATCTCGGCGATCATCCGCCCTGTCACCGCCGCCAGCGTCAGGCCGTGGTGTGCGTGGCCGAACGCGAACCACAGGTCCTTGTGCCGCGGTGCCGGGCCGATCACCGGCAACATGTCCGGCGTGCACGGGCGCGAGCCCATCCACGGTTCCTTGTCCAGGCGCTCGGCCAGCGGAAACAGGTCGCGCGCAATCGGCTCCGCGCGCCCCAGTTGCACTGGCGTACGGATCGCGTCGCGCCGTGCGAACTCCGCGCCCGGTGGTCAGCCGGATCCCGGCGCGCATCGGCGCGAGGAAATAACCGCGCTCGGTATCCAGCACCGGCAGGTTGAGCTTCGCCTCCCCTGCCGCGCGATAGTGCATGTGGTAACCGCGCTTCACCGCCAGAGGCAGGCTGTATCCCAGCATGCGCGTGATCGTGCCTGCCCAGGGCCCGAGCGCAATCACCGCGCGACCGGTTTCCACTGGACCTTGCGCAGTGCGCAACGTCCATCCCCCGCCGCTGCGTGCGGCGAGACTCGCTGCATTGCCCTGGTGGAATTCGCCCCCCAGTCGAATGAAGAGGCCGAGGTAGCCCATCGACAGGCCGTGCGGGTCGTCCACGCGCGTCGGATCGGTCCAGTGCAGCCCGCCCACGAGCACGGGCGCAAGGTGCGGTTCTGCCTCCTGCAGCGCAGCGGCGTCGAGCATGCGGTAGTTGAGGCCGAATTCACGCCGCCAGCGCTCGGCTTCGGCCATGCGCCGGTCGCGCTCCGAAGCGGTACGGAAGACCTTCATCCACCCACCGCGCTGAATGTATTCCGTCGCGCCCGCTTCGGCCGCCAATGCGTCGTGTTCGGTGACGCAGTGCTCGATCAGCTTCGCGTACTTGCGCGCGACTTCGGCGTGGCGCGCAGGACGCGAGTAGTGCCAGTACTTCCACAGGAACGGCGCGAGCTCCGGCAGCGCCGAGGGATGGTAGTGCGCGTCAACGGTGCGGTTCAAGCCGTAGCGCAACAGCGCGCCATAGTCGTGCGGGAACCCGTAGGGATAGACGCCCTCGCGCTGGATCAGGCCGGCGTTGCCAAACGATGTCTCCTCCGCTGCGCCACGGCGGTCGAGCAGCACGACCGAAAGGCCGCGCTTTTGCAGATGGACGGCAACGCAGATGCCGACAATGCCGGCGCCCAGGACCACGACATCGCACTGCTTCATGTCTGCTGTCCCCCGCTCGCCGCGCCCAGCCAGTCCAGCACGAGTCGCGTGACCTCCGCCGGCCGCTCGCGCTGCGGGAAATGGCCCGCGCCCGCGACGAGCTCGAAGCGATATTCGCCGCTGAAGTGCCGGGCCTGCAGTTCCATCAATTCGGCCCGCATGTCTTCGGCGCCGCAGAGCGCAAGCGTCGGCACGCCTATCGACCCATTCATCCTCGACTGCACGTCCTGCAGGCGCGGGTCGGCCTTCCCTGCATCGAACATGGCGCGGTAGTAGCCCAGGGTCGCGGCGAGGGCACCCGGCACGGCGAGCATGCGCTTGATCCCGGCAATATGCGCTGCATCCTCGTGGCCCGGCGCGGTCCAGTAGTCCCAGAGGTAGTCAACGAACGCGAAGTCGTTCGCAGCGAGCGCCTTCTCGGGCAGGTCGTGCATCTGGAAGAACCACCAGTGGAAGGAACGATGGATGTGCTTCGGGTCGAGGAGGCTCCGATCGGCCTCCGCGGGATGCGGAACCGCCATCAGAACGGCGCGGCGCATCAGCCCGGGAAACGCCGCGAGCACCGCGTACCCGATGATCGCGCCCCAGTCCTGGCCGACCAGGTGCGCCGGCTGCCCGCCGCCGAGAACCCGGATCAATTCGGCCACGTCGGTCGCCAGGGTGGCCTTGTCGTAGTAGCCGTCGCGTGGAATTTCCGTTGGAGGATATCCGCGAAGGCTGGGCGCCACGACCCGATAGCCCGCGGCGGCAAGCGCCGGCATCTGGTGCGCCCAGGTCGCAGGCGTATCCGGAAATCCGTGCAGCAGCAGGACGAGCGGACCCTCCCCCATCTCCAGGTAGCCGAACTCCAGACCGTTGGCGCGGATATGCTTCATGCGCCCCTATTGTCCCAGAGGGTGGGATGGCGCGGGAGGGATCCTCTCAGGCGGACCTACTTTTTGATGCGGGC
>CAWJNP010000007.1:0-19106 GCA_963844255.1 uncultured beta proteobacterium
CAGCTTTGCGCGACGTTTGGGCACCGCCTGTTCGATCAAACTTTCCGCCATCGAAAGAATGGACTCTTCCGGCGTGCGCGGACTCCATTTGAGGATGCGTTTTGCTTTTTCATTTGAAAGACCGTAGTCCCAATTCAAGTCACCGGAAACGCGGGCGATCTTTTTATCTGCTAGTGCAAGGATACGGACAAGGAAACTTGGGAATTCGATCCTTGGGATTTTTCTATAACCACGCCCCACGTAATTCTTATACAGCATGTCTGCTATTTCTTTCAGCCACATGGTTCCGGCAGAGACGATGAAGCGATTCCCCGCGGCTTCGGGCGTAGTCATGGCAAGGATCAATGCCGACGCCACATCGCGCACATCCACAAATCCCATTTTGATGCGCGCCACGCCGGGGACTTGTCCCAGCATGAAGGTGCTGATCATCTCTGCGGAAGTGGGGAAGTCCTTGTTGGGCACGGGTCCCGCGATCAGTGGCGGGTTGATCGCGACCATTTCCATTTTGTTCTTGTTTTCTGCGCCGTTGATGAAAGCCCATGCTTCGCGCTCTGCAAGAGTTTTGCTTTTGGCATAAGCGCCAATATTGCTCTCGGTATTTGACCAGTCATTTTCATCGAAAGTTTTGTTTTCGCCATGGTATCCGGCAGAAACAGCGACGACAGAAGAAACGATCACCACACGTTTGATGTTTGCGTCATGCGCGGCCCGCAGAACTCGTTGAGTCCCTTGCACGGCAGGCAGGATCAACTCGTCTTCATTCTTTGGCTCAAATAATGGGAACGGCGATGCAATATGCAGAACGGACTCGCATCCTTTGACAACCTCGTTCCAGCCTGAATCCTGGGAGAGGTCGGCTGTGACGATCTCAAGTTTGTCCTTGATATCAACATGCTTTGCAACCGTCTCGCGGACTTCAGTTTCGCGTGAAAGTGTCCGCAAAGTGGCGCGGACCTTATATCCTTTTTGCAGTAATTGGATGATAGTGTGCAGGGCAACGAATCCACTTGCGCCTGACGAGAATCGGTTCGGCGGCCGCGCCGATGATGGTGAAAACGCCGGGTGTAAAGCCAAGCGAGTAGTTCGCGTTGGCCGCCAAGGTGCCCAGGGTAATCGGGTAAGGTCCGCCAAGCGCACTCTCGCCCGGTGTGCGCGTGAGTGTTCCGGTCAATACGGACGTCGGCGTATCGGCTATCGCAAGAGCGGGATTGTTCACAAGCCCTGTGACGGTATAGCTGAGCGTTGGATCCGGGCTGCCAAAGAGCTTGGTCTGCGGATTGGCGACGACGCTCAGCGCCGCAGGAGTCATCGACAGCGTGTTGCCCGCCGCGAGCAGGTTGTAGTTGCCCGCATCGGTATCGGCCAGCGCCAGGCTGCCGTTGGTCACCGCCTTGTTCGCGGCCACGTCCTTCGTGGCCACCGTGCCCGCGCCGCTCACCGTCACCACGTCGCCCGCGATCAGCGCCGCAACCGTGGTCAGATCCGCGCCCGCCGCGCTCAGCGTCGCGTCATACACCCGCGTCCCGCTCACCGTCGTGTCCAGTTTTGTGATCGACAGCGTGTTGCCCGCCGCGAGCAGGTTGTAGTTGCCCGCATCGGTATCGGCCAGCGCCAGGCTGCCGTTGGTCACCGCCTTGTTCGCGGCCACGTCCTTCGTGGCCACCGTGCCCGCGCCGCTCACCGTCACCACGTCGCCCGCGATCAGCACCGCAACCGTGGTCAGATCCGCGCCCGCCGCGCTCAGCGTCGCGTCATACACCCGCGTCCCGCTCACCGTCGTGTCCAGTTTTGTGATCGACAGCGTGTTGCCCGCCGCGAGCAGGTTGTAGTTGCCCGCATCGGTATCGGCCAGCGCCAGGCTGCCGTTGGTCACCGCCTTGTTCGCGGCCACGTCCTTCGTGGCCACCGTGCCCGCGCCGCTCACCGTCACCACGTCGCCCGCGATCAGCGCCGCAACCGTGGTCAGATCCGCGCCCGCCGCGCTCAGCGTCGCGTCATACACCCGCGTCCCGCTCACCGTCGTGTCCAGTTTTGTGATCGACAGCGTGTTGCCCGCCGCGAGCAGGTTGTAGTTGCCCGCATCGGTATCGGCCAGCGCCAGGCTGCCGTTGGTCACCGCCTTGTTCGCGGCCACGTCCTTCGTGGCCACCGTGCCCGCGCCGCTCACCGTCACCACGTCGCCCGCGATCAGCGCCGCAACCGTGGTCAGATCCGCGCCCGCCGCGCTCAGCGTCGCGTCATACACCCGCGTCCCGCTCACCGTCGTGTCCAGTTTTGTGATGTCGGCCGTGGTAGTACCGGCCCCGGGGACATCGCTGTAAAACAGAGAAAACTTATTCGCGTCTACGCCATCGAGGCTATATCCGCTGTAGGTGATCGTTTTGCCAGTGCTCGCGTTCTTGGTGTCAAAGTCGGCAGTGCCCGGCTTCAGGGTAACGGCGCCGCCGACGGTGGGATCGCCGACGAAAGAGAGCGAGGCAGTAGTCAGGCCGTTATAGACCTTGTTATTCCCTTGCGCGAACACCCACATGTAGGAGTTCCACGTGCCAGGACCGGTAAAATTACCCGCATAAACTGTCGGCGTGTCGTACGAAGTCGGATTGTAATAAATGCTGGCGGTACTACCAGTGTTAAGGGTGACTGTGCCAGGAGCAGTAAAGACTACGGTCCCGACTCCAGTACCGTCTTTATCGGCCAGCAGTGTGACGTCGCCTCTGGTATGTTCAATTGCTGCCGTTACGATTACGTCGTTTGCGGCGTTCGCCGTAAAATTGCCATCGGTTGTCGTAACGGCCGCGTTCACGTAGACATCGCGTCCGGCAGTCAAGACCATGCTTCCGTTGGTGGCAGTAGTCGCCGCACTCACCTTTACGTCCCGAACGGCGTTCAGCGTCAGAGTCGCCGGGTTCGTCGGGAGCGGTGTCCAGGTGATCGCCGCGCCTACTGTGATATCGCCAAGTCCGGTTAAGTTGGCATTGGCCGAGGTGACGGTAACGTCAGTCCCGGCGTTCAGTGAATTCATGATGGTGCTGACATCTACCGAGGCCGTGCTTACATTGAGGTCCGGCGAGAAGATATCGGGGTTTCCGCCGTTGAATGTCCCATTGGATGTTGAACTCGTGATCGTCACGTCGGCTGGATCGAGCAACCAGATACCGCCCTTGCCGCGCGGCGCGCCGGCATTGACGTTGATGTCCGCTACATCCAGCCAGTGCCCGGAGGTTTCGATGAAGCCACCATTGCCGCCCTTTGTACCGCCGCGCGCCGCAATGCTGCCGTAAGCGCGCGTCGAGTCGTTTGCCCACAACACGACCTTGCCACCGTCGCCATTCGTGATGGCGTCAGCGGTGATGATGGAGTCCGCGCTCATGTAAGTCGCCGAGGCGTTCTGAACCGACGTATTCTTTCCTTGATAGTCTCCGCCGATCAGCACCGTGCCGCCGCCCTTCATTCCGGACGCATCGACGCTCGCCCCCAGCAGGCCGACACGATTTCCAAGGAGCTGAATGCTGCCTCCCTTGCCCGCAGCCGCGTCTGTCCCTCTGGCTTCAATGGTTCCCGATGCCAGCGTGGTACCGGTATCGGACTGGACCGCAATCTCTCCCCCTTGCGCTCCGTTGGCGCTGATGCGACTACCAGCCTCAAGGGTCACGTCGCGTGTTGCGCGCAGGACGATCCGGCCGCTTGCGTCGCGCACCGCCTGGTCAGCATCCACCAGACCGGCATTGCGCAGTACTGCGCCGTAGATTCCTATCTGCCCGCTATGCGCAAGGATGTCGCCCAGGTTGATGGCCGTATTTTCGCCGGCCGCGATTTCGACACGCACGCCCGGCGTGCCTGTGTCGTAGATTTTCACCGACTGCCCCGCAGCCAGTATCACGTCACCCTGCGGGCTGTTGATGACACCGCTGTTGGTGACGTTCGCGCCGACCAGGTACACGCTGCCACCGGAGGGTGTGGTGATGATTCCGCGGTTATCGACCCCGACGGCAAGAGGGTTGTGCATGAAGTTCAGCCGGCCCGCGAGGAAGTCCTGGTTGCTCAGATTGAGGGTCGAAGCCACCAGCCCGGCCACGTCGATACGCGCGGCCTGTCCAACCAGTATTCCACTCGGATTGATCAGGAACACCCTGCCGTTCGAGGACAGCGTGCCAAGGATGACCGATGGGTCGAAACCGACGACCCGGTTGAGAACGCTCGAACTCGTGCCTTGCTGGATGAACCGTGTGGCTTCCGCTGCGCCGATCGAAAAGCCCTGCCAGTTGATGATCGTGCCCGGGCTGTTGACGATGCTGAGCGATCCGCCCTGCGTGGCAAAGCTCGCCGCGCCCGCAGCCACGCTCGGACCCACCGGATTGGCCAGCGCCGGTCCGGCCGGTAATGCGAACGCAAGGGCGACTGCAAGGGCGATCGGGCGAAATAGGCCGGTCGCGCCGCGAATGCTCGCCGTGCGCGAGGAGGTAACTTGTTTCATCGGGCCGCAAATCAGATGGGATAACCATCAAGATGGCCCCAAGTGGCGGCAGGCGCTGTGCGTCAGCGCACATTTGGCCCGATGCCGGTCCGTCTACCGGCTATGGGTTTCTGCCCAAGCCCCTGTGTTCGATACAGAAAACTGCAGCGATCCGCGTCAATTGACGCGGATACGGTCGCGCCGTCTTCGGCTCAGGAGTGTGCCGCGAGTCCGCCGTCGATGGTGATGTAGATCCCGCTCGTATAGGACGAACGCTCGGAGGCGGTAAAGGCCACGGTCCAGGCGATTTCCTCGGGGCTGGCCGGACGACCGAAGGCCATGCCCGCAAAGAGTTCCTCGTAACGGTTCGCATCCCCAAGCTTCGTGGCGGCCATCTGCTTGTAGAGCGACAGCAGCCGGTCGGTCGCCACCGGTCCCGGACTCACGCCGACGACGCGCAGGCCGTCGGCCGGCGCCACACCGCCCAGCGCGCGCGTGAAGGCCATGAGTCCGGCGTTCGCGGTGCTGCCCGCAATGTAGGCCGCGTTGAGTTTTTCGCCCGCGTTGCCCAGCACGTTCACGATCACGCCGCGTTTCTTCGCTTTCATCTGCGCATACACCGCGCGCGTCAGGTTGATGTAGCCGAACACCTTGAGGTCCCAGGACTTGCGCCAGGTGTCTTCGTTGACCGACAGCAGGTCGCCGCCCGGGATCGCGCCGGCATTGTTGACGAGGATGTCGAGTTCGCCCACGGATGCGGCCAGTTCCTCGGCCACGCCGCGCTGCGACAAATCGGCGGCCTTCCAGGCCACCTCGACCCCGGTTTTCGCCTTGATGTCTGCCGCTGCAGCGGCAAGCGCCGCGCCATTGCGCGAGGCGATGGTCACGACACAGCCTTCCTCGGCCAGCACCTGTGCGCAGGACCTGCCGATGCCCTTCGAGCCGCCCGTGACCAGCACGCGTTTTCCCTTCAGCTTCAGATCCATGAAACTCCTCTCGACGTATCGCAGTATTTTGGTAGGCTTGCCGCGTTGTTCCTGCTGTGCAGTCTTTAACACGCGCCGGACACTCTACCCGTGTCGGGCGCATCCACAAAGCGAGATCCCATGCCCCACCTGACTACGGATGATGGTGTAAAGCTTTACTACGAGGAGACCGGCAGCGGCACGCCGATCGTGTTCGTGCACGAATTTGCCGGCGACCACCGCAGCTGGGAGCCGCAGGTGCGCTACTTTTCGCGCCGCTATCGCTGCATCACCTACAACGCGCGCGGTTATTCGCCCTCCGACATTCCCGAGGGCATCGAGCGCTATTCGCAGGAACGCTGGCGTGACGACGTCCGCGCGGTAATCCGCGCCTTGAAACTCCCGGCGCCACATATCGTCGGCCTGTCGATGGGTGGCTTCGCAACCCTGCATTTCGGGATGGAATACTGCAAGAAGGGCATGCCCGCCGAAGCCCTTTCGCTGACGATCGCGGGCTGTGGCTCGGGCGCGCACCCCACCGTATACAAGCAGTTTCAGGTCGATGCCGTGGCGTTGGCCGAGCGGATCCGCAAGAACGGCATGGGCGAGATGGCCGCAACCTACGGCCATGGACCGACGCGGATCCAGTTCCAGAACAAGGACCCGCGAGGGTTTGCGGAGTTTGCGGGCCAGCTCGCCGAACACTCGGCGGAAGGCTCGGCACGCACGTCTGAGGGCTACCAGGGCCGCAGGCCGTGCATCTACGAGATGACGGACAAGATCGCGGCCATCGACGTCCCCGCGCTGGTGATGACCGGCGACGAGGACGAAGCCTGCCTCGAGCCTTCGATCATGCTGAAGCGCGCGATCCCCAAGGCGGGGCTCGCGATCCTGCCCAAGAGCGGGCACGGCATCAACCTCGAGGAGCCGGCGCTGTTCAACCAGTTGCTGGACGAATTCCTGCACCAGGTCGAAGCGGGGCGCTGGGGTGCGCGCGATCCGCGCGCCGCGCTTACGTCGGTGTTCGGCCCCACGGGGAAACCCTGAGATGGCCGGCCGACTGAGGACGGAAAAGGACGGCGCGATCGGCTGGCTCGTGCTCGATCATCCGGAGCGCCTGAACGCGATCACGGGCAACATGTGGCGCGGTTTTCCGGTCGCGATGAAGGACTTCGATGCGGATCCGGAAATTCGCGTTGTGATTGTGCGCGGCGAGGGTGAGAAAGCGTTCGCGGCAGGGGCGGACATTTCCGAATTCGAGAAAACGCGCGCCGCGACGGGTCAGGTCTTCGAGTACGACGACATGCTCGACCGCGCGCTGCACGCGCTGCAGGGTTCATCCAAACCGGTGATCGCGATGATCCGCGGGTACTGCTTCGGCGGTGGCGTGGAAATCTCGCTGGCCTGCGACCTGCGCTATTGCGCGGACGACGCGCAATTCGCAATTCCCGCCGCGAGGCTGAGCCTGGCGTACGGCATGGAAGGCACCAAGCGGCTGGTCGAAACGGTCGGCCACGCGTGGGCCAGGGAAATCTTCCTCACCGGCCGGCGCTATCCGGCCGCCGAGGCGTTGAGCATGGGCCTTGTGCACCGGGTGCTGCCGGTCGCCGGCCTGGAAGCGTTTGTACGCGAGACCGCCGGCGGGATTGCGGACAATGCGCCGCTGACGATCGCTGCCGCCAAGACGATGATCGAAGAATTCGTGCGGCCGGACTTCGCCCCGGACATTGCGAAAGGCAAGGCGGCGATCGAACGTTGTGCCACCAGCGAGGATTACGCCGAGGGCCGCAAGGCCTACATGGAAAAGCGCAAGCCGCGGTTTCGCGGACGCTGAACCGCACCGTCGAATACTCAATCGAAGGAACGCCGTTGAAAAACTCGAAATTGAACATCCGCGCCCTGCGCGTGCGGCCGGTGCTGGTGCCGATGCGCCTGCCGCTGCAGACCAGCACCGGTGCGGTCAGCATTGCGCCGCTGGTCCTGATCGACCTCGAAACGACGGCCGGCATCACCGGCCGGTCGTACCTGTTCGCGATCGGCCGCCAGCACCTCAAGTCGATCGTTGCGGTGTGCGAGTCCATGGGCGAGATGATCATCGGCGATCCGGTCGCGCCCTTCGAGATCGAGAAGAAACTGCGCAAGAAACATACGCTGCTGGGCGTGCACAACATCATCCTGTTCGCGATGGCCGGCATCGACATGGCAGCCTGGGATGCCTGCGCGCAGAGTCTCGGCCAGCCGCTGGTCACCGTGCTCGGCGGGAGGCCGCGCCCGGTCAAGGCCTACAATTCCAAGGGTCTGGGCATCATGCCGCTGAAGCCGCTGGCGAAGGAAGCCGACGCGCTGGTCAAGGAGGGTTTTTCCGCGGTCAAGCTGCGTCTCGGCCGCCCGGATGCAGCCGACGACGTGGCGGCGCTGCGTGTGGTCAAGAAGGCGATCGGGCCGAAGATCACCCTGATGTGCGATTTCAACCAGGCCCTCAGCGTCAACGACGCGATCCTGCGCGGCCGCATGCTCGATGATGAAGGCGGGCTGACCTGGATCGAGGAACCCACGCGCGCGGACGACTTCGACGGGAACGGGCGGATCGCGGACGAGCTCGAAACCCCGGTGCAGATCGGCGAGAACTTCATGGGCCCGGAACAGATGGCGCAGGCGCTGGCCGCTGGCGCCTGCGATTATGTGATGCCGGACGCGCAGCGCATCGGCGGGGTGACCGGCTGGATGCGTGCGGCCGCGCTGGCGCAGGCGGCCGGGATGGAGATGTCTTCGCACCTGTTTCCCGAGTTCAGCTGCCATCTGCTCTCGGTCACGCCGACCTGCCACTGGCTGGAGTACGTCGATTGGGCTGAACCGATCCTCGTCGACCCGCTCAAGGTGAAGGACAGCTGCGTGATCACGCCTTCCACCCCGGGGGTCGGCATGAAGTGGGACGAGAAGGCCGTGAAGAAGTACGCCGCCTGAGGCACGCCGCTGTTGACGCCCAAGAGATGACGCGCATGTTCACCCGTCACCACCCGCACTGGCCGCCGGGACTGCCCAAGTCCCTCTCGGTTCCGCAGACGAGTCTTTATTTCAACCTGCAGGTCAGCGCCAGGCGCTATCCCGCAAAACCCGCGATCCACTATTACGGTGCGGACCTGTCCTATGCGCGCCTGGACGCCGAAGTCCGCGCCCTGGCCGGGTACCTCGCGCATTGCGGCGTAAAGAAGGGCGACCGGGTGCTGCTGTACATGCAGAACAGCCCGCAGTTCGTGATCGGCTATTACGCGATCCTGCGTGCCGACGCGGCCGTCGTGCCGGTCAATCCGATGAACCGCAGCGAGGAGCTGCGCCATTACGTCGAGGACAGCGGCGCCTCGGCCATCATTGCCGGGCAGGAGTTGTGGGCGGAGATCGAGCCGCTGCTCGGTGCCGGCCTCACGCAGTGCGTGCTTGGTGCATATTCCGACTACATCGATCCGGCCACCGACCTGCCCTTGCCGGATTTCGTACGTGCGCCGCGTGCCGAAATCCTCGGCGATGGGGTGATGCGCTGGGTGGACGCAATTGCCGCCGGCCTTGCGCCCGGCCAGCATGCCGCCGGCCCCGACGACCTCGCGGTGCTGCCGTACACCTCGGGCACAACCGGCAAGCCCAAGGGCTGCATCCATCCGCACTCGACCATCATGTGCACCGCGATGGGCGGTGTGGCTTGGTCGAACGGCACCAGCGATGCGGTGGTACTTGGCGTGCTCCCGATGTTCCATGTGACCGGCATGCAGGGCAACATGAACACCCCGATCATTCTCGGGGCGACTGTGGTCATGATGACGCGCTGGGACCGCGACTGCGCGGCGGAGCTGATCCAGCGCATGCGCGTCAGCTCGTGGACCAATATCACCGCGATGCTGATCGATTTCCTCGCGAATCCGAAACTCGGGGAGTACGACCTGTCGAGCCTGAACCGGATCGGCGGCGGCGGCGCGTCCATGCCCGAGGCGGTCGCGCAGAAACTGCAGGATGTGATCGGCCTGCCGTACCTTGAGGGCTACGGTCTGACCGAGACGGCTGCGCCGACCCACGTGAATCCGGTGCACCGGCCGAAAAAGCAGTGTGCCGGGATTCCCTTCTTCGACACCGATTCGCGCGTGATCGACACGGACAAGCGGGTGGAACTCGGCCCCCACCAGGTCGGAGAGATCATCAGCCGCGGGCCGCAGATTTTTCGCGGCTACTGGAACCAGCCGAAGGCGACCGAAGAGACGTTCATGGAATTCGACGGAGAGCGGTTTTTCCGCACCGGTGATCTCGGTTACTACGACGAGGACGGTTACTTCTTCATCACCGACCGGCTCAAGCGCATGATCAATGCGGCGGGATTCAAGGTGTGGCCGGCCGAGGTCGAAGCCATGCTCTATGCAAACCCGGACATCCAGGAAGCCTGCATCATCGCCTCGCGCGATGCCTACCGCGGCGAGACGGTGAAGGCTGTGGTGGTGCTGAAGGCCGCCGCGCGCGGCAGGGTGACGCCCGAGGACATCATCGCCTGGGCAAAGGAGCGCATGGCGGCGTACAAGTATCCGCGCGTGGTCGAACTCGTCGGGGCCCTGCCCAAGACCGGCACCGGCAAAGTGTTCTGGAGGCAGCTGCAGGAGATGGAGGATGCGAAGAAATAGCTGCTCTGCGTATGCAGTGTATCGGTATCGATACACAAACTGACACGAAACCCGCTCTGCTGCTTGGTTTCAGTATAGGAAAGTTAAAGAATTATGTCCTCCGGCATGCCACGGAGAGGTGGCTGCGCCGGCTGCGGCCCGGTCCGATCGAGCGGGCTGCGTATCCCTCGTCCTTCGCCGTCGAGTACGTGCGCATAGATCATCGTGGTCGAGACATCCCGGTGGCCGAGCAGTTCCTGCACGGTGCGTATGTCGTAGCCGGCTAGCAGCAGGTGGGTGGCGAAACTGTGCCGCAGCACATGCGGCGAGACGGGTTTCAAGAGGCCCGCAGCCCGAGCTGCGCCCGCCACCGCACGCTGCACGACCTTCTCCTCGATATGCGGGCGGCGCATCGCGCCGTCGGCGGGGTCCGGTGCGAGCCTGCGGGACGGGAATGCGTACTGCCACAGCCAACTGCGCGCGGCCCCCGGCGACTTTTGCCCCAGCGCGCCCGGCAGGCGCACCGCGCCATGTCCCTCGGCGAGGTCGCGCGCGTGCACCGTCCGGACCCGCTCCAGATGTGCACGCAACGGCACCATCAGGCGCTCGGGAAGAAGCGTCTCCCGATCGCGCGCGCCCTTGCCGTCACGCACCACAATCCGGCGGCGCTCGAAATCGAGATCCCTGATCCGCAGGCGCAGCCCTTCCAGCAGCCGCGCGCCCGAGCCGTACAGAAGGGCGACCACCAGCCAGCGCGTCCCCTCCAGATGAGCCAGCAACGCGCGCACCTCGCCCTCGGAAAGCACGACCGGCACCCGCTTCGGCCGCTTTGCGTGCACCACACCGTCCATCCACGGCAGTTCCATCTGCAAAACCTCGCGATACAGAAACAGCAGCGCCGACAGGGCCTGATTCTGCGTTGATGCCGCAACCTCGCACCGCGTGGCCAGGTGAGACAGAAACCGCGCCACCTCCGGGCCGCCCATGTCGCGTGGATGCTTCTTGCCGTGAAATAAAATGAAGCGGCGAACCCAGTAAACGTAGGCCTCCTCGGTGCGCAGGCTGTAGTGCTTAAGGCGAATCTGCTCGCGGACCAGGTCGAGCAGGCGGGGTGGCGGCATGACGGCTCCCGATGGGCTTCACACCGGTGAAACGAACAGGCACCTAACCCGGTTGACCTAATTGTGGATTCAAGGGGTTGAGGGTAGTGTGCCGGGACTCGGCCCCGGTTTCGGGGTCTTACATTGCCCCGGTTGAGGGGCCGACTAATAAGTTAGCCGCATGAATCACTACGTTCACCGAATTACCCTAGTTCTTGGCCTCGTTCTATGTGCTGGGTGGGTTCACGCGCAGGTGGCGCCATTCAGCCAGTTCAAAGGCCAGCAGACGATCACCTTCGGTAGCCTAATATTCCAGAGCGACGTTTTCGTGGATGGCCCACGAGTTCGCCTTGATACCTCTATCACCGGTGGGCGCACGAGCAAACGAATCGTGATACTTCGATTCGATGAGAACGTGGGCTACGCTTTGGAGGAGGAACGCAAGGAGGCTACACGCTTCGCGCTGGATGAACCCATGGCGGGCTGGATCTTGCTTCCAGAATCGGTTATGGCGGCAGCCCTCACGCAAGGCAATGCGTTTGGTGAGAAGTTGTTTTGGGACCTTAATAGCTCAGGAAACGATCCGTCGTGCCGTGTACGGCAAGCGTCTTGGGGAAAGAGCACGGTTGTCGCGTGTATAGAGACCGCTTCAGCCCTTCCGATACGTCTCGAGCTATTCATGCCCGGTGGCGATAGCCGCCGACCGATTCAGGCCTTTTGGCACAATGTGACTACTTACGTCCCGCCGGCCGAGCTCTTTGACATACCCAAGGGATATCTTGTCAAGCGTCTTTAACGTAGTCGGTCCTCCGCTGCTGGCTAGCTACTTGCCGCACACGGATGGGAGAGTATTGGTTGATCAATTCCGATCGATGCGCACTAGCGAGTTTGACGTTAGTCCCCAACGAAATTGAGCAAACTAAAAGCTCTCGCATTCTTCCTCAGTTATGGACTGCTCCCGTTTTGGCTCGCGACTACATACGTGTATGTCGGAGGATTTCTAACGTCGGCATCAGAGAGTTGGTTCACTGTTGCACCGTGGTACATGATTTTTTCAATTCCTTTCTGCCTTTTCACACTTGCCATCGCAGCAATTACGCTTTTCGTTCACGCCTTCGCTAGCGGGGAATCCCCTCGGAGGTTTTCATTGTCTGTGAAAACGTTTTGGGCACTCAATATTGTTGCGTGTGCAATTGTCGCTGCTATATGGTTGATTCGAAGGCTGTGACTACCAGGCTAACTTTAGTACGAGCGGACGCGCAAAAAGATGCGCGCCGCTCAACACAACGTTGAGGCTGTATAAAAAGTCCCAGATCACGTCGTCGAAATGAACCTTCATTCGTTAGTTGGAGGTAGCGAATCGAAGGGAGAAGAAAGATGGCGCGTTACAAGATCGTGGATCGAAGCCCGAGGTTCCTGCCGATCGTTCTGGATGCGCAATTGATGGTCGGCAGTTTCGAATACGCGCTGGATTATCTGATCGACAACGAAGTCGATCTGACGGGGATTGCCAAGCGTTACTGCAACGACGAGACCGGCGCTCCGGCCTACGACCCGGCGGTGATGCTCAAGATTGTATTGCTGGCCTATAGCCGCGGGATTGTGAGCAGCCGGGCGATCGAGCGAGTCTGCCGGGAGAACGTGCTGTTCATGGCGATCTCGGGTGACAGCGCGCCGCAGTTCACCACCATCGCCAAGTTCGTCCGGGAGTTGGGCGGAGAGGTCTCGGCGATCTTCACCCAGGTGCTACTGATCTGCGACCGTCAGGGGCTGATCGGCCGGCAGATGTTCGCGATCGACGGGGTGAAGCTGCCGAGCAACGCCGACAAGAGGAGGAGCGGCACGCTTGCCGAGCTCGCGCACGAGGCCGAGCGCATGGAGACGGCGGTGACCAAGCTGCTCAAGGCGCACTGCAGCCGTGACGAGCGCGGAGAACCGGAAGAGGATCAGACGCGCAGCGCCGAGCGGATTGAACGCCTGCGGAACGAAGCGAAACGCCTGCGGGAGTTTGTTTCCAGCCACAACGAGCGCCGCTCAGACAAAGGGGCGGTACGCAAGAGCAACGTCACCGACAACGACAGCGCCAAGATGGCCACCGCGAAGGGCGTGATCCAGGGATACACCGCGGTGGCGGCAGTGGACGGCAAAGCGCAGGTGATCGTGGCGGCGCAGGCGCACGGCTCGGGCAGCGAGCAAAGCGTGCTGTTGCCGATGGTAAAGATGACCGAGTCCCTGCGCACCGATCAGACGATCATCACCGCGGATGCGGGCTACCACAGCGAGGCAAACATGAAGGCGCTGCACGACGCCGCCGTACCCGCGCTGATCGCCGACGGGCTTATGCGCAGGCGTGATGAGCGGTTTGCCAAGCAAAGCCGCTACAAGGCACTGCCCGATCCGCTCTACGACAAGACGGCCGCGGCCAAGCCTTCGATCGCCAAATTCAAACCGAGTGATTTCATCTACGATCCGGTCACCCGCACCTGCACCTGCCCCGCCGGCAAAAAGCTGTACTCCCATGGCAGTGCCTGTTTGACCAACGGGCGCAAGCACCACAACTTCCAGGGCGCAAAGCGCGACTGTATGCCCTGTTCGTTGAGAGATCAGTGCCTGCGCCATCCGGAGAGAACCGCGACCCGGCAGGTAGCATTCTTTGAGAAGAATCAGGACTCGCCCCTGCAATACACCGAGCGCATGAAGCGGGCGATCGACAGCGACCGGGGCCGCAAGCTCTACGGACGGCGCATCGCCATCGTCGAGCCCGTGTTCGGCAACCTGCGGCACAACAAGCGGCTGGACCGGTTCACGCTGCGCACCCAGCCCAAGGTGAACACGCAGTGGAATCTGTATTGCATGGTTCACAACATCGAGAAGCTGGCGCATCATGGATACGGGAGATAGGCGAAAGGGGCAGGAACCGCATCCGTTTCCAGCAGCCCGCAACCGCCAACAAGCATCGACATGACGAATACAACAACGCAGCACCAACTCGTTCAGCGCCGCTCGGGCCAAAACCGGGTTTTTCTACAGCCTCGTTAGGTGGCACGAAACCATGGCGAAAAGACCGCCGCCCGGCCGATGCGTTCACTGCCTACGAGATTTAGACGATCTGACGTGGGATCATGTGTTTCCCGAGGGTTGGTATCCAGAGACTACCCCGCCCAATCTCGAGAAATGGAAAATTCCCTCATGCCTAGATTGCAATCGACTCCACGCGAAGAGTGAAGGTGACCTTCTCATTCGATTCGGTCTTTGCGTCAACCCAGACGACCCGAAGAATGCCGGGATCGTGCAGAAAGCCCTACGTGCGGTGAGCGCTGAAGACGGCAAGAACGAAAGGGACGCTTCCGCGCGTGAGGCTCTTCGCCAGAAAATTCTCAAAGAAGTATTTGAAGGTGACAACATTCCATATCAAGCGGTCTATCCCGGGTTTGGACCTCAACCCGGAGTACACGATGAAGTTCGGGTGGCGGTTCCAGTTAGTGCGACTAGCATTCGTCGGTTAGTTGAAAAGATCGTCCGAGGCATCACCTATATCGAAGACAAGAAGTTCGTCGAAAGCCCCTTCGCGGTACAGCAATACGTCCTCTCGGACGAAAGCGCTGGTCCGCTCAAAGCGATGCTTGATCGCTTCGGCACGATATACGAGAGAGGCCCAGGGATAACCGTTGTCCGTGCGGTGGCTCCTGAAGATCAGATTACGGCGATGTATGGGATTGAGATTTGGGGTCGGTTTAAGGGATATGCATTCCTATCGAAAGATGATGATCACAGTGCCACCTAGTACACGTTGGGTGCAGGGTCGGCGAGGAGGCGCCTGCTAATGGGTTCTATGGTTTCAGGAGAAGTCATCTCCCGTGACGAGATTTATCGCCAAGCGAGGCAAAACTTTGGGCAGCGTGAGCGCGCAGCTTACATTCCCCACGCGGACCTCTTGGCGTTGGCAAAGGGGCGATCGCCTGAAAATGTAGTGCCGGTAGTTACGTCATTTGCCGATTGGGTGTTCGAATTGGACAAGGCTTCTACAGACGATAGTGCAAAGAGTCGTGGTAGAGCTGGAGAACTCGTGTTAGTCGATGGGGTGTTTCGTGACCTCGCTCAGTTACGAAAGGAGCGATGGGAAAGAATTCAAGCCAAGAAAAAGCTCGACATGGGGTACTACGCAAGCAAACGCTTTCCGTCTGGCGAATGGATATTGGAGTTCAACGGCACCAGTGATTCTAAATCGAAGCCACTGGAAATCTCTGCGCTTCGAATAGACCAAAAACCGCTACTTGCGAAGCCCGATCTAGTTTTTCGCCATGCGAGAACTGGCGACATATTAATCATCGAACTAAAGACATGGAATGGTCAGGGGCGGCTCCCCCCCTTCGGCTGGCCAAATCTGAAGGTGCAGTTGTGGTGCTACGGGATGATTGATGCGTGGTGCGATGCACCGAATATCTTCTTACAAGGGCGCGTGTGGCGGTGGCTTGATCGCCCTACCATGGAGCAGCCTGACGCCGACGCCGGGCTCCAGCATCCCGGAATCATCCTTCAACCGTGGCTATCGAACGATCCTCGCGTGCATTCGGAGTGCGTAGAGTTATTTGCGGTATTTGGGGGCCAATACTGTGCTGAGCAACCGACCAAGATATAAAAGGTGCCACCTAACAACGGCTTGCAGGTCGACGCGCCAAGAGCGGCGCGCGCCTGAAGCCGGACGTTGGGCGTCAGCGGGATATAGCGCAGGCTTTCGATAAGAAGCAGACGTTTCGGAAGTTGTAACTAGCCAAGTCAGCCAACGCTAAGCACTACGTAATGCCAGAATTTATTTCGGTTCGAAAGTAGTAACCTACGTGACATCGCGTTTCCTGTTCTCGGAGGAAAGCATCAATGGCCGTTTTCAGCTCGCTTCAGCCCGCCAAACAGGCGCGCCAACTGGCCAACCCGGAGGGCTCCGTAGGTATCGAGGTCGCCGAATGGCTCAATGGCAACAACCGGGAGGCCAATGCTCGAACCCTCGCCCTGCTTGGAGTGCAGGCTGGTTGCCAAGTCCTTGAGATCGGGTTCGGCAATGGCCGTGCAGCATCCGACGTAATCGGCCAAGCCGCTGGTGTCCAGTATGTAGGCATCGACATTTCACCAACCATGGTCAGCGAGGCAAACCGTTTCAACGCTAACTATGTCTCCGCTGGCCGCGCTGCCTTTCATCTCGGGTCTGCCGAGCGCATGCCCTTTGCCGATGCCAGCTTTGACCGCGTCTTCGCCATTGGCGTAATCCATTTCTGGGTAGACCCTATCGCGCCGCTCATGGAAATCTGCCGCGTCATGCGCCCTGGCGGGTTCGCAGTCATGGGGGCGCTCGATTCGCGCTCTCCGCCACAGTTTGCTCGCCCGGAATTTGGCTTCCACCTGAGAAGCGCCGCCGAGTGGGGCGCTTTGTACCGCCAAGCGGGCTTCAGTGGCGTAGATGCTCAGAACCTTGAATCGGAGCAGATCACGCCGGATGGCGCGCCCACTAAGCGCTACACCATCCGCGTCACTGCCCGGCGCTAAAACGACGGTTACTCCCGGCATCAATTTAGGCCTAGGTCGAGCATGACTCCCAACCCTCGCTCGCACACGGACGCTCAGCCAGCGGCGCTTCGCGCACTGGCCTCGCGCCGGTGAAGCGAACGTTGGGCTTTACCGGGCCACCCTTGCTGCACCGAAGCCAGTTTGAAGTCGATGAAGCGAGGATCGTATTCCAGCTGAACGACGCACGCATACGTACGGGGGAAGATGGCGCGTTCAAGTGCGTTGCCCTGATGGATGCAGCAAGCTGCTCTATTTTCGACATGGCCATGGTTCCCATAGGCAAACCCGAACCCGCCGCGTTGGAGGTGCGCCGTTTGCGCAAGAAGGGCTGGGAGGCCAGGCGCCGGTATCCCGACACGTTGTTTGCCTCCGCCGGTCTGTTTCAACATTTTCTGCCTGCCGATCTGCGCGTGTTCCCCCGATAATCCCATCTCAAGTGTACCGGTATCGGAACACAAACTGACCGCTCAGCCGCTACAGTACTTGGGTCCCGCTTCTAAAAGTTAAAGAATCGTATGGACTACGCCACGCTGAAAGCGATCCACGTGACCTGCGCGATGCTGAGCATCGCCGGCTTCGTTGTGCGTGGCGCGCTGATGTTTGGCGATTCGCCGCTGCTGCGTGCGCGTTTCGTGCGCATCGCGCCGCATGTGGTCGACACGGCGCTGCTCGCCAGTGCGCTGCTGCTTGCCTGGCGCTCGGCCCAGTATCCATTCGGGCAGTCCTGGTTGACGGCCAAGGTCGTCGCGCTGTTCGCCTACATCGCGCTCGGCAGCGTCGCGCTCTCGCGCGGGCGCACGCGGCGGGTGCGCGCGGTGGCGTTCGTGCTGGCGCTTGCAACCTTCGCCTATATCGTTTCGGTCGCGGTCCTGCGCACTCCCGCCGGGGCGTTCGGGTTGCTCGGCTGAAGGACAAGCCCATGGCGCTCACTACGATCGTGGACCACTCCGCAAAACCGGCGCCCAGCCCCGGGCTAACACTGTTTTCCGCCGGGTTCCGGCCGTTCTTCCTGCTTTCCGCGCTCTGGTCTGCGCTCGCGCTCCCGGTCTGGTTGTGCGTCTATACCGGGCAGGTCGCGTTGCCGAGTGCACTTCCGCCGGTGGTCTGGCATGTGCACGAGATGATCTACGGCTACGCGGCCGCGACGGTCGCCGGATTCCTTCTGACAGCGATCCCGAACTGGACCGGCCGCCTGCCGGTGCGCGGTGCGCCGCTCGCGATGCTCGCCGGGCTCTGGCTGGCGGGGCGCGCAGCGGTACTCTTTTCGGGCACGCTCGGCGCGACCACGGCGGCGCTTGCCGACCTCGCGTTTCCGCTCGCATTTGGCGCCGTCGTCGCGCGGGAACTGATCGCAGGACGCAACTGGAAGAACCTGCCGATGCTGGTTGCGCTCGCGCTCCTGTTTACGGGCAACCTGATGGTCCACCTCCAGATCATCGGAACGGCGTCGACTGCGGAGCTCGGCAATCGGCTGGGACTGGCCACGATCCTGATGCTGATTGCCCTGGTCGGCGGCCGCATCGTCCCCAGCTTTACGCGCAACTGGCTCGCCAAGGCGCGTCCGAAGGGCCGCCTGCCTGCGCCGATCGGACGCTTCGACCTCGCGGCCTTGCTGGTCACGGGGGCGGGCCTTGCGGCCTGGGTGATCGCGCCGGCGGGAAGCGCGACCCCGTGGTTCGCACTGGCCGCCGGACTCGCCGCCGCAGCCCGCCTTTCGCGCTGGTGCGGGCTGGCGACGCTGCGCGAGCCGATGGTGTTCATCCTGCACCTGGGCTACGGCTGGCTTGCGCTGGGCCTGCTGCTGCTCGGCTTCAACGGTCTGCATCCGCTGCTGCCCGCCGACCACGGCCCTGCATGCGCTGACTGCAGGCGCGATCGGGACGATGACGCTGGCGGTGATGACCCGCGCCACCCTCGGGCACAGCGGGCAGGCACTCGCCGCGGGGCGCGGTACGCAGGCCATCTATGCGCTGGTCACCCTGGCCGCGCTGCTTCGCCTGGTCGCGCCGCTGGCCGGGGCGGACGCGATGAACCTGACCTGGGCCGCGGGTGCGGCCTGGAGCGGGGCTTTCGGACTGTTCGCGCTTGCCTATGGAGGATCGCTCTTGCGACCTAAGGGCGTGCGCCAGTAGCAATAGCGGACTGCACCAGTGCCGCGAGCAACAATGCGGCGCCCACGTTGTGCGCAAGCACCAGCCACAGCGGCAGCGACAGTGCGAGCGCCGAAATGCCGAGGGCGGCCTGGGACACGGCCAGTACGAGAATCGCGCAGCCGGTAAGCCGCATCGCAGGCGAGCGCGCCAGCCGCGTACCGAGCCATGCGCACAAGGCAAACGCGACGATTCCCGTCCAATGATGTACAGGCCCGATTTTGGCGAATTCGGTCACC
>CAWJNP010000008.1:0-72316 GCA_963844255.1 uncultured beta proteobacterium
CAGGATCTGACAAGTTTCTGGGCGACAGATGTAGCGACACCCCTGGCATGCGCGGGTCAGGGGATTTCGAGCCTTCGCTTGCAAGGTCGGAAATTTCCTGCGCACAATATTCCGCATACTGGTCTTTCCGGATGATCCAGTGGATTTGGAGGAGCTTTCCTTATGGTGCGGCTGGACTATGGTGTTCCTACTGACAAGGAGGGGCTGCAGGTTCGCCTAGGGGTTGAGCGTGGATTCTTTCGCGACGAAGGTATCGACCTCAATGTGCGAATCATTTTCGGAGGCCCCGAGATTGCCGCTGCGTATGACAGCGGGGCACTTATGGTTGGCGAGCTCGGCAGCCCGCCGGGAACGACAGCAATCGCGCGTGGTGCGCGCTTCAGGGTAATCGGAAGCGGGGTGCGGCGACATGCCGTGCAGTACCTTGTGGCTGCGCCTGCAATAGGCGATTGGACGGACTTGCGCGGAAAGACCGCGGCCGCGCTCACCATAGGCAGTTGCAGCTACTGGTTCATGCGCCTCGTGCTGCAGAAGAACGGCATCGACCCGGATCAGGATCTGAATCTGATCGGCCTGGGCTCCCGCTATCCCGAAGTGCTTGAATTGTTTGCGTCGGGTGAACTGCAGGCCGCGGTGATATCCGAACCAAACGTCAGTATCGGTGAGGCGCGCGGCCTGTTCCGCGTACTGCAGGCGCTTACGGATCGTGAGTTCTGTCCGACCATGCAGTGGTCGATCGTGGTTGCGAATCAGCGCATGATCGCTGAAGAGCGTGAGTTGTTGCGGGCCGTGCTGCGCGCGCTGCAGCGCAGTCATCAATATTGCTTCGATCATCTGGACGAGTGGGCTGCATTCGGCGCGCGGAGCTACGGAACCGATGGCGCCACCATGATGCAATCGATCGAGCGAGAGCTTCCCTACCTCTACGCCGACTGTGATCTGAAGCTTGAACATCTGCAACAGGCTATCGATTTGCAGCGCCGGTTGGGCGCAATCAACATGCAGATAGAGGCAGCGGACATGTTTGTGCCGGGGATTTCCCCAGCTGCCATGGCCGATGCCGGAGTTCCATCGTAAGTTCCCGTCAGGAGCCCGTATGCCGATTCGCCGACTTGCTGTCCTGCTTGCCGCCCTGGCGGCCTCATTTGTCGTCCACGCGCAGACCGATCCATATCCTTCAAAGGTCATTCGAATCATCGTGCCTACGCAACCCGGGGCGAGTCCGGACATTCTGGCGCGTACCCTGGCGCATCATCTGTCTCCGCGCCTCGGCCAGCAGATCCTGATCATCAATCAGCCAGGAGGCGGGAGCAACATTGGTCATGCCGCGGCGGCCAAGGCGGCGCCCGACGGGTATACGTTGCTGGTCAGCAGCGACGCGTTGTCGATCAATGACACGCTGTTCCCGAATCTGCCGTTCAAGTCATCCGATTTTGTCGCGGTCAATCACGCGATTTCGTCACCGCAGATTCTGGTAGTCAATAAAGATCTTCCAGCCAAAGACGTGGCCGGTCTGATCGCCTACGCAAAAGCGAACCCCGGCAAGCTCAACTATGGCGCGCCGCAAACCGGGACGCTGGGTCATCTGACCGCCGAGCTGATGCGGATGACCCAGAAGCTGGACATGGTCTACGTGCCATTCACAGGCGCACCTTCTGCGACCAAAGAACTGCTGGCAGGCAACATCCAGTTCTTCTGGGTGACGCTCCCGGCCGTCATAGGGCATGTCAAGCAAGGCGCAATGCGCGCCTTGGCGGTTTCCAGCGCAACGCGTGCAGGCGCCCTGCCTGACGTGCCGACCATGCGCGAGCTGGGCTACGATGGCTATGACTTCGCGACTTGGCAGGGCGTGTTTCTGCCACCCGGCGGTTCTCCCGCGATAGCATCAAAGCTCAACGCTGAAATCAACGCGGTCTTGCAGATTCCGGAAGCAAAGACGACGCTTGCGAAGATAGGGTTCGATCCAGTCGGCGGCTCGCCGCAAGAATTCAGCAAGGCGGTGGCCGAAACGAGTCGGCGCTGGGGAAAGGTTGTGACGGATGCAAAGATCAGTACAAACTGACTCCTGACCCCGGCCACCCGAACGGCATTCGCGGTTAGACGATGTGTGCGGCGCGCAATGCCGCAATTTCCGTAGCACCATAGCCGAACTCACCGAGCACTTCGTCGGTGTGCGCGCCCAGGGGCGGGGCCACCGTGTCGAGTTTTCCGCCGCCGTGGGCAAGCTGGAATCCGCTGCCCATGAAGCGCAGCGGACCGTAGGCGCTGTCGACCGTCTGCATCGCGCCGCGCGCGACGATCTGCGGATGATCGATGATCTCCTCGACCCGCCAGATGCTCGAGCAGGGCGCGCCGGCCGCGTTGAGGCGGGTCTCCCAGTTCTTCGCGGTATCCGCGGCGAGGGCTTCCTCGATGATCGCGCGCAGCGCGGGCTCGTTCTCGTTCCGCAGGAACCAGTCGGCAAAGCGCGGATCCTCGAAGGTGTCGGCACGGCCCAGCGCCTCCATCAGGCAGCGGTACTGCTTGTCGTTGTTGACCGCGAGCAGCAGATGGCCTTCACCGGCCTTGAACAGGTTGGCGGTCGTGCGCCGGCTGACGGCCTGGTTGCCCGATTGCAGCTGGCGGTGGCCCGACACCGTGTAGTCGGCGACCTGCCCGGCCAGCAGCGCAAGCGTTGCCTCCAGCATCGAGACGTCGACGAACTGCCCTTCCCCGGTATGGGTGCGCTGGAAGAGCGCCGAGGAAATCGCGAACGCCGCGGTCATGCCGGTGAGGGTGTCGCAGACGGCAAATCCGGCGCGCGTCGGGCCGGTCTCGGGGTGGCCGGTGATCGCCATGATGCCGGACATCGCCTGGATCTTGCCGTCGTAGCCGGCCTCGAGCCGGTCGGGTCCGGTCTGGCCGATAGCCGCTGATCGAGCACCAGATCAGGCGCGGGTTGAGTCTCTGTCAGCACCTCGTAGCCGATGCCCAGCCGGTCCATCACGCCGGGGCGGAAATTCTCCATCACCACGTCGGCGCTCGCGGCGAGGCGCTCGACGATTCCGAGCGCTTCGGGCTTCTGCAGGTCGAGCGTCAGGCTGCGCTTGTTGCCGTTGACCGCCATCCAGCCCGAGGCCATGCCGCGCTCGGCCCATTCGCGCGACAGCGGCGTGCGGCGCATGTCCTCGCCTTCGCGACGCTCGACCTTGATCACGTCGGCGCCCGAGCAGGGCGAGCTGGTAGCTGGCATAACGGCCCGGCCAGCACCTGCGTGAAGTCGAGGATCTTACGCCCTCGAACGGTCGGGCGGACATGTTCGTGCACGCCCGTTCAGGCGGCGGCGCGATCGCGGAAGGTTGGCCGCGGCCGAGTTCCTTCTGCGGTCGAACTCGGCGCGGCGGCGCCCAGTTCCTCGGCGCCGATCTGCTCGAGGTTCAGGTAGTCGAGCTTCCAGAGGCCGTCCTCGCTCCAGCGCAGCGGCGACTGCATGCGTGGTCTGCGCGCGCGACCGCGGATTCGAGCAGGCGCAGCGCCAGTTCGAGCGTCAACGCCTGCGATGCCACGTCGTGCGGCTTGCCGGCGCCGTTGCCGAGCGGGAAATCGCTGAACAGGAAGCGCGGCACGGCGGCGTGCTCGACGATGTCCTTGGCGCAGCCCATCACGACGGTGGCGATGCCGTTGGCTTCCAGGTGGCGGGCGATCAGGCTGGCGGTCTGGTGGCAGACCGGGCAGTTCGGCACGATCACGGCGACATCGACCCCGTCGGCGCGGCAGCGCGCGAGGATCTCCGGCGCGTCGATGTCGATGGTGACGCGGTGGCTGCGATTGGTCGGTGCGCCGAAGAAGCGCGGCGCCGACCGCGCCGATGCGCCCGGCCGCGGCCGCGCGCAACAGCTGCGGCAGCGGAAACCAGGTGCCGCTGTCGGTCGCGGTGGTGTGCTTGCGGTCGTAGCCGATATGCGAGATGCGCAGGTCGTGCGTCTTCGACGTGTCGCCGTCATAGACCTGGTAGAACTTGGCGCTGCCGTTGTAGGCTGCGCCCGGGCCCTGGTCGCCCTTGTCGGGCTGGTAGGGCGCGGCGGTGGTGATCGAGGTGACGCGCGACTGCGCCAGCGGCTTCTTCAGCGGCAGTGAACGGCGCATCCGATGTAGTGCGCCCAGCGATAGGGCGTCGTGTAGCCGATCGCCTTGTAGTACTCGCGGGTGCGCAGCATGTAGGGGATCGCCGCGTCGTAGTCGGGCGCAAAGCCGAGGGCGGCATCGAGTTCGTTGTCCATGGCGGGGTCCTGAAAGTGGCAGGTGCGTCGTTCGTCCAGTATATATCCGCGCCCGGTGTAGTCTTCGGGACGGAGCGAAACGTGAACAGGGGAATGCATGAACAGGCTCGAAGGAAGGACTGCACTGGTGACAGGCGCGGCACGCTCGCCGGCGCCGTTTGCGAACCGGCGCGTAGAGTCGTTCAGTGGTGGCCGTGCTGCCCGGGCAGGTGTCCCGGGTGCGCGAGCGAAGCTTCGATCGACTGTCCGTGGTTGCGGATGATCGTCGGTGCCAGCGTTCCGAGCACCATGCCGATGATCGAGGCAAAGAAACCGACCAGGTTCGGCGGCACCATCGCCTCGGCCGCGATGGTGTTCGCCGTGAGCCAGGTACCGACGCCCAGCACGATCGAAAACAGTGCGCCCTGGGTATTGGCGCGCTTCCAGTAGGCGCCCGCCAGCAGCGGCACGAAGGCGCCGGTCAGCGTGACGTTGTAGGCGTTCTGCACCATCTCGTACATCGTGCTGGTGCTGTTGACCGCGAACACCAGGGCGGCGGCCGAAAACGTGACCAGGATGATGCGCAGCGTCAGCAGCATCTGCCGGTCGCCCATGTGCGGCACGAAGGGACGCACCACGTTTTCGGTGAACAGCGCCGTCGGCGCGAGCAGGGCGCCGCTGGCGGTGGACAGGATCGCCGAGAGCAGCGCGCCGAAGAACATCACCTGCGCCCAGAGCGGCATCTTTCCCAGCACCAGATCGGGCAGGATTTTCTGGATCACGCGCGCGTCCTTGTCGGCGAACAGGGCGCCGAGCGAAGGGTCGGCCACCAGCGCCGCGTAGGCGATGTAGATCGGCACGAACGCGAAACAGAAATAGATCAGCCCGCCGATGATGGTGCCGCGCACCGCGGTCTTCTCGTTCTTTGCGCTGGTCATGCGCTGGAATACGTCCTGCTGCGGGATCGAGCCGAAGGCGAAGGCGAAGAACGCGCCGGCCATGCCCCACCATGCGGCCGCGTCCATGCCGGCCGGGAACATCACGAGCTTGCCGTCTGCCGCCGCCTGCCGCAGCACCTTTTCCGCGCCCCCGGCGAGGTCGCCGACCAGGACCGCGACCAGCCTCAGGCCGATCAGGATCACCACCGTCTGGAAGAGGTCGGTGAAGGCCACCGACCACATGCCGCCGAAGATCGTATAGACGACGACCACGCCGGCGCCGAGCATGACGGCCTGGTTCAGTTCGAGCGCGCCGCCCGAGAGCGTGAAGATCACGAGGCCCAGCGCGGTCATCTGCGCGGAGGTCCAGCCCAGATAGCTCACCGTGATCGACAGGCTGGTCAGCACCTCCACCGGCTTGCCGTAGCGCTGCTTGTAGAAGTCGCCGATCGTGAGCAGGTTCATGCGGTAGAACAGGCGTGCGAACAGCAGCGCGGCCAGCACCAGGCACAGCGAAGCGCCGAACGGGATCGCCCGGGATGCCGTGCAGGCCGTCCTTGGCGAAGGTGGCCGATACCGACAACACCGTTTCGGCGCCGAACCAGGTCGCGAACACGGTGGCGACGTTCATGTACAGCGGCAGGCTGCGGCCGGCGATCAGGTAGTCGGTCGAATTCTTGACGCGGCGCGCGGCGATGAAGGCCGATGGCGATGGTCAGCGCGAGGTACAGGGCGACGAAGGTGATCAGCATGGCGTCGTATATTACCGAAAGGCCGGTGCGCAATCGACTCGGTCGTTGGCCCGGCGGCGGTATCCGACAGCAAAATGGTGGACCGAAGGGGATCCGACTGGAGCCGGCATGAAACTCTATTCGGCACGCTCCCGGTGCGGGAACTGGAAGACGGCTCCCACCTGATCGAATCGCTGGCCATAGTCGAGGCCGATCTTTTTGGAGAGCGCCGGACCTTCGCGCCTGGGAACGCGCTACCGCGCGAGAAAGGCTGCAACCGAAGTCCTGAAGTGGTAGCGATTCCCTGGAGCTTGCGATTGGCGTAGCCTGAACACTTGGCATTTGCGATCGGAAATATCCGGTCGCCAGCTTTCGAGGGACGCGTGAAAGCACATCGCCGCGCGCGGCTCGACAATGCCATCCCCTCATCACCGGGGGTTCGTGCAATGCGCAAGGCCTCCGCGATTCCAGGAAGACGGCCGACGATTTCCGTGCTGCTGGTGGACGACCACCCCGTCGTTCGCGAGGGCCTGCGCGCAGTGCTCGAACGGCAGCAGGGAATCCGCGTGGTCGGCACGGCGGCCAGCGGGAATGCGGCGATCGAGCAGGCTGCGCGGCTCAAACCCCGACGTCGATCGTGCATGGATATTTCGATGCCGGGCATCAACGGCATCGAGACCGCGCCGATTCGTTCGCCTGGGCGCGCCGGAGGCGGCGGTGCTCGTGCTGTCGATGCATGCGTCGCCCGCCGTCGTGCGCCGCGCCGTCGAGGCCGGTGCGCGCGGTTACGTTCGAAGGACGCGAAGTCGACGGAAATATTCCAGGCCGATTCGCGCCGTCTGGCCGGTGGCGGCGTTACTTCGATGGGCGGCTTGCGAAGTTCGGGCCGATCTGCGGCTGCCTCCGCCGTGAGCCCGTCTGGCGGACGCGCTCACGGCAACGGGAACGAACATCCTGAGACTGGTTGCGGAGGGGAACTCGAATCCGCAAGTCGCCGCCTGATCGGCCTGTCGCCGCGCACGGTGGAAACCTACCGGCTGCGGCTGATGAAGAAACTCGACCTCGACAATCTTCCCGCGCTGGTCCGTTACGCGATCCGGCACGGCATCGTCGGCCTCGAATAGGTCCTTCGGACTTAGGGACCGAATCGGGGATTTACGATAGACGTTCCTGTGTCCGGCATTCTAGACATTTATCGTCTGACGGGTCGATGCTTTATCCTGGTGTCCGGGATCGTGAGGCGGAGACGAATGGACACGGATATCGAAAAGCTGCTTGTGCAGGAATCGCCGGACGCGATCATCGCGACCTCCGGGGACGGGACCGTACTGTTCTGGAACCGCGCGGCGGAGATCAATTTTCGGCTACACGCAGCGCCGAAGCCCTGGGCCGAACTCTGCAGGCGCTGATCGTCCCGGTGGATCTGGTCGACGAGGAGCAAGGAACCACCTGCGCCAGACCATCGAGGCGGGCAGACGACCTCCTACGAATCGATGCGCAGGACCAGGAACGGTTCGCTGGTCTACATCGACGGGTCGCGGCGGGCCGTACGCGAGGAGGACGGCTCGCTGCGCTTCGTCATCTCGGTAAAGAAGGACGTGACCGCGCTCAAGGTCAGCGCGGCACGCGCGGCTGATGGAAGCCAAGTACGGCGAACTGATCGAATCGACCCCCGACGGCATCGTGATGGTCAACCCGCACGGGGCGGATCGTGCTCGCCAATTCGCACGCCGAAAAAATGTTCGGCTACGAGCGCGACGCGATGCGCGCCCTGCCGGTCGAGGTACTGCTGCCCGCGCGCGCTACCGGAACGCGCACATCGGGCATCGTTCGGGCTTCTTCTCCCAGCCGCGGGTGCGCACCATGGGGGCCGGACTGGACCTGTACGGGCTTCGAACGGACGGCACGGAGTTCCCGGTCGAGATCAGCCTGAGCCCGCTGGATCACCGATGAAGGCACGCTGGTGATGAGCGCGATCCGCGACGTCAGCGCGAGCAAGCGCGCCGACCAGAAATTCCGCGGCCTGCTCGAGTCGGCGCCCGGACGCGATCATCATCGTCACCCGCGAGGGACGCATTTCCCTGGTCAACTCGCAGACCGAGAAACTGTTCGGCTACGCGCGCGGCGAGATGCTCGGGCAGAAGATCGAGATGCTGCTGCCCGAGCGCTTTCGCGACAAGCACCCGGAGCATCGCGACGGATTCTTCGCCGATCCCAAGGTCGCGCCCGATGGGGGTCGGGCTGGAACTCTACGGCCGGCGCAAGGACGGCCATGAGTTTCCGATCGAGATCAGCCTGAGCCCGCTCGAAACCGAAGAGGGAACGCTGGTGTCGAGCGCGATCCGCGACATCACGGAGCGAAAGCGCTTCGAGACGGCCCTGCACGAAAAGAACCTCGAGCTGGAGCGCGCGAACCGGGCCAAGGACCGGTTCCTCGCGACCATGAGCCACGAGCTGCGCACCCCGCTGAACGCGATCATCGGGTTCACCGGCACCCTGCTGATGAAGCTGCCCGGCCCGCTGAACGATGACCAGGAAACGCAGCTGCGCACCGTTCAGGCGAGCTCCCGGCATCTGCTGTCGCTGATCAACGACTTGCTTGATCTTGCGAAGATCGAAGCGGACAAGTTTGAGCTCGAGACCCGAGGCAGTGCCCTGCGATCAGCTCCTGACCGACGTGGTCACCTCGCTGCGGCCGCTGGCGGAGCGCAAGGGCCTCGCGCTCGAGCTCGACCTGGCGCAGGAGAAGCTGCGCGCGCGCACGGACCGGCGCGCGTTCAGGCAGATCCTCCTGAATCTCGTCAACAACGCGATCGCGTTCACGCAACACGGGCGGGGTGCGCGTCACGCTCGCCCGCGCCGGAGGCGACACGCGGCACGATTTCGGTGCGCGTGACGGACACCGGGATCGGCATCCGCGCCGAGGATCAGTCACGCCTGTTCGAGCCTTTCACCGCAGATCGAAGCGCGCGGGCAGCCTCCTCGGGAGGGTACCGGCCTCGGCCTGCACCTCAGCCGCAAGCTGGCCGAGGCGCTTGGCGGGCGCATCGACCTCGAAAGCGCGTACGGCAGGGGCAGCACGTTCACGCTCGTGTTGCCGGAGGGCTGAACCATGACCGCCCGAATACTGGTGGTGGAAGACAATCGCGGCCAACCTGGCGCTGGTCGACTACCTGCTCAAGTCGGCCGGGCACGCACGTCCTGCACGCCGTCGACGGGGGCGAGGGCGTGCGCACGGCGAAGGCGAACTGAAGCCCGACCTCATCCTCTGCGACCTGCAGATGCCGGTGCACGACGGCTACGAAGTCCTGCGGCAGCGTGCGCGAGGCGCCGCGGACCCGGACGATCCCGGTGGTGGCGATCACCGCATTCTCGGCGCCCGGCGATGAGATCCGGGTCCGCGACGCGGGCTTCGACGGCTACCTGTCCAAGCCGATCAGCCCGAAACGTTCGTCGCGCAGATCGAGGCATACCTTCCGCCGGCCCTGCGCCGCGGCGCGACCTGAGCGGAGGACGGATGGCCACCATCCTCGTCGTTGACGATCGCCCCAGCAACCGGGATTTCCTGGTGACGCTGCTCGGCTACCTCGAGCATCGACCTGCTCGAGGCCGCCGACGGCGAGGAGGCGCTGCGGCTGGTCAGGAGCGCGCGGCCGGACCTCGTGATCACCGACATCCTGATGCCGACCATGGACGGCTACGAGTTCGTGCTCAAGGCTGCGCGCCGACCCCGCGATCGCGGCAACCCCGGTGATCTTCTATACCGCCACCTACAGCGAACCCCAGGCCAGGCAACTGGCGGCGTCGTGCGGCGTTGCGCGCGGTGCTTCCCAAGCCGAGCGAGCCGGCGCAAATCCTCGCGGTCGTCGACGAGGTCACTCGGCGGCGAAGGAAGCGCGCCGCAGGCGGCGATAGCCCGGCGTCCAAGTCAACTGCGACACGGCGGGCATCGACGACACCTTCGATGGCTACGTGACGGATTTGCGAGGGCCTGCAGGTCAAGTTCGACACGCTCGCCGCAAGCCGGCTCGGACCTGCCGCCCGGAGCACATCCGCGGACTGTCGCGGAAATTCTCGGAGAATCTCGTGCGCCATGCAGCGCCTGACTTCGCAGCTCTCGGCCGTGGTCGAAGTGGGCATGGCGATGAATGCGGAGCGCGAACCGGCACGCCTCGTAAAGCTGTTTTTTGCGGCAGCCTGCGAGGTTCTCGATTCGAACGTGACGGTTCTCGGGCTGCTGGACGAACGGGAAGGCACGCTTGCCCACGTGCTCACGCGCGGGGTCGACGCGGTTCGCTCTTCGGGAGGGCGGCGAGGTACCGCGCAGCGGGCTGCTCGGATCGCTGATCGCGGAGCGCAGGACCATCCGCGGCCGTCGATGGGCAGACTGCCGGAGACGGCCGAAGGGCTGCCCGAGGGCCACCCGGACGGTCGGCAACCTGCTCGCCCTCTCGGTCGCCACGCCCGGAGCGGATCTACGGCTGGCTGTATTTTGCCGACCGGAAGAATGGGGAACCGTTTTCCGAAGAGGACGCGCGCCTTGCACGCCTCATGGCGACCGAACTCGCGCTGCGCTACGAGCATGCCCTGCTGTACGACGCGGTCCAGCGCCACGCGGCCGAGCTGCAGCTGGAGATCACCGAGCGCCGCCGCGCCGAGGCCGAACTGCAGCGCTTTCGACTCGCGATGGACAACGCCATCGACATGGTCCTGATCATCGATCGAGGGTCGATGCGCTATGTCGACGTCAACGCGACCGCGTGCAGGCTGCTCGGCTACACGCGCGAGGAACTCCTGCGTCTGGGGCCGCAGGACATCCTGCCCGGCACGCGGGCCGAGTTCGAGTCCGCCTACGACGCCCTGATCGCGCGATCCCGCAAGGCACGGCGGCATGAACAGTTTCTACCTGTGCAAGGACGGGTCGCAACTGCCGTTCGAATCGACACGGCACGTGCTGCGCTCGGGCGACGACTGGCTGATCGCGGCGGTTTCCCGGGATATTCGCGGCCGGATTGCCGCCGAGAACGCCCTGCGCGAGAGCGAGGCCGGATTGCGCCGCGCGCAGGCCATGGCGAAGCTCGCGCACCTCGTGACGGGACCGGGCGGCGGCTTCGAGCGCTGGTCCGAGAACCTTCCGCAGTTGATCGGCCTGACGGCGTCGGAGTTTCCAAGCAGCACGCGCGACTGGCTGGACAGGATCCATCCTGAAGACCGCGAGGCCTTTCGAAGTCGTGCGCTTCTGGCGGCGGAAGCCCTCGCGGCCTACGAGGTCGAGTACCGGTTCCCGCGCGGAGAGGATTGGATCCACCTGCGCCAGCACGTCGAACCGCTCGCGGGCCGATGCCGAAGGATCAGGGCGACCCGCGCTGGTTCAGCACGATTCCAGGACGTGACGGAGGAAAAACGCAGCGCGCAGGCCCTGGTGGACGCGGCGCGCAGGTTCCGGATGATTTTCGAGCGGTCGGTCGAGGGCATCTACGAGGCATCGGTGGATGGAAGACTGCTCGATGCCAATCCGGCTGCGTTGCGCATGTACGGCTATGCGTCCATGCAGGACTACCACGATCGGGTTACGGACATCGACTCCCAGGTCTGGATCGACGCGGCTGACAGGGAGAAATTTTTCCATGACCTGAACACGTCTGGCGAAGTGCGCGGTTTCGAGACTCGGTTGCGCCGCGCCGACGGCACGCTCATCTGGGTGTCGATCAGCGCGAGCGTGGAAGTCAATGAGCTCGGCGAACGCTACCTGCTCGGTTCGCTTCACGACATCTCGGAGCGGCGCGCGCAGCAGGCGCGGATCGAGCGGCTCAGGCGCGTGGAGGCGATGCTGAGCGGCATCAATTCGCTGATCGTTCGGGTGAAGGACCGCGGGGAACTGTTCCGGGAAGCCTGCCGGATCGCGGTCGACGCGGGAAGGTTCCGGCTCGCCTGGATCGCATTGCTTGAAGCAGGACGGACGCCTGCTCGAGGTCGAGGCGTCTCACCAGAATTCCTGGCCCCCGGGCGACCCGGTACTGCGTGCGGTAACTGAAGACCTGCATGTGGATCGCGGGCTGGCGGGCAAGGCCATTGCGGAGCGCCTGCCCGTTGTCGCCAACGAAATCGGCGCCGATGCGCGCGTCTTCAGGCCGGACGGATTGATCGATGCGGGCATCCATTCGATGGGCGTCTTTCCGCTCGTGGTCGACGATCAGGTCATGGGCGTGTTTGCGCTTTGCGCAGAGCATCGCGGGATTTTTCGATGACAGGGAAATACGGCTCCTGGAGGAACTGGCCGGAGACATTGCGTTTGCGCTCGACCACCTCGAGAAGGCAAGCAGGATCGACTACCTCGCCTTCTACGACGGACTCACCGGGCTGGGCAACCGCACCCTGTTTCAGGAGCGCATGGCGCAGCACGTACAGGTTGCCGCAGCGGCAGACCGGAAGCTGGCGTTCGTGGTCATGGACCTCGAGCGCCTGCGCACGATCAACGATTCGCTCGGCCGCCATGCAGGCGACACGCTCCTGCGCCAGGTCGCCGCCCGGTTGAGGGCGCATGCGGAACCTTCGAACCTCGCGCGCACCGGGGGTGACGAATTCGCGATCGTCCTCTACCCGGTTCGGGGGCGCTCGGAGGCCGCGCGGCGAATCGAAGCCATATTGCAGGAGTGTTTTGCGCTCCCGTACCCGCTCAATGGTTCCGAAGTGCGCGTCGCGGCCAAGTGCGGGGTCGCGCTTTTCCCGCGGGACGGGCGCGATGCCGAACTGCTGATGCGCAACGCCGAGGCGGCGCTGCGCGTGGGCAAGGAGCGCGGTGAGCGGGTCACCTTCCACGTGTCGGACATGACCAGAGAGCAGCGGCGCCCGGTTTACGCTCGAAAATCAGCTGCGTCAGGCGCTGGAGAGGGAGGAGTTCGTCCTGCACTACCAGCCAAAGGTGGATATGGAGTCGCGCGCAATCGCCGGGGTCGAGGCGCTGATCCGCTGGCAGAGCCCCGAGCTGGGGCTGGTGCCACCGGGACAGTTCATCCCCCTGCTCGAGGAGACCGGACTGATCCTCGAGGTCGGATCCTGGGCGCTTCGTCGCGCGGTACGCGATCATGCCGACTGGCAGGCGCGGGGCCTGAGCGCACCGCGCATCGCGGTCAACGTGTCCCAGATCCAGTTGCGCCAGCCGGACTTTGTGAACACGGTCCGGGAGGTTCTGGGCGCGGGCGGGGTTCCGACCGGCATCGACCTGGAGATCACCGAGAGCCTGCTGATGGAAGAGGTCGAATCGAACATCGACAAGCTGAAGGCTTTGCGCGACCTGGGCATGCAGATCGCGATCGACGATTTCGGCACCGGCTACTCGTCTCTCGCCTATCTGGCGAAACTACCGGTCAACTGCCTCAAGATCGATCGCGCGTTCATCGTTTCGATGCTGGACGACTCCGACACCATGACGCTGGTGCAGACGATCATATCGCTTGCGCATTCGCTGCGACTGACGGTGGTCGCCGAAGGCGTCGAAACGGAGGAGCAGGCAAAGATGCTCCGCCTTCTGCGCTGCGACCAGATGCAGGGTTTCCTCATCAGCCGGCCGGTGCCGGCCGACGCCCTGCTGGGGCTGCTGCTCGGCGACCGGCGGCCCGCAGCGTAGTCCCGGCAAGCCATACAGGAAGAAGGCTCCGACGCTGCTGCCTTGCCGAAAAGTCGCCGGTCAGGAAGGAGCGGCGATCTTGTCCTGGGTTTTCGTGTCGAAGTCGCTCGCCTCGTGGCGTTCGTGCAGCTGGCTGGCTGGATCGCCCTGCGCGCGATTGACCATGCGGCCGCGCTTCACCGCCGCGCGTGCGCCGATCTCTTCGGTCCAGCGCCGCACGTTCTTGTACTCCTCGACCTGCAGGAATTCGCCGCCACCGTAAAGCAGACCGCGGGTCAGCTGGCCGTACCAGGGCCAGACAGCGATGTCGGCAATCGTGTAGTCCGGCCCCGCGAGGTAGGCGTTGTCGGCGAGGCGCCGGTCGAGCACGTCGAGCTGGCGCTTGACTTCCATCGCGAAGCGGTCGATTGCGTATTCGATCTTGGTCGGTGCGTAGGCGTAAAAATGGCCGAACCCGCCGCCGAGATAGGGCGCGCTGCCCATCTGCCAGAACAGCCACGACAGGCACTCGGTGCGCGTTGCCGCGTCCTTCGGCAGGAAAGCACCGAACTTCTCGGCCAGATAGAGCAGGATCGCGCCGGATTCGAATACCCGTATCGGCGCAGACCCGCTGCGGTCGACGAGGGCCGGGATCTTGGAGTTCGGGTTCGCAGCCACGAATCCGCTGCCGAACTGGTCGCCTTCGTGGATGCGGATCAGCCAGGCGTCGTATTCCGCGCCCGCATGCCCCAGGGCCAGCAACTCCTCGAGCATCACGGTGACCTTCACGCCGTTCGGTGTCCCCAGCGAATACAGCTGCAGCGGGTGACGACCGACAGGCAGTTCCTTCTCGTGCGTCGCCCCTGCGATCGGGCGGTTGATGTTCGCAAACCGGCCGCCGTTTTCCTTGTTCCAGGTCCAGACCTTGGGCGGTGTGTAGGGGGGCGCTTCGCTCATGTGCTTTCCTCGATGGGTTATTTCAGGACTTGGTCTTGTCGGCGTGTTCGACAAATGCGCCGATCAATCCTTCCGGCGCGTTGACGACATGCGCAGGCCCGGGGAAGCCGCCCGAGCGCACGTCCGCGATGAAGTCCTTGAACCCGGAGACGCGCTCGGCCTGGATGGCCTCCTGCATCTTGTACAGTTCGCGGTACTGCTTCGAATGGCGCGGATAGGGCGGCCGGTGGTTGCCGAGGATGTCTTCGGCAAACAGGAACTGGATATCACCGCCGCCACCGGCGCCGATCGACGAGGTGATGAGCGTGGTGCGCTTGCTGATCTCCGCGAGCAGCGCCGCCGGGATCACCTCGACTTCGACGGCCCAGGCACCGGCCTCTTCCAGGCGCTTGATCTCGCGGTAGATCCAGAGCGCCTCGTCCAGCGTCTTGCCCACCGCGCGCAGGCCGCCGGTCCAGGTGCTCTTTCTCGGCACGAGTCCCGCGTGGCCCTGCACCGGGACGCCGGCCTCGGCTGCCGCGCTGATGAAGCGGGGCGACCACTGGCACATGATGGCGTCCGCGCCGATTTCCATCGCCTGATACGCGAGTCGAACCGCCTCGTCCGCGGTGGCCGCCGCAACCAGAGGCACCGAAAACGACATGAAAGTATTCGGCGCGGCCTTGCGTATCGCCACGGCAAGGTCCGGGTGCTTCGGGTCGAAGCGCACCTTCATCGTGTCGATGCCCGCTTCCTCGGCGGCGGCAGCCTCTTCGACGGAAAACGGGACTGTCTCGCACAACACCCGCCTGCCTTTCTGGTCGCGCAGATCCTTTACCGTGTAGTTCCGGGTACCGTAGGCCCCGCCGAGCGTCATGACGCGTTTGAGTCCGCGCTCGGCTGCGTCGCGCGGGGGAATGCCTCCATCACCGGTCGAATGGCTTGCCATGATCAACGTCCTCCGAAAGTCGGCGCGCGTTTTTCGACAAACGCTGCCGCCGCGCCCTTGTGGTCTTCGGTCTCGAAGGTGCGGATCATGTGGATCGACTCCGCATCCAGAACGTCCGACAGCGAACCTCGCAGACCGACATTGAGGTTGCGTTTCATGTACCCGACGGCGATGGTGGGCAGGGCGGCGAGTTCACTCGCCCAGGCGCGTGCGGCGTCGGCCAGTTGCGCTGCCGGCACCGTGCGGTTGACCATGCCCATTTTCTGCGCCTCGTCGGCGCGCAGCACCCGCCCGGTGAAATAGAGTTCGCGCGCCACGGCGGCGCCCACCAGGTGGTTGAGGAAATAGCTGCCGCCGAAGTCGCCCGACAGGCCGATCTTCGAGAAGGCGGTCGTAAGCTTCGCGTCGTCCGCGGCGATGCGCATGTCGCAGGCGAGCGCCAGCGAGAGTCCCGCGCCGGCCGCCGGACCCGGAATCACCGCGAGGGTGGGCTTGGGCATTTCGTGCAGCCAACGGCTGGTATCCATGCGCGCGCGCAGGTCGGTGACCTTCTGGTCGAACGTGGCGGCATCCGCTGAACCGCCGGCAGCATTGCGCGCGGCAAAGCCCTTGACGTCGCCGCCTGCGCAGAAGGCGCCGCCGGCACCCGTGAGAACGACGAGGCGCACCGTCGGGTCCGCCGCGAGGCGCGGCAAGGCTTCGGCCAGGCCGGCCATCATGCCGCGGGTCAGCGCATTGCGCGCCTCGGGCCGGTTCATGGTCAGCGTGGCGATGCCGTTCTCTTTGGTTTCGAGCAATTCCTGGGTCACGTCGGACTCCTTTGTCTATCGCTGGTGATGATGTGTTTCTTTTCCATGCCTGCCCCGACCCGGCGATCAGTTCGCGCAGATCCGGGCTTTGGCCTCGGCGTATTCGCGCTTGAACCGCGCCACGAGCTCGGCCGCTGGAAGGACTTCGGTGATGGCACCGATGCCCTGGCCGCAGCCCCAGATGTCCTTCCAGGCCTTGGCGGCGTTTGCACCTTCGCCCGTCGCGAAATTCATCTTGCTGGGATCGCTCTGCGGCAGGTTTTCAGGGTCCATGCCCGCGTTGCGGATGCTGCCCTTGAGATAGTTGCCGTGGATGCCGGTGTAGAAGTTGCTGTAGACGATGTCGTCCGAATTCGATGCGGTGATCATCTTCTTGTAACCCTCGACCGCGCGTGCTTCCTCGGTCGCGATGAATGCCGAGCCGATATAGGCGAGGTCCGCGCCCATCGCCTGCGCGGCCAGGATGGCGCCGCCCGAGGAGATGGCGCCCGAGAGCGCCACCGGGCCGCCGAACCATTCGCGGATTTCCGCGACCATGGCGAACGGGCTCTTGACGCTGGCATGGCCGCCGGCACCGGCGGCGACGGGGATCAGGCCATCAGCGCCTTTTTCGATGGCCTTGTGGGCGAATACGTTGTTGATGACGTCGTGCAATACCACGCCGCCCCAGCCGTGCACGGCCTGGTTCACGTCCTCGCGTGCGCCCAGGCTGGTGATGACCACCGGCACCTTGTACTTCGCGCACACCTGCATGTCGTGCTCGAGCCGGTCGTTGCTCCGGTGCACGATCTGGTTGATCGCATACGGCGCCGCGGGCGAGTCGGGGTTGGCCTTGTCGTGCGCGGCCAGGGCCTCGGTGATCTCGGCGAGCCACTCGTCCAGCTGCGACGCCGGCCGCGCATTGAGCGCGGGCATGGAGCCGATCACGCCGGCCTTGCACTGTGCGATCACCAGCTTCGGGTTGCTGATGATGAACAGCGGCGAACCGATCACGGGGAATTTGAGGTTCGCGAGAACCGGGGGCAGGCTGCGGGCGGGTGCGCTCATGTGCGTTGCTTTGTGGTTATCATCGGGAACAGCGGGAATCTTCGGGAACTGCGCAGAACCTCACGAGTCGAGCCGGCATGATAGTCAGATCAACTGAGCAAAGAAAGCCGGTCGAGTCGAGCCGCCTGCACCTGGAGCCCTGGTATCTGCCGCTGGGCGATGAAGTCGAATTGTTCGAAGCCGCCTACCAGGCCCGTCTGCCGGTGCTGCTCAAGGGCCCCACGGGTTGCGGCAAGACGCGCTTCGTCGAGCACATGGCCTGGCGGCTGTTTCGCAGAGCGGACAGCGCGCGCCGCGCGGTCGAGACGCCGCTGATCACGGTGGCCTGTCATGAGGATCTGACCGCGACCGATCTGGTCGGCCGGTACCTGCTTTCGGGAGACGAAACCGTGTGGATGGACGGGCCGCTGACGCGCGCGGTACGCAGCGGTGCAATTTGTTATCTGGACGAGGTCGTCGAGGCGCGCAAGGACACCACGGTCGTGATCCATTCCCTGACCGATCACCGGCGCGTATTGCCGATCGAGAAGACCGGCGAACTGCTGGACGCGCATGCCGATTTTCTCCTCGTGATCTCCTACAACCCGGGCTACCAGAGCGTGCAGAAGGACCTCAAGCCCTCGACGCGGCAGCGTTTCGTGAGCCTGGAGTTCGACTATCCGGAAGTGTCGGTCGAAGCGGCCATCATCGCGCACGAAAGCGGGGTGGACGAGGGTCTCGCCGCGCGGCTGGCGCAGATCGGGGAAAAGGTGCGCAACCTGCGCGAGCACGGGTTCGAGGAGGGGGTGAGCACACGCCTGCTTGTGTATGCGGGACAGCTCTGCGCGGCCGGGATCGAACCGCGCCGCGCCTGCGAGGCGGCGATCTCGCGCGCAGTCACGGACGACGTCGAAGTGCAGCAGGCGGTGGCCGGGATCGTCGACGTGCTGTTGCCGTGAATGCAGTGCAATCGGTTCGCTTCACCGACATCCAGCGCGTGCTCGCGCTGTTCACCCAGGGCCTGACCGGACGCCGCCTGCACCTCAAGCCGCGCGAGACGCATACGGTTGACCTGCGCAGGCACGCGCTTGAGATCGACGGCCTGTCCATCCGGTTGCCCGTGGAGATTGCGGATTTCGCGACCCCGCGGAACAACCTTGGGGCCTATCGAATCGCCGTACTGCACCAGATCGGGTATCTGGAGAACGGGACCTATGCATTCGATCTGCGCACGGCGGCGACGCGCATGCGCTTGCCACCGTGGGTCGCCCGCGCCCCGGCGACGCATCTGCCGCGGCGCCTGCCGCGCGCGCGGGTTGCGGACCTCGAGCGCTTTCTCGCCGGCGCGCATCGTCCCGTGCTCCTGCGTCGCGTATTCACCACGCTGGAAGACCTGCGCATCGACACCGCAATGCGCGCGCGCTATCCCGGGGCGCGCGCTGATCTTGATCGTGTCCTGGCGCATGCACTAGCGGCCCGGCCGCCGCTCGCCATGCGGCGCCGCCTGTCGGCCCTGGTCGAAGCGCTGGTGCAGTTCTCGCTGGGTGCGGCGCCGCCGGCTTTGCTTGCACAGGACGACACCGGATTGCTGGCGCCCATCCTCGACACCGCGCAGGATCTGCTGCGGCCCGGTGCCAGCGTATACGACAGCGCGCGCTGTGCGCTCGAAATCTGCGCGTTGCTCGAGGGTCTGTTCCGGCGGATGCCCTCGGAGCGGCTGGCGGACGACGAGGTGCCGGCGGACCTTTCTCCATCGGTGGAAGGCGCGGCCGTCGACAGTGCGGGCGCGCCTCTCGACGAGCAGGGCGAAGGCAGGGCCGAACCCGCCGACGAAGACCTGGATGTTCCCGGCGTGGCGTTTCGCGGCGAGTTGCGCGCCGACCGCAGCATCGTGCATGTACATGGTGGAACGCCCGGCGGGGGGCTGCAGGAGACCGATGCGCCGGGAATAGCGGACGCCGAAACGCCCGACGGCCAAAAGAGCGATGACGGGGCTGCACCCGATGCACGGCCGCGTGTGCCGGTCGCGCGTCGTGCCGCGCAGGATGGACCGCTCAGTTTCTACTACGACGAATGGGATTGCCACGCGCAGGCCTATCTCCGTGGCTGGTGCCGTCTCTACGAACACCGGCTGCGCGGCGAGGACTTCGAATTCATCGCCGCGGCGCGACGCCGAAACGCGCAACTCCTGCATCGCGTGAAGCGGCAGTTCAGTTTCATCAAGCCGGAGTCCTGGCATCGCGTGCATCGCGCGAGTGACGGCGACGAACTCGAACTCGACGCGGTGATCGACGCGGTGATCGACCGCCGCAGCGGCCATGCCACCGACGCGAATCTCTACGTGCGGCGCGATCGCGGCCTGCGCGAAGTCGCCGCGGCCTTCCTGGTCGATACGAGCGCGTCGACCGATTTTCCGATTCCCGATGCGGGCACTGCGCCCGCGGCCGGTCCCGTGGAGCAGGACCTCTACCTCTGGGGTCGCGGCAGCACGCCGATCGATATCACGCCCTCGGCGCCCAGGCGTCGCGTCATCGATGTCGCCAAGGAAGCGCTGGCGCTGATGTGCGACGCGCTCGAGCGGCTCGGCGACAGCCACGCGGTCTACGGATTTTCCGGCGACGGTCGGGAGAATGTGGAGTTCAACGTGGTCAAGGACTTCGGCGACCGGCTCTCGTCGCGCACCTGGGCGGCACTCGCGGCGATGTCGCCGCGGCGCTCGACGCGCATGGGGCCGGCGATCCGCCACGCGGCGGCCAAGCTCATGCGCCAGCCCCTGCGCCGCAAGGTGCTGATCGTCGTTTCCGACGGCTATCCGGAAGACCGCGACTATGGTCCCGACCGGCTGGACCGCGAGTACGGCATCCTCGATACGGCGCGCGCGCTGCAGGAAGCGGAGCAGGCCGGCATCTCGACCTTCTGCATCACCATCGATCCGGCGGGCAACGATTACCTGCGCCGCATGTGCGAGGCAGACCGATACCTCGTGATCAGTGATGTGGCCGCACTGCCGGCCGAACTGACCAAGGTGTACCGGAAGCTGACCGGATTCAGGACGTCGTCACGGCGAAGACCGGCACCGCAGCCGCCGTCCCCTTGAACCGCGCCTCGCTTTCAAGCAGACGCTTGCGGGCGGCACGCAGTTGGGCCGCGAGGGCGCTCCCCTGCCAGACGGGCATAATTCTTAAACATTTGTACCGTAAAACCAGCCATGGGAGCCGGTTTTGTGTCAATTGATATATTAATAAGTTTATATTTCACTCTGCCGCGCCCGGCCGGCACCAGCTTCCCCGGCCCCCGCTGGTAGAATCCGGGCTCCCCGAATCCCCCCTTCATACCCCCTTCCGCCATGTTCGCCGCCAACCTGCTTGCCCAGTCCGACCCCGAACTCTGGAACACGATCCGTCTTGAAAACGCCCGCCAGGAAGACCACGTCGAACTGATCGCCTCGGAAAACTACGTCAGCCAGGCGGTGATGATCGCGCAGGGCTCGCAGCTCACCAACAAGTATGCCGAAGGCTACCCGGGCAAGCGTTACTACGGCGGCTGTGAGTTCGTCGACATCGCCGAGACGCTGGCCATCGAGCGTGCAAAGAAACTTTTCGGTGCCGACTGGGCCAACGTTCAGCCGCACTCGGGCTCGCAGGCCAACCAGGCGGTGTATGTCGCCAACCTCAAGCCCGGCGACACGGTGCTCGGCATGTCGCTCGCGCACGGCGGACACCTGACTCACGGCTCGCCGGTCAACCTGTCGGGCAAGCTCTACAACTTCGTCTCCTACGGTCTGAACGACAAGGAAGAGATCGACTACGACGCGGCCGAGAAGACCGCGCTCGAAACCAAACCGAAGATGATCGTCACCGGCGCCTCGGCCTATTCGCTGGCGATCGACTGGAAGCGTTTCCGCGCGATCGCCGACAAGGTCGGCGCGCTGCTGATGGCCGACATCGCGCACTACGCAGGCATGATTGCGGTGGGACTGTACCCCTCGCCGATCGGGATCGCGGATTACGTGACCACCACGACCCACAAGACCCTGCGCGGGCCGCGCGGCGGCATGGTGCTGGGCATGGGCGAACTCGGTAAGGGGATCAACTCGGCCATCTTCCCCGGCCTGCAGGGCGGCCCGCTGATGCACGTGATCGCGGCCAAGGCGGTGGCGTTCGGCGAGGCGCTCAGGCCCGAGTTCAAGGCCTACCAGCAGCGTACGCTCGACAACGCGAAAGCCATGGCCACGGCGTTATCGGAGCGCGACGTGCGGGTCGTCTCAGGGCGCACCGAATCGCACATGATGCTGTTGGACCTGCGCGCCAAGAAGATCACCGGCAAGGATGCCGAGAACGCGCTCGGCCGCGCCCACATCACAGTCAACAAGAACGCGATACCGAACGACCCGGAAAAGCCGATGGTGACCAGCGGCATCCGCGTGGGCACGCCCGCGATGACCACCCGCGGGTTCGGCACCAGCGAGGCAAGGATCCTCGCCGGGCTGATCGCCGACGTGCTCGAGGCGCCCGCGGACGAGGCCAACCTCGCGCGCGTGCGCGGCGCGGTCGGCGAGCTCTGCGCCGCGTTCCCGGTCTACGCCTAAGCGACCGTCATGCGCTGCCCCTTCTGCGAATCGGAGGACACCCAGGTCCTCGACACGCGCTCCAATCCGGACACGAATTCGATTCGCCGCAGGAGGAAGTGCGTGGCCTGCGACAAGCGCTTCACGACCTACGAAAAGGTCGAGCTGCGCATGCCGCGACTGGTCAAGAAGGACGGAAGCCGCATGGATTTCGACCGGGACAAGGTCCTGGGCAGCATGATGCTCGCGCTCCGAAAGCGCGAGGTGGCCACCGACAAGGTCGACGCCGCGGTCGACCGCATCGAGGAAAAGTTGCGTTCCTCGGGTGAGCGCGAGCTGCCCACCGCCAAGGTCGGCGAACTGGTGATGCGCGAACTCGCCCGGCTCGACAAGGTCGCCTACATCCGCTTCGCCTCGGTCTATCGCAGCTTCGACACGCCGGACGATTTCCGCGAAGCCGTGCTCGAAGTCAAGAAGCCCAGACGGAAGTAAGCATGTTCACCGCGGCCGATCGCGAGCACATGGCCCGGGCGCTGGAACTCGCGGCGCTCGGCATGAACACGGCCACGCCCAATCCGCGCGTCGGCTGCGTGATCGTGCGCGATGGCGTCGTGGTCGGCGAGGGCTGGCACAAGCGCGCCGGCGAACCTCACGCCGAGGTCCACGCGCTCGCCGCCGCGGGTGAAAGGGCGCGCGGGGCCACTGTCTATGTCACGCTCGAACCCTGCAGCCACACCGGACGCACGCCCCCCTGCGCCGACGCGCTGATCCGCGCCGACGTCGGCCGGGTCGTGGCCGCGATGCGCGACCCCAACCCGCAGGGTGCGGGCGGCGGAGACAAACTCGACGCGGCCGGAATCCGGTTCGAGTCCGGCCTGCTGGAGGCCGAGGCGCAGGAACTCAACATCGGTTTCGCATCCCGTGTCACGCGCGGCCGGCCCTGGGTGCGGATGAAGATCGCCGCGAGCCTGGACGGGCGCACGGCGCTTGCCAACGGACAGTCGCAATGGATCACGGGAAACGAGGCGCGCGCCGACGGCCACCGCTGGCGCGCGCGCGCCTGCGCGATCCTCACCGGCATCGGTACGGTAACCGCCGACGATCCGCAGCTTACGGTGCGCGACGTTCCGGTGGAGCGCCAGCCGTTGCGTGTGATCGTTGACAGCCGGCTCGATACACCGCAGTCGGCGCGCATCCTGCAGGGCGGGAACGTGCTGTTGTTCTGTGCGTCGGACAAACCGGCCGAGCGCGCGGCGCTCGAGGCGCGCGGGGCCGAGGTGGCGGTGCTCGCCAATGCGCAGGGCAAGGTCGACCTGCCGGCGATGCTCGTCGCGCTCGCGGCGCGCGGAATCAACGAACTTCACGTCGAGGCCGGTGTCAAACTCAACGGGTCGCTGCTGCGCGAGGGCTGTGTCGACGAACTGCTTGTCTACCTGGCGCCATCGCTGCTCGGTGATGCGGCACAGGGCATGGCGAGCATCGCTGCCATGACCTCGCTGGACGAACGCGTCACGCTGGGCTTCAGGTCGGTCGAGCGGATCGGCGCGGACCTGCGGATACTCGCCAGGCTGAAGGGCACGGGCTGATGGGCAACAATCGTGTTTAGCGGCATCGTCGCGGCAATCGGAACGATCGAGACGGTCGAGCCGCTGGACCGGGGCGTACGCCTGACGATCGAAGCGCAGGCCCTTGACCTGTCGGACGTGAAGATTGGCGATTCGATCGCGGTCAACGGAGCCTGCATGACCGTCACCTCCATTGCGGGTCCCCGGTTTACGGTCGACGTGTCGCGCGAATCGCTGGACGTGACCGTGGGGCTGGGCGCACCCGGGCGGGTCAACCTCGAAAAAGCGATGGCGCTGGGCGACCGCATAGACGGTCATCTCGTGACCGGCCATGTCGACGGCGTTGGCGAGGTGACCTCCTTCGAGCAGCTTGGGGAATCGTGGCGCCTCGCCGTGCGCGCGCCGCAGGCACTGGCGCGCTACATCGCCCGAAAGGGCTCGGTGACCGTCAACGGAGTGAGCCTGACCGTCAACCGCGTCGAGGACGGTGCGTCCGACACGACCTTCGAGGTCAATCTGATCCCGCACACGCTGGAGGTCACGACCCTCTCCGGGCTCGCGCCGGGCGCCGGCGTGAACCTCGAGATCGACCTGCTCGCGCGCTACCTGGAGCGCATGGTGGCGGCCGGCCGCTAGGGTCGAGCACACAACTGGGAGAGCGACATGCGGTTTCTTGCAATCTTTTGCATTCTCAGCCTCACGGGCTGTGCCACGCCCGAGCAGCGCGCCGAGGACCTTGCGGCCTACATCAACGAGAACTACACGGCTCCCTGCTCGAAGCTGGGCTACGCGCCGGGCAGCGAGGGCCATCGCAACTGCATGCTGTCTCTCTACAACACCGACCAGGTGCGCATGTCCGCCATCCCGCAGTTCCACATGTACCCGCCCGCCGGCCGGATCAGGCGCTGAGCCGAGCCCCTCTCTTTGGGTAGAGTGCGCTGCGGTTCGCCGCGGAGTATTCTGCGGCTGCCGGTCGAGGCGAGGCCGGGGCAAGGGGGGGACGGTGGCTGATCGGATAGGAAAGTACGAAATCAAGCGGTTGCTCGGGCAGGGCGCTTCGGGCAGCGTTTATCTCGCCATCGACACGTTTTCGAGCGCCGAAGTCGCACTGAAGGTGATCAATCCGGAGATCTTCAAGGACCCGGAATTCGGCGAAGTGCTGCGCGAGCAGTTCCTCAACGAGGCCTCGCTGGCCGGAAAGCTGACCCACCCGCATATCGTCGCGATTCTGGATGCCGTGGTGACCGAGGAGGCGGGCCACATCGCGATGGAGTACGTGCCCGGGGACAACCTTTCCCAGTACGCCAATCCTGCGAACCTGTTGTCGGTGGGTGACGCGATCGAAGTCGGGTTCAAGTGCTGCGGGGCCCTCGACTACGCATTTCGCGAAGGCGTGATCCATCGCGACATCAAGCCGGCCAACATCATGGTCGCAGGCGGCACCGAAGTGAAGATCACCGATTTCGGCGCGGCGTTCCTGCGCACGGGCAAGGGCAACACCACGGTCAGCATCGGCACACCGGCCTACATGTCGCCCGAGCAGTTGAACGGCGCCGAACTGACGCACAAGACCGACATGTACTGTGTCGGCGTGGTGCTCTACGAATTGCTCACCGGTGCGCGGCCGTTTGTCGATGTCACCATGCCCGGCCTGATCCGCAAGGTGCTGCAGGAGGTCCCGGCGCCGCCCAGTACGCTGCGCCCGTCGCTGACCAGGGACATCGACGCGCTGGTGCTCAAGGCGCTGGCCAAGAATCCGGACGATCGCTACACCAACTGGGCCGAGTTCGCGCTGGAGATCGCGAATATCGGCAAGCTCAGCATCTACGTGACCAGCATTCCGGATCTGGAAAGGTACGCGTCGCTGCGCGCGGTCCCGATGCTGTCCAAGCTGACCGACGGCGAGATCTGGGAGCTCGTCAAGGTGGCGAAATGGTCGCGCCAGCCGGCGCGCAAGGTCCTGCTCAAGGAGGACACGCCCGGGGAGTCGTTGCTGTTCCTCGCCAAGGGGGACCTCAAGGTGACCAAGCAGGGGCAGCTGCTCAACGTCATCGGCGAGGGCGAATGGTTCGGCGAGATGTCCTACATTGCGAGCGGGGAACTGGCGCGCCAGGCGACGATCGAGTCGATGACCGATGTAACGGTCGCGGAGTTCGCGGTCGCGGAACTGGAACACACCAGCATGGGCTGCCGGCACCACCTGCTGCGCGCGCTGCTGCGCAACGTCGTCGACCGGCTGGCGCTGTCGAACACGAGGCTCGCGCAGTCCGCGCGCTGATGGCGGGCCGGAAGCGCGGTTTCCGTCGCGCCGTCGCACGGGCGCTTGGGCCGCTGCTGTTCTGCGCGGTACTTTGCAGCGCGTTGCACCCGGTGATGGTCCGGGCCCAGGCTGCCGCCGCGTCCGCTGCGGCCTCCGCCCCGCCTGCCGTGCCTGTCGCCGAGCCTGCCCTCCCTGCCGTCCCTCTTGTTACGCCCGTCGAGCCCGCTGCACTGCCATTGCCAACAGGGGTCCGGGTCATCGAGATCAAAGGCATGATCCGGCGCACGTTGGTTGCAAAACTGCGCGCTGCACTCCGGGGCGTCGACCACGCGCGGTTTCCGGCAGGCGCGCTGATTCTCCTCGACAGCCCGGGCGGGGACGGACTTGCCGCGCTCGAGGCCGGGCGCCTCGTGCGTGAGGCCGAGGCCCACGTGTTCGTGCGCAGCCGTTGTTCGAGCGCCTGCGTATTTATTCTCGCCGCGGGCGTGGTGCGGGGTGTCGCCGACGGCGCGACGGTCGCGATCCACCGGCCCCGGCTGACGACCTTCGTCAAAGGCCTCGGCGTGGTCGACATCAACACGGCGAGCAACAGGAACGCCGAGAAGGCCTTTGCGCTCGCCAACCGGCGCACGCAGGACTATCTCCTCGAGATGGGCATGCCCGATGCCCTGTACGAGGCGATGATGGCCGCGCCGAGCGAGCAGATGCGGCACCTGGGCAGCGTTGAACTCGAAGCGTTCAGTCTGACGGGATTCGAGGCCGGCTATCGCGAAACCCGCGTGGCCGAGGGTGCACAGAAGTATGGCATCACACCACAGGCGTTCGAGCGCCGCACCCTGCAGATGCCCAGGTCGTGCCTGACCGGCGAGTCGGCGCCGCGCGAAATCGTCCGTTGTTACCGGCGCGTGCTGCAGGCAGGGACATGAGTCCCTGTTCACCGGCAGCCTGCGCTACAGCCCCAGGCCGTCCACGTACCTGCACACCTCGCCCGGCGTCGTGAACCAGACGCGGTTGCTCGACATGATGTGCTCCAGCGCGCGGCGCAGGTGGCGAAGCCGGTAGGGCTGGCCCACGAGGTAGGGGTGCAGGGCGATGCCCATCACCAGCGGCTGGGCCTTGGACTGCGTGACCATCTCGTCGAAGTTGTCGATCACGAGATCAGCGAAATCGCGCCCGTCCATCTGCCGCGCGACGATCATCGGGATGTCGTTGACTTCCTGCGGGTAGGGAATGCACCAGAGCGGCTTGCCGCTCCTCGTGCGGAACTTCACGGGCTGGTCGTCGATGCACCAGTTGAGCGTGTAGGTGTAGCCGGCCTCGGCCATGAGGTCCGGCGTAGTGAGGCTCTCCGAGAGCCACGGAGAGAGCCAGCCCTTGGGCGCGGTACCCGATTCCTTTGCGATCCGGTCGCGACAGTATTCGATCAGTGCCTTCTCCTCAGGCTCGGGCATCGTTCCCTGGCGGTCGGAGTTGGTGTGTCCGTGGCCGATGATCTCGTCCCCGCGCGCAACGAAGGCCTCGAGCACTTCGGGGCAGTAGTCGTACAGGGCGGTGTTGGTCAGCACGCCCACGGGAAGCTTCAACTGGTCGAAGAGTTCCAGCAGGCGCCAGACGCCGACCCGGTTGCCGTAGTCGCGCCAGGCGTAATTGCTGACGTCCGGCTGCGGGCTCTCGGGGCCGATGCGCGCGCCCAGGCCTGCGCCGAAATCGAAATGCTCCAGGTTGAAACCCAGGTAGACCGCGAGGCGCTTGCCGCCGGGAAAGCTGTAGTCCGGCCGTTTGTGGATCGGCACGTAATCATAACGGCCATGGGGCTTGAGAAGGCGGGTCATGGAGGTCTCCTGGGGATGTCGGGCTGCCGGACTGCCTAGCTGCCGCCGAGATAGGCGCGCTCCAGCACCGGGTTGTTTTTCAGTTCTGCTGCGGTTCCGGAAAACACGATCCTGCCGGCCGAGAGCACGTAGGCGCGATCGGCCAGCGCGAGCGCGAGGTGCGCCATCTGGTCGACCAGCAGGATGGTGCGTCCTTCGGCACGCAACCGGGCCAGCGCGCCGAACAACTCGTTGACGATGGCCGGTGCGAGGCCGAGCGAGGGCTCGTCCAGCAGCAGGACCTTCGGGTCGGCGGCCAGGCCGCGCGCGAGCGCGAGCATCTGCTGTTCGCCGCCCGAGAGCAGCCCGGCGCGGCGCCCGCGCATCGAGGCGAGCCGCGGGAACAGCGCGAACAGTTCGTCGACGCGCGCGCGCGTCAGCGGCTGCTTGCCGAATGCACCGAGACGGAGGTTTTCCTCCACGCTGAGTTCGGGAAACACCTGGCGCCCTTCGGGCACCAGGGTGAGGCCTGCGCGCGCGATCAAGTGCACCTCGGCATGCGAGACATCGCGGCCCGCGAATGTGACGCTGCCCTGGACGGGACGATGCAGGCCGACGATCGCGCGCATTAGCGTGGACTTGCCCGCGCCGTTCGCGCCGAGCAGTGCCACCAGTTCGCCCTCGCGCACGTCGAGCGTGACGTCCTGGAGCACCGGCGCCGCACCGTAGCCCGCAGTCAGTTTGTGCACGAGCAGCGCTTCGTTGCGCCGTCCCGCGGACGGTTCGCGTGCCGCCACCGCGCCGATTCCACCTTCGCCGAGATACGCACGGCGCACCTCGGGATTGCGCTGCACCTCCAGAGGCGTGCCCTGGGCGATCAGGCGGCCCGCATCGAGGACGAAGATGGCGTCCGAAATGCCCATGACCAGCTGCATGTCGTGTTCGATGATCAGCACACCGATGCCCATGTCTGCGATCCGGCGAAGCACTTGGCCCAGGCGGTCGGTGTCCTCGGCCGAGAGGCCCGCGGCCGGTTCGTCCAGCAGCACGATTTCCGGCTGCGTGGCCAGCGCACGCGCGATCTCGACCAGACGCCGGTCCACGTGCGGCAATTCGCCGGCCGCTCGCTGCGCCGGACCTTCGTAGCCGACCCAGGCAAGCAGCGCATCGGTGAGCGGGATCGCCTCAATCCCCGGCAGGCTGCTGCCGCCCGTCAGCGTGCCGCGGGTCAGCGCAACGAGAAGGTTCTCGCGCACGGTCATGCCGGAAAACAGCTGTGAGGTCTGGAAGGTACGGGCGACGCCGGCGCGTGCCGCGGCATGCGAAGGCGCGCCGGTGATGTCGGTGGCACCGATCTTCACCGTGCCGGATTCGGGCCGGTAGAAGCCCGACACGAGGTTGAGCAGGGTGGTCTTGCCTGCGCCGTTCGGGCCGATCAGGCTGGTGATGCGGCCCGGTGCCGCCGACAGCGTGGCGGCGTCGACGGCCCGGTTGCCTCCGAAGCTCACCGAAAGGTTTTCCACGCTCAGGCTTGCGCCGCCTGAGCGCGCGAGATAGCGCTCGACGCGCGCATCGTCGCGTGCGACCCCGGGCTGCGCGGCGTTCCGGCCGGCAAGCCGTGCCCAGAGTGCGGCGGCGGCGCCGGCGATCCCGGTGGGTGCCAGCCACAGCACGAGGAGCAGGAGCACGCCGAAGAACATCAGGCGGTATTCGGCCAGCGACGACAGCAGTTCGGGCAGGAGCACGACGACCAGCGCGCCCAGCAGCGGCCCGCTGGCGCTCCCCTGGCCGCCCACCAGCACCATCAGCACGAACGTGATCGACAGGAAGAACGGAAACGACTCCGGGCTGATGAAACCCTGCAGGGTGGCGAACAGCGCGCCTGCGAATCCGGTCACCGCCGCCGAAATCGCGAACGCCAGGGTGCGCACCGCAACCATGTTCGCTCCAAGCGACTGCGCGGCGATCTCGGCATCGCGCGTGGCGCGCATCGCAAGACCCCAGCGTGTCGCCGCAAAGCGCGCGAAGCCGTACAACAACAAGGCGGCGAGGCCCGCACAGAGGATTGCAAGACCGCGGTCGGACAAGGGTCCGCCGATCCATTCCGGGCGCGGAATGTTCATGAAACCGTTCCAGCCGCCGGTGAGGTCCTTCCATTCGGCCACGCCCTGTTCGACCACGAAGCCGAAGGCGATCGTCACCATCGCGAGATAGGGTCCGCGCACGCGCAGGGCAGGCAGCGCGAGCAATGCACCAGCCGCGGCGGCCAGTGCACTGCCCGCAAGGGCCGCGAGCGTGAAGGGCACGCCGGCCTTCGCTGCAAGGATCGAGGTCGTATAGGCGCCGATCGCAAAAAATCCGGCGTGGCCGAAGGAAATCTGACCGGCCAGGCCGAACAACACGTTCAGGCCGGTGGCGACGATTGCGCTGACTGCAATCGAGCCGATGATCAGCAGGTAATAGTTGTTGGCGTAGCAGGCGCCGAGTGTTGCCGCGGCAAAGCACAGCGCGGCAAGGACGAGCGTGGCCCGGCTGGCGTTCATACTTTTTTCACGGCTGCGAGTCCGAACAGCCCCTGCGGGCGGACGGCCAGCGCAACGATGACCAGAACGAAGGTGAGGATCTGGGTATAGGTGGAGCCGAAGCCCGAGGTGATCACCGATTCGGCGACACCGAGCAGTACCCCCGCAAGCATCACCCCCCACGGATTTCCGAGCCCGCCGAGGATGGCCGCGGCATAGGCCTTGATGCCGAACAAGGTGCCCATGCCGGCCGACACCGTGTACAGCGGCGCAATCAGCATCCCCGCCACGCCCGCGAACATGCCGGACACGGCAAACGCGCCGCTGACAGCCAGCGCGACATTGATGCCCATGAGCCGCGCCGCGTCGCGGTTCTGCGCCACCGCGAGCATGGCCTTGCCGAGCCGTGCGCGTCCGACAAACGCATTGAGCGCCACTGCGATGCCGAAACCCACCAGCGGAATCACCATCTGCATCACCGTGACGCGCAGGCCCGCAAGTTCGATGCCGCTGCCGGTCAGCAGGGTGGCCGGCATGCCGCGCGGATCCTTGCCGAAGGTGAACAGCACGACGTTCTCGAGGATCAGACCGAGCGCGACGGTTGCCAGCAGCCAGGATTCCGAACCGCGTCGCGCGAAGGGGCGCACCGCGATCAGTTCGACCAGCGCGCTCCATGCGCCGCACAAGGCGAGCGACAGCGGCGCTGCCACCCACCAGGGCAGGCCGAACTTCACGTTCAAGGTGAATGCGAGCACCGCGCCGAGCATCAGGGTGGCGCCCTGGGCGAAATTGACTGTGCCCGACACCGAGAAGGTGACGAAGAACCCGAGCGCCGTAAGCCCGTACATGCTGCCCAGGCCGATGCCGGAGATCATCGCCGACAGGAAGGTATTCAGGTCCACCGGTTCGGATCCGTAAATGACGAGCCCCGCCGCAGCGGGGCCCGTGGTTATTTCAGACGCTTACTTGACCGGGACGATCTTGCCGCCGGCAAATTTCACCATGATGTAGTCATCCGGTGCGAGTCCCTCGTGGTCGTCCGGACCAAACGGCTTGTTGTAGGTCTTGATCAGGCCGGCGTAGCCGTCGACCTCGTACATTGCCTTGCGGATCGCATCGCCATTCGTGCTTTTGGCCTTCTCGATCGCGTGTGCAAGCAGGTTCATCGCGTCGTACGCGTTCGCAGTGCCGACCGGTGCGAGCACGTCGGCCGCCGACTTCACGCCGTATTTCTTCGACAGTTCCGCCATCACCTTCTTGCCGGTAGCGTTGAGGTCGCCGAAGAAGCTGTAGGTCTGCACGAAGTGCGCATCGCCTGCGGTGGGCCCCGCCAGCTCGTCGAATCGACCACCGGAGATGCCCCAGTGAGAGACCACGGGAACCTTCCAGCCCATGCGCTCGCGCGCCTTCATCATCTGTGCGCCTGGTGCGGCGTTGGCGACCAGAATCAGCGCATCCGCCCCCGAGTTCTTCAGGCGCGTGAGCTGTGGCGTCATGTCGACGTCGTTCGGCTCGATCTTCTCGATCCCGGCGATCGTGATGTTGGCCGCGGCCGCCGCCGCCTTGAGCCCTTTCTCGTTCGACTCGCCCCAGGGGTTGTTGATGAGTACCAGGCCGGGCTTTTTCACGCCGTACGTGGCCATGGCGTACTTGACCAGTTTCACATCGACCAGATCATCTCGCGCCGAAACGCGGAACACGTAGTTGGGGTTCGCGCCATTCTTGGTGATGTTGGTGGCCGCGGCCCAGACGCCAACGAACGGCACCTTCTCCTTGTTCACCACCGGGATGATGGCCAGCGATACGGGCGAGTCGATGCCGCCGAACAGCGCCACCACCTTCTCATTGGAAATCAACTCGCGCGCGGCGGCCAGCCCCTTGGGCGGGCTGGATTCGTCGTCGCGGCGTACCAGGACGACCTTCTTGCCCATGATCCCGCCCTTGGCATTGAGCTCGTCAATCGCAATGGTGAGGCCGCGGGTGATCGCTTCGCCCGACTGGGCGGAAGCACCGGTCAGCGCGGCAACCAGGCCGATCTTGATGTCTTCGGCGAGGGCGCCGCCGGCGACGAGCAGGCCGGCTGCGAGGACGAGAATTCTGGACGATCTGGACATGAATGCCTCCATGGGTGAAAGCCAAACGGTTGCAAGGCCTGTGCCACGCCGGTTGCCGGGGGGCGAGGTATTTTTGGTGCACACATTATAGGCATCCGGCCGATCCGGGGCACCAGCCTGGTGCATGCGGCGTGGTTGGACGCGTTCGGCGAGGCAATGGACCCGCAGGAACGCAGGTTGCTTGTAGACACCCATGTCCAAGTCCATACCCCTAGTCGATCTCTCTGCCTGGTACGCGCAACCGCGCGATCCCCTTGCCCTCAAGGAACTGCGGGCCGGGGTCGATCGCGCGCTCTGCGAAATCGGATTCCTCTGCATCACCGGGCATCCCGTGCCCACAGTTGCGATCCTCGCGGCGCAGGAGGTGGCGCGGCGCTTCTACGACAGCCCGGACGCGCAGAAGCAGACGGCGCGGGCACTACGCCACAAGACGCGCGGCTACACACCGCTGGGTGACCATTCGCTGTCGTATTCGATGAAGGGCGAGGGCGAACGCCCGCCAGCGGACCTGTTCGAACGCTATCGCATCGGCCCGTTCGGATTTGCAGAAGACGCCTACCACGCTTCGCGCTCGGAGGGCGCGTATGCGCCGAACGTCTGGCCGGAATTCCTGCCCGAGTTCCGCAGTGTGCTGTCCGACTACTACCGCGGGATGAGCCTGCTCTCGCGCGACCTGATGCGCGTGTTTGCGCTCACGCTCGGACTGGACGAACACTGGTTCGACGCAAAGATCGACCGCGAGATGTCCTCGCTGTGCCTCAATCACTATCCCGCGCCGGCGGGGGCACCGCTGCCCGGCCAGCTGCGTGCCGGCGCCCATACCGACTACGGCACACTCACCATTGTCGCGCCGACCGGTGAGCCCGGCGGCCTGCAGGTGCGCGTGCGCGGTGGCGGCTGGGAGGACGTTTTCGTTGCGCCGGGCACGTTCGTGGTCAATATCGGCGACATGATGGCGCAGTGGACCAACGACCGCTGGGTCTCGACCCTGCATCGCGTGGCCAATCCGCCTGCGAATGCCGACGTGCCCACGCGCAGGCTGTCACTGGTGTATTTCCACCAGCCCAATCCGGATGCGGTGGTCGAGTGCATCTCAACCTGCTGCGACGCCGGACATCCGCCCAAATACGCGCCGGTGACTGCGGGCGACTACATCTCGCGCAAGATCAATCTGCATTTCCAGAGCTACCGCGCGGCATAGCGCGGACTGTCCGAAGTCCCGGTCTGCCTACTTCTGCCTGGCGCGGATGGCGTCCGCGCGGGCCGAAAGCTTTTCCGCCAGCGCGGGCAGGCCCATTTCGATCTCGACCTCTGCGAGCCGATCGAGGGTGCGCGCTACCTGCGGGTGCTCGGGGCCGAGCGCCTCCTCGCGTACCTTGAGTGCGGCCTCGTACAGCGCTTCGGCGCGCTCGTAGTCCTTGCGCAGGAAGGCAATGGATGCGGCACCGCCCAGGGAATTGGCCATGCGCGGGTGGCCGCGGTCGAGCGAGTCCTGGACCAGCGCGGTGGCGCGCTTGTAGAGTTCGTCGGCCGCGTCGAGGCGACCCTGTGCGCGATACACATCGGCCAGGCCGGTCATCGCATCGGTGGCCAGAGGGTGGTTCGCACCAAACCCTTTTTCCCAGATCGCCATGGCGCGCTGGAAGACGTCTTCCGCTTCCTTGTAGCGCGCTTCGTTCGTATAGAGCTCGCCGAGGTTCTGCAGCACGCGGGCCGCCTGGCGGTGTTTCGGGTCGTCGGCCTTTTCTTCGATCGCGAGCGAGCGCTTCAGTGCCGCCTCGGCTTCCGCCGTCTGCCCCAGCCTGCGATACAGGCCCGCAATGGCGGTGAGCGATATGGCCACCGGCTCAGCGTCGGGTCCGAGTGCGCGTTCGCGGATCTCGAGCGCGCGTTTGAGGACTGCCTCGGACTCCTTGAGCCGGCCCTGCCCGACGCGCACCAGACCCAGGCTGGTGAGCGACTGCGCCACCAGCGCGTGTTCGGGTCCGAATGCCTCTTCGCGGATCTTCATCGAGCGCTCGAACAGCGGTTCTGCGAGTTCATAGCGCGCCTGCACCCGGTAGCCCTCGCCGATCCGGTGCAGCAGCGCAGCCTCGGGCGGACGGCCGATGGCGGGCGTGTCCTTGATTTTTTCGAGGCCGTCCTGCGCGAGCTTGATCGACTGCGCGTACTTGCCTTGCTGGAACAGGACCAGCGATTCGTCGGCGATCTCTTTCCATTTGCCGCCGCCGCGTTGCGCGTGTGCGCAAACCGGCAGCAGAAGCAGGAAGACGGCGAGGCGGAGCAGGGGGGATGTCATGGGGCGCACATTCTGCCTCAAATGCGTGTCGGTCCGGAACCGTGTGCAGCGATTAAAATGGATTTCATACGGACACCGTTGCAGCATTGAGGAGAACGCTTTGAGCAAATCGCCGGAAACCGCGCCCGGGCTGCCGCCGGGCGCACCGAACCTTGCGGAAATCCTGATCCAGTCGCGCGACGTTCCCTGGCGTGCCAAGTCGCTCGCGGGCCTGCATGAAAAGATGCTCTGGCGCGACGAGGCCACGGGCGCCTCGATCAGCCTGAACCGTTTCGAGAAGGGTGCCGGGATACCGAAACCGCACAGCCACGCCTCCAACCAGTTCATGTTCTGCCTCGAGGGCCGCTACGAGTACATCGCCACCGGCACGGTGCTCACACCCGGGTGTTTCTACTGCAATCCCAAGGGGAATGTGCACGGACCCACGATCGCGCACGAGGAAACCGTGGTCGTGGAGATCTACGACGGCCCCCACTACCCCCAGGTGCCCGACTGGTACAGCGATCCGCGCGATGCCGGCTAAGGTCTATCTCGATTACACGCAGGAAGAACTCGACCGGGCCTACGACCAGACCGCGTGGGCGAACAACCGCAGCGAAATGGTCGCGTGGTATGCATCCGAGAGCGAGAAGGCGCGCGCGAAGCTTGAATTCCGGCGCAGCGTGCGCTACGGACCCGGCGAGAACGAGACGCTCGATATCTTTCCGGCGGCGGCTGCCGGCGCACCGGTGCACATCCATGTGCACGGCGGACGCTGGTCGGTGTTCACCAAGGAGGACATGTCCTTCATCGCGCCGACCTTCGTTTCTGCGGGCGCCGCCTGCGTGGTGCTGGATTTTTCCTGCATACCGAAAGTGCGGATCCCCGCAATGGTCGATCAGGTGAAGCGTGCGATCGCCTGGGTACACGCGAACGCGGCGGGTTTCGGCGCGGATCCGCGGCGTATTCATCTCTCGGGTCATTCCTCCGGCGCCCACCTCGCGGGCGTCGCGCTGCTCACCGACTGGGAAGCGGAATTCGGCCTGCCGCGCGATACGGTCAAAAGCGGGCTGCTCGTATCCGGCATGTACGACCTGCGGCCGGTCTTGCTTTCGGCGCGCAGCAGCTACGTGAAGCTCTCGGCCGGGGAGGTCGATGCGCTCAGCGCCATACTCCGGCCGGAAGCGCTCGCCGCGCCGGTCACGCTGGTCTGCGGCGACCGGGAGACGCCGGAATTCCGGCGCCAGCCCAGGGCCTACGCCGCCGCACTTGGTGTGGCCGGAAAGTCCGCACGGCTGATCGAAATACCGGGCGTCAACCATTTCGAGATCCTGCAGCTTCTGGGTGATCCGCAGAGCGTGCTGTCTCGCGAGGCGCTGCGGTTGACGGCGAAGGCGACATCTTAAAATTGCTAGAATTGACAACTTAACTGACCGAAACCCCGCATCAGTCCTTGGCTTCACTCAGAAGAACTTTAACTTTTACCGCCGAAAGGCTGGTTCCGCCCGAACATTCGGTCTGCGCAACAGGAGCTATTGACGCGCTGTTGCGCGCGAACTAAAAGGATCCGCGAGGTGGTCGGAAGGACGATTCCTTCCGGCAGCACGGGAATCGTTTTCCAGGAGGCGTCACCATGGCAGAGCCGGGCAATTCCGCGCCGCGTTCGTTTCTGCGGCATCCGCTGATTCGCATTCCGTTCAGGCTTGTTCTTGGATTTTCGCTCGCGGGCATTGGGCTGTTCGCCGCTCTGGCGCTCTACAACGCGTTCGACGACGACCTCAGCGCGGATGCGAAGGCGATGCTCGTCGCGCCGCCGATGGGCGGGATCGAGGACGGCAATGGGTTTGTCGCCTTCCTCGGCATGGTGGCGCCGGCCGGGCAGGACCAGATGGACTGGGGGCGCAAGGCCGCCGCGGCCTATGCGGCGCAGGCGAAGCCGGGATTCTCGGGGGACGCGGCCTGGAAAGAGGCGACCCGTTCCCACGTTTACGCGAGCGACCCGAAGAAGACGCGCAAGCTCCCCTGCATTCCCGAAGCACGCGACTGTCTGGCCGAATCAACGAGTGAGGCTGTGGCACACGCCGCCCTGCTTGCCGAAATCGAGAACGCTTTGCTCCTCGAGCGCTATCGCAGGGTGCGTGCAGCGCCCGCATTTACGGACCTGTACCTCGGCACCAACCCGGCCGCGAGTTTCCCCTCGTATACGACGCTGCTTGCGGGCGCGTCACTGTCGCTGGTGGACAGTTGGTTGAAGCTGCACGCGGGCGACCTTGAGGCCGTGGTCGCCGAGCGCGAGCAGGAAGTGGCGTTCCACCGGCGCATGATTTCGGACGGTCGCGGCATCATTACCGTGATGGTCGGCAATACCCTGCTGGCCCGCGATCTGCTCTCGATTTCCGAACTGCTGCGCACCGGTGGCGAGCGCCTCGTGCCGGTGCGTGCGCGGCTGGCCGCGCTGACAAAGTTCGAGGTGAGCGCTGCGGCGTTGCAGCCCGCGTACCGGCTGATGGCGCACGAAGCCGTGTCGTTTGGCCTCGGCATACGCGAGGTCTATCGAGATAACCGGGGATGGCTGCTGGGCAGCGATTCCATGAGCTCACCAGTGGAGAACTGGGCGATGTCGCTCTTCGCCCAGCCGAACGCCACCGCGAACCGGATCGCCGCGGTGGCCAAAAGCGAGGTGTCGATCGCGATCGTACCCGCGGCGCAGTTCGAGCGCGCGGCAAAGGAAATCCGTGCGGCCTCGGACGCGCTGCTGGCACGGCCCTGGGTCGCGGAGGTCCGCAATCCGGTCGGCAAGGGCGTGGCGGCCGTGGTCTTGCCGACATTTGCCGACTACGCGGCGCGCATGTACGACCTGCAGGCGCTCGGTCGAATGGTTGCGCTGCAGGCTGCGCTGGCTGAGCGAGGCATTACCGAACCCGCCGCGATTGCTGCATTCGTTGCCGGAGAGGGCGCGCAGTCGCACCCCGATCCCTATACCGGCAAGGCCTTCGCGTTCGATCCTGCGAAGCGCCTGCTGTCATTCGAGCCGCGCGCGAAAGGTCGCTGGAGCGCCGCACTCAAGAAGCGCTACGGCGGGGTCGGGATCGTTTTGTAATCGGAATCACGCTACTCGTGGCTACCGCTGTTTCGGGTAATACATCTGGTAGAACCACGCGCACGCCGCCTCGATGTGCGCCTGGATGCGCGGCGGGATTTCATGCGGGCGCGGCTTCGCGATGCGTTCCGACTGCGTGTGCAGGTACTTCATGCGGTAGTGGCTGTCGCTTTCCCGGATCCCGATACTCAGTTTCGCCGGGTTGATCTCGAAGGCTGGCAGGCCGAGCCAGGCATACAGGTGCGACATGCAGGCCACCGGGTTTTCGACGAGATCCTCGAAGCGGACAAAGTACAGCCGCTCCTGCACCTTCTTCGGCAGGTCCGGCACGGCGTGCAGCGAGATGAGCGGGGCGCCGATGGCCTTGTCCTTGGCAAACAACATGTCCGCCCGGCCGAAGCGGTCGTAGTCGGCAAGGTGGTCGATGAAGTCCACCAGGATCGTGCGCTGGTGCTGCGCCTCGATCGAGCCATAGATCTGGCCGAGTTCCCTCAGGCACACGACCAAACGGGCCTCGGGTTCGATGTGCAGCAGGAGTTCGATCGCGTGCAGCCAGGCGCGGTTCTTGTCGACGACCGCCTGTTTCGTGCAGTCCCGGTACCAGCCGCGCAGGAAGCCCTGCATGGCCGAGCCCAGATGCGCGTAGCTTCGTTCGAACGAGTTATCGAGCTGGGACAGGAAAAACGTGTCGTCGCTGACCATGCGGCGCATGCCCAGGAGCGTGTTGCACAAAGGGGAACTGTGCCCTTCGCAATCGATTTCGGGGTGCTGGGCGAGCAGCTGGCACAGCAGGGTCGAACCTGCCCGTGGCAGGCCGGTCACGCCGACAAAGTTTGGGGTCATCGGATTAGGGTTTCGATTCGGACAGCCGGAGTATGGCAGGACTTGCCGATTTGCTGCATGCGCACACGAGTGTGAACAAGTGTCAGGCGGGTAGCGCAATTGGCCATTGGTACATGAGTAAATTTTCGGCGTTCTGACATACTGTGCAGTAGGGAAAAAATAACGATAGAGAGCGTTCGATTCATGCGGTCTTCAAGACTCCTGGGGGTGTCGGTTCTGGCGGCCTTGTGGCCGCTGTCCGCGCTTTCCCAGACGCCACCCGACGCCGGCCGCGTCCTGCAGGACACCCGCCCCCAGCCCGAACGCGCGCCGCCGGTAAGCGTGCCGCCGATCGAGGCCCCGTCCAAGCCGCGCGCACCTGTGCCGCCGTCCAGCGGCGATGTGCGGGTAAAGGTGAGCGAGTTCGTGTTTACCGGCAACAGCGCGCTGTCGACCGAGACGCTGCGTGAGGCGGTTGCCGCATTCGCCGGACGGGCGCTCAATTTCGGCGAACTGATCCAGGCGGTCGAGGCGGTGGAGGCGCGCTACAAGGCGGCGGGCTTCTTTCTGGCGCAGGGCTATCTGCCGCCGCAGAAAATCAAGGACGGGGCGATCGAGATCGCGGTCAGCGAGGGGCGCATGGGCGAGGCGCGTCTGGAGGGCGAGAGCCTGGTTGCGCCCGGGGTGCTGTTCGGCTATCTGGACCGCCTGCCCAAGGGCGAGGCGCTGACGCTGCCGGTGCTCGAGCGGCAGATCCTGCTGCTCAACGAACTGGCCGGGGTGCGCTCCACCCTCGATCTCCAGGCCGGTGAGGCACCCGGCAGCACCGATGTCGTGCTGGCCCTGCTACCCGAGCCCCCGGTCACGGGGCGGGTGGATGCCAACAACCACGGCACGCCGGCCACCGGGGAAAAGCGCCTGAGCGTGAACCTGAACGCCAACAGCTTCTTCAAGCTGGGCGAGCGCGTGACGGCCAGCGTGCTGACCACCGACACCGGCAAGCTGACGAGTTACAACCTGCGCGGCGAGCTGCCGGTGGGTGGGGACGGCTGGCGGGTGCACGCAGCGGCCTCGCGTGCCGAATACAGCCTGGGCGGTGCGTTTGCGAGCCTGCAGGCCAGCGGTCAGGCCGATTCGTTCCGGGTGGGCGCGGGCTACCCCTTCATCCGCAGCAGGACCCGGAACCTCAAGCTCACGGTGGAAGCAGACAGCACGACGCTGTCGGACCGGTTCCGCGCGGCCAACACCGAAATCAACAAGAAGAGCCGTGGTGTGACGGCGATGCTGAGCGGTGACTGGCTGGACGACTTCATGGGTGGTTCGGCCAACCGCGTGGATCTGAACCTGCGCGCGGGCACGCTGAGCCTGGATCCGATCACTGCGGCGGCCGACGCGCGGCCCGCGGGGCTGGGGACCGCGGGCAGCTTCAGCAAGGCGGTGCTGAGCGCGCAGCGCCAGCAGAACCTCGGCAAGGCCTTCAGCCTGCAGGCGCAGTTCACCTGGCAGGAGGCGGGCAAGAATCTGGACTCCTCGGAGAAATACAGCCTGGGCGGCCCGTACACGCTGCCCGGATACGCCAACGGCGAGGCGATCGGCGACAGCGGGGGGCTGCTCAAGCTCGCGCTGCGCTGGCAGGCCACGCCGGAGCTTGCGCTAAGCGCGTTTGCCGACTACGCGAAGCTGCGGCTGGCGCGCGATCCGCTGGCCACGACGACCAAGAACAACAAGCGGTTGTCGGACGCAGGATTCGCGGCCGACTGGCTGATCGGCAAGGGCTTCAACGCGAGTGCGATTCTCGCCTGGGCGGGCAGAGAGGCGGCCAACCCCGCAGACAACGACAAGCCGCGCTTCTGGCTCACCGGGGGGTACGCGTGGTGATGACCGTGGCGAGTAAAACCGGAGCGAGCGCTTGAACCACATCTACCGTCTGGTATGGAACGAGACCACGCGCACCTGGGCGGCGGTGGCCGAGACCGCGAAGGGGCGTGGCAAGCGCAGCGGCGCGCCGACAGGCAGCGCGCGCGCGGGCCGGACGTTGCGGACGATTGCCGCGAAAACCATCGCGGTATCGCTCGCGTTCATCGGCGTGCAGGCCTGGGCGCTGGATCCGACCTCCCTGCCCACGGGCGGGCAGGTGGTGGCGGGCAGTGCAGCGATCAGCCAGGCGGCCAATGCGCTGAACGTGCAGCAGGCGAGCCAGCGCGCGATCCTCAACTGGCAGAGCTTCAACATCGGCGCGGCGGCGAGCGTGAACTTCAGCCAGCCCAACGCAAGTGCCGTGGCGTTGAACCGCATCCTCGGCAACGAGGCGAGCCAGATCTACGGCAAGCTGAACGCCAACGGGCAGGTGTTCTTCATCAATCCGAACGGGATGCTGTTTGCGCGTGGCGCGCAGGTCAACGTGGGCGGCCTCATGGCGACCACGCTGAACATCGGCAATGCGGATTTCATGTCCGGCAACTACAGGTTCAGCAACCCGGGCAACGGCACGATCCGCAACGAAGGCCTGATCAACGCGGTCGGCAGTGTCGTGCTGGTGGGCAACAGCGTGCAGAACGCGGGACAGATCTTCGCGACCACCGCCACGCTGGCGGCGGGCAACACCGTGGCGCTCGACCTTACGGGCGATGGACTGATCCGCGCCCGCGTGGAAGACGCGGCGATCCGTTCCACGGTCGAGAACTCGGGCGAGATCGGCGCGGCCAGCGTGACGCTGAGCGCGGGCCAGTCGCGAGACGCGATCAACAGCGTGGTGAACAACACCGGTCTGGTGCGCGCGACGGGGTTTGGGACAGTCAACGGAGAGATCGTGCTCGAGGGTGGGTTGGTGAAGAACGCCGGCACGCTGGCCTCGGTCAATGCCGACGGTAGCGGTGGTTCGGTGCGACTGTTTGGGCACGATGTCGAACTCGCGGCGGGCAGCAACATCTCGGCGTCAGGTTCTGCCGCAGGCGGAAACATTCTGGTCATGGGCGATCTGGCCAGCGGCAGTGTCAAGGTGGCCGGAAGGCTGGATGCGTCGGCACCAGTGGATGGCAACGGCGGAATCATCGAAACCAGCGCCGCGCACGTCGACATCGCGAACGACACAAGGGTCACCACGGCCGCGGCAATGGGACTGACGGGTACGTGGCTGATCGACCCGGTGGACTTCACCATCGCGGCCAGCGGCGGGAACATGACCGGCGCCGTGCTCTCGTCCAGCCTCGTGGGGGGCAATGTCACGATCCTCAGCACCAACGGCACGAGCGGCACCGCGGGTGACGTCAATGTGAACGACGTGGTCGGATGGTCGGCCAACAAGCTCACGCTGAACGCGCAGAACAACATCAACATCAATGCCACCCTCAATGGCGTGGGGACGGCGAGCCTTGCGCTGGAGTACGGCCAGGCGAGCGCTTCTGGCGGCACCAGTGACTACAAACTCGCGCCAGGTGTGCAGGTCAATCTGCCGGCGGGTCCGAATTTCAGTACCCAGCGCGGCTCGAACGTCGCGAACATCAAGAACTACACCGTCATCACGGATCTTGGTGCGGAGGGCAGCGTCACCCCGACCGATCTGCAGGGCATCAACGGTGTGCTGACGGACAACTACGTGCTCGGAAGCAACATTGACGCGAGTGCAACGTCCGGATGGAGCGGTGGTGAGGGTTTCATGCCGATCGGGAACGCATCCGCCAAGTTCACCGGCACCTTCGACGGGCTGGGCCACACCGTCGTCAACCTCACCATCAACCGGACCGTCGAACAGTATGTCGGGCTGTTCGGCTACGCGGATACGGGCTCGGCGGTCCGCAACGTGGGCCTGCTCGGTGGCAGCGTGACGAGCACGCAGGGCAACGTAGGCGCGCTGGTGGGGCTCAACAACGGCTCGGTCGGCAACAGCTACTCCAGCGCCAGTGTGAGCGGCGCGGGATTCGCCGTCGGCGGATTGGTGGGAACCAACGGGGGCACGATCGCGAGGAGCCATGCCACCGGACTCGTGACCGGATATGGCACAGTTGGCGGGCTGGTGGGCTCCAACTCGGGGGGCACGATCAGCGACAGCCACGCCACCGGCGGCGTGACTGGCACAGGTGACCAGGTCGGCGGGCTGGTGGGGATGAACTATTCCGGCTCGATCAGCAACAGCCACGCTACCGGCAGCGTCGGTGGAGTAAACCGCGTCGGCGGCCTGGTGGGGCAGAACTACGGTGGCGTGGACGGGGCCACGATCAGCAACAGCTACGCCACGGGCAACGTAAGTGGAACAAACCAGATAGGCGGCCTGGTCGGGCTGAACACCGGCGGTTCCGACGCCGGGCATGGCGGGGGCGCCACGGTCACCAACAGCGCTGCCATGGGGAGCGTGACCGGGAACAACTACGTCGGCGGACTGGTCGGCTTCAACGATCTGGCCAGCTTCGGCGCCACCGTCAGCTACAGCTACGCCACGGGTGGGGTGAACGGCAACAACGAGGTCGGCGGACTGGTGGGGCACAACCATGGTGGCACCGTAAACAACAGCTACGCCACAGGCAGCGTGGGCGGAAGCGCGTATGCAAGTAACCTCGGCGGATTGGTGGGCTTCAACACCACCGGTTCGATCGCCGACAGCTACGCCACGGGCAACGTGAGCGGATATAACTACATCGGCGGGCTGGTGGGGTACGGCAGCTACGGCAGCATCAGCAACAGCTACGCCACTGGCAGCGTAAGCGGGAATGACAGCGTCGGCGGGCTGGTGGGGTACAACAACGCCGGCTCGATCAGCAACAGCTACGCCACGGGCAATGTGAATGGTGCCTATAACGTCGGCGGCCTCGTGGGCTACAACTACTCCGGCGACTCCGGCGGGGGGTACAGCATCAGCGGCAGCCATGCCACGGGCAGCATTTCCGGCACGGTAGACTACGTCGGCGGGCTGGTGGGGTACAACTACGCCGGGGACTCGGGCGGAGCCACGATCAGCAACAGCTACGCCACGGGCAGTGTGATCAGCTTCGGCGACTATACCGGCGGACTGGTGGGGTACAACGAAAGCGGCTCCAACGCCGCCGCCATCATCGGCAGCCACGCGACGGGGAGCGTGGTCGGGGGCAGCTATGTCGGGGGACTGGTGGGGTACAGCCGCGGCAGCAGTGGTTACGGCGCCACGATCAGCAACAGTTACGCCACCGGCCAGGTGAATGGCTTTGCTGGCTACGTCGGAGGATTGGTGGGGAGCAATTACACCGACTCGGCGATAGCCAACAGTTCCGCCGCTGGCCAGGTGAACGGGGCCAGCTACGTCGGCGGGCTGGTAGGGTACAACCGCGGCACGATCGGCGGCAGTCAGGCCACGGGCAATGTAATCAGCGTCGGCAACAACGTCGGCGGGTTGGTGGGCTTCACCTACGCCGGAACGATCGGCACCAGTTCCGCCACGGGCGGCGTGAGCGGCAACAGCTATGTCGGCGGGCTGGTTGGTCGCGACGACAGCACCCCGATCAGCGACAGCTACGCCGCGGGCAGCGTGAGCGGAGCAATCAACGTGGGTGGCCTGTCGGGATTCAGCGCCTTTACAACGATCACCAACAGCTACGCCATGGGCAGCGTGAGCGGAGTCGACAGCGTCGGCGGGCTGGTCGGGTACAACAACCATTCCACGATCAGCGACACATTCGCCACAGGAAAGACAAGCGGCACCGGGAGCTTCGCCGGCGGGCTGGTTGGATCGAACTACGGTACGGTCGACAGAAGTTTCGCTGCGGGCAGCGTGAGCGGGAGCAACTATGCCGGCGGACTCGTAGGGAAAAACTACCCGACCGTCAGCAGCGTTATCAGCAACAGTTACGCAACCGGCAACGTGAGCGGCAGCAATTACGTCGGTGGGCTTGTCGGGTCGGTCTCCTCCAACTCCAGCGTCCGCGACAGCTACGCCACGGGCGACGTGAGCGGGAGCGACAGAATCGGTGGACTGGCCGGCTTGAATCTGGGGTCGATCAGCAGAACCTATGCCATGGGTGGCGTGACCGGCTACGGCAGCATTACCGGCGCCATCGTTGGTGCCAACTACGGCAGCGTGAGCAACAGCTATTCGATTCATCCCGCCTCCCCGGGTTTGGTCGACATTGGCTACGGCGCCGGATCCGGGACGAACGCTGGCGCTCTGAATATTGTAACGATGCGCCAGGCGTCGAACTTTTCGACGTTCGACTTTGCGACCCCGGTCTGGAGGATCTCCGAAGCCAAGACCCGCCCCTATCTCGCCTGGCAGGGCACCTGGTCCAACGCGGTTTCTGACGCGGCAACGCTGAACCTGGTGCAGGTGGCTCTGCAGGAAAACTACACGCTGTCCGCCAACATCGACATGGCGGGCAAGCCCTTCAGCCCGATCGGCAACTTCAGGTTCAAATTTTCGGGTGCGTTCGACGGACAGGGCCACACCATCAGCAATCTGGTGATCAATGCGCCGGACCGCAGCAATGTAGGCATGTTCGGCGTGGCGAAAAACAGCGCCGTGATCAGCAACCTGGGACTGGTAGGCGGCAAGGTGAGCGGGCTCAGCTACGTTGGCGCTCTCGTGGGACGCAACGAAGGGACGATAGCAAACAGCTACGCAACGAGCAGTGTGAGCGCGAGCGACCCGAGCTCGAATGTCGGCGGGCTGGTGGGTATGAACTGGGGCGGCTCGATTCTCAACAGCTATCACGTCATTGGGGCCGTTAGCGGCCGCAGCAATGTCGGGGGCCTGGTGGGCTGGAACGCCTTCAATGACGTCCCGGGAACCATCGAGAACAGCTATGCCGGGGGCAGCATCAACATCGGCAACACCGGGATTTCCGTTGGCAGTATCGGTGGCCTGGTCGGTTTCAACCAGTTCGGCGAGATCCGCAAGAGCTTTTCCACGACCAGCGTGAACGTGAGCGGCGGGTTTAACAGCACGAGCAACGCCGTTGGCGGGCTGGTGGGCACCAACAGCGGCCTCGTGGAGGAAAGCTTTGCGGCCGGCAGCGTGAGCGTGCTGGCGGCCAGCGACAGCAACATCAACAATGTCGGCGGGCTGGTAGGAATGAACAACGGAGGCACCATCAGCAACAGCTACGCCTCGGGCAGCGTGATCGCGGGCGCGTCGACGAACAGCTCTACGTTCACCATCGGCGGGCTGGTGGGGTACAACTACGGCGGCTCGATCAGCAACACCTACGCCACCGGCCGCGTGCAGACGACCGGCGGCGGTTCCACCAGCGGCCCACGGGGGCTGGTCGGCATCAACAGCGGGCAGATCCACGACAGCTACTGGAACAGCGAGATCAACCCGGCAATGGCAGGTGCAGATGGCGATGTGAGCGGGCCCAATGTGACCAACCTGGCCGGCCTGACGACTGCGGGCCTGCGGGCGGAGTTGTCCGGCTTCGACTTTGCTTCGGGCACCCCGGTCTGGCAGGTCGTCGCCGGCACGACGCGCCCCTATCTCGCCTGGCAGGGCACATGGTCGGCCACGATTTCGGATGCCGCCACCCTGAACCTGGTGCAGGTGGCGCTGCAGGAAAATTACACGATGTCCGCCAACGTCGACATGTTCGGCAAGGCGTTCACCCCGATCGGCACGAGCGACCTCGCCTTTACCGGCAGCTTCAACGGGCAGAACCACACCATCAGCAACCTCGTCATCAATACCCCGAAGGACAGCAACGTCGGCATGTTCGGCGTGGTGGCGCCTGGATCGACGATCAGCAACGTGGGGCTGGTCGGCGGTAGCGTGAGCGGGCACAGCAACGTCGGCGCGCTGGCGGGGCTCAACAAGGGAACGGTCGACAACAGCTACGCCGCGGCCAGCGTGAGCGGCGACGTATTCGGCGCCAGTGTCGGGGGACTGGTGGGTTACAACTACAGCGGTGGCATGGTCAGCAACAGCCACGCGACGGGCAGCGTGAGTGGTGGCGACCACGGGAACTATGCCGGTGGCCTGGTCGGAAAAAACAGCGGCACGGTAGATGCCAGCTACGCCACGGGCAGCGTGAGCAGCGGAAGCTACAGTTTCGCGGCCGGCGGGCTGGTGGGGCAGAACCTGGGCACGGTCACCAGTAGCCACGCCACGGGTGACGTCGGCGGCTATCAGTCCATCGGCGGGCTGGTGGGGCAGAACTACGGCACGATCAACCTCAGCCACGCGACCGGCAATGTCAACGGGTCCAACAACTACATCGGCGGGCTGGTCGGCGCCCACGACAGCGGCACGATCAGCGACAGCTACGCCACGGGCAGCGTGAGCGGCAACAACTACGTCGGCGGGCTGGTGGGGCGCAGCGGCGCCACGATCGGCAACAGCTACGCCACGGGCAGCGTAAGCGGGAATGACAGCGTCGGCGGGCTGGTGGGACGCAACGACGACGCCACGGTAAGCAACAGCTACGCCACGGGCAGTGTCGATGGCAACAGCCTGGTCGGCGGGCTGGTGGGATTCAACTCCGGCGGCACGGTGAGCTTCAGCTACGCTACCGGCAGCGTGAGCGGCAACAACTACGTCGGCGGGCTGGTCGGGACAAACGGCGCGGACGGGGGTGAAGGCGCGGTGGGCAGCATCGCGAACAGCTACGCCACCGGGCAGGTAAGCAGTACCGGCGACAACGTCGGCGGGTTGGTCGGACGCAATATCGCCTCGGTCAGCGAAAGCTATGCGACCGGCAGCGTAAGCGGCGGCAGCTATATCGGCGGGTTGGTCGGGGCGAACTATGGCACGGTCAGCAACAGCTACTCGAAGGCAAGTGTGCAAGGCGATTTTGACGTCGGTGGGCTGATCGGCTACAACGATGGCACGGTCAGCAACAGCTACGCGACGGGTGCGGTGCGCGGCAACGACTACGTTGGTGGATTGGTCGGATATAGCAGCGGTACGATCAGTAACAGCTATGCCACGGGAAGTGTGAGGGGGGGCAGCTACGCTGGCGGCCTGGTCGGCGTCAACTACGGCAGCGTCAACGACAGCTATTGGAACGTCGAGACTTCGGTCCAGGGCTCTTCGGACGGTGGTGTCGGCCTCGGTAGTCTCGCAATGCTGCAGCAGGCCAGCTTCGGTGCCTGGGACATCGCCGGCACGGGCGGCAGCAGCGCGGTCTGGCGCATCTATGAAGGCAGGACGACGCCGCTGCTGCGCAGTTTCCTTACACCGCTGACCGTTACCGCGGATGACGTAACGAAGACGTACGATGGCAGCATTGTTGCGGGCCTGGCCAATGCCATCTATTCGGTCCCCGGCGCAGACATCTCCGGGCATATCGCGAACATCACCGATCCCTATAACGGTGCCGTCAACGCCGGCAGCTATGCCGCTGGCCTCTATTCCGACCAGGCCGGCTTCGACATCACGCATGTCAACGGCGCATTGACCATCAATCCCGCCGGCCTCACCACGCTGGTCACCGGCAGCCTGACCGGCATTTCGAGCAAGCCCTACGACAGCAACACGACCGCCACGCTGGCCCCGGGCAACTATTCGCTGGTGGGCTTCCTGAATACCGACAACGCCACCGTCACCCAGGCAGTCGGCACCTATGGCACGGCGAATGTGGGCACCGGCATCACCGTTTCGGTCACCCTGTCCCTTGGCGACTACGCGGCGACCGGCAGCACCAATCTTGCCAATTACACCCTGCCCACGGCGGTGAGCGGCCCCATCGGCGAGATCACGCCCGCGTCGCTTACGCTGAGCGGCGCGCGCATCTATGACGGCACCACCGCGGTGGCGGGCAGCGTATTGATCGCCACTGGGGTGGCCGGCCAGACCTTCAGCGTTACCGGCGCGGGCGATGCGAGCAACCTGGCCAGCAAGAACGTGCAGGCGGGCGGCGCGCTGGCGTCGGTCACCGGCCTGGCCTTGGGGAGCAGCGTGAACGGTGGTCTCTCCAGCAACTACAACGCGCTCGCGACGGCCGGCTCGTCGATTGACGTGACCAAGGCGGGCCTGCTGCTGGCCGGCTCGCAGGTGTACAACGGCGGCACGGCCTTTGCGGGCGCGAACCTGGTGGCCAGCGGTGTTGCGGGCGAGACCTTTGCGGTCACGGGCGCGGGCGATGCGAGCAACCTGGCGAGCAAGAACGTGCAGGCGGGCTCGACGCTGGCGACTGTGACGGGGCTCGCGGTGGGCACCAGCGCCAACGGCGGCCTCTCGGGCAACTACGAGGCACTCACGACGGTCGGCTCGTTGGTTGACGTGACCAAGGCGGGCCTGCTGCTGACCGGCACGCAGGTGTACAACGGCGGCACGGCTTACGCGAGTGCGAACCTGGTGGCTAACGGCGTTGCGGGCGAGACCTTTGCGATCACCGGCGCGGGCGATGCGAGCAACCTGGCGAGCAAGAACGTGCAGACGGGCAGCGCGCTGGCCACGTTGACGGGGCTCGCGCTGGGCACCAGTGCCAACGGCGGCCTGACCGGCAACTACGACGTGCTGAGCACCACCGGCAGCGCGGTCAACGTCACCCAGCTTGCCTCGGTCGCATGGACCGGCGGGTCGACAGGCAACTGGTCGAGCGCATCCAACTGGGCCGGCGGTGCGCTGCCCGATGCGAACAACGTCGCCGTGGTCAGCATCCCGATAGGCACCACAGTGATTTACGACAACGCCGTGGGCGCAACCCAGCTCACGAGCCTCGCGAGCCTGGGCAATCTCAGCGTGACCGGCGGCAGCCTGACCCTCGGCACCAGCGTCGGCGATTCGTCCCAGTTCCAGGGCGCGACGCTGGACCTTTCCGGTGGACAACTCACCGTCAACGGCAGCCTGCAGGCCGATGTGCTGCGCATCGGCGGTGGCACGCTCAACGGCAGCGGCAACCTCACATCGCCGGACTTTGCCCAGAGCGGCGGCGTGTTCTCGCCGACGCTGTCCAATCTGATCCTGGCGAGCGTGGGCAACTTCAATCTTACCAACCCGCTCGGTGCGACGCAGAGCATTTCGCTCTCCTCCAGTGGCGCGATTCTGGACGCACTCTCCCCCGGCCCCCTCGCGAGCGTAAGCGCGCCGAGCGTGCAGCTCACGGCCGCCAGCGGCATCGGCACGGCGGCCGCGCCGCTGCGCCTGTCGACCACCGCGTTGCAGGCCACGACGGCGACCGGCGCGATCCAGCTCTACAACGCACCGGTTGGCGGGGTGACGCTGGCGGGTCTCGTCACGGGCGACGCCTCCGACATCACCTACGACCAGGACGGGCAGGCGCTCCATGTCATTGGCCCGGTCACCTCGCAAGGCGGCAACGTGCTCGTCGATCCGCCCGCGGACATCCTGCTCGGCGGTGCGATCTCGACCACGGGCGGCGGCAGCGTGACGCTCGAGGCGACCAACAATCTGATCATGGCACCGACGGGCACGGTGAATACGGGCGGTGGCGCCGTGGTACTGAACGCCGGCGGGAGCATCGGCCTGGCCTCGATCAACGCGGGCAGCGGCATCGTGCTTGTGCAGACCAGCGGCGGGCAGATCGGAACGACGACCCCCGGGCTGAACAACGTCACGGCGTCCGATATCACCCTGAATGCGCAGACCGGCATCGTGATGGGCTATATCGCAAGCGCGGTGCACGTGTCCAACGTCTCCGGGCTGATCTCGCTGACCGACTTCACTACCGGAATCACAGTGACCAACCAGGCGGCTTCGCCGGTGGCGACGGAAACGCAGACGGCGGCGCTGAACCAGATAGCGACCACGATCATTCAGCAGACGTCGACCCCAGGCAAGACGGAGTCGAACGAAATCACCAGGACCGGCGATCCGGATACAGCGAAAGACAAGGAAGAGGACAAGCCCGTAGACAGGCCGACGACGGAAACTGTGGTCGTAGGCGGCAACACCATACAGAAGCCCGCCGACGAAGTCGTCAATATCGGTGCGGTCAAGGGCCAGACCCTGGTCTGCAGGGTGACGAAATGAACATGCGTGCCCGTCACCTGCTTGTGTCGCTTGCGTTGCTGCTTCCCGGCGCGCCGGCCTTCGCCGACGGCACGCTCACCCACCTGTCGGGCCCGGTGTCGGTGCAGACCGCGGATGGCAAGTCGCAGAGCGGCAAGGTCGGTGCACGTGTAGGGACCGGCGATACCGTGGTGACCGGCGCAGGCGCCTATGTGCGCATGCAGATGACCGACGGCGGCGAGATGGTGATGCGTCCCGAGTCGCAGCTGAAGGTGGAGAGCTACAAGTTCAACGAACAAAAGCCGGCGGAAGACAATTTCGTGTTCCGCATGCTCAAGGGCGGGCTGCGCACGGTGACGGGCCTGATCGGCAAGCGCGGCAACCGCGATGCCTACAGCCTGAGGACGGCGACCGCGACGGTGGGCATCCGCGGCACGCAGTTCGACCTGCGGGTGTGCGCGGCGAACTGCGGCGCGCTGGCCGACGGGACCTACCTGGCGGTGCGCTTCGGCTCGGTGGAAACAACCAATGCGCAGGGCACGCTGACGGTGCCGGCGGGGCAGGTGGCATTTGTGCCGGCGGGGGCGCCGCCTTCGATCCTCCCGCGTGATCCGGGGATCGGCTTCACGCCGCCGACGGTGATCCCGAAGCTCGATGAGCGCAAAAAGCAGAAGACACCCGACGCAGACCCGGCACCGGGCGGACAGCCGCGTGGGGAGCAGTCAACCCCCGGGGGCCAGTTCCAGCAGTCCGGCAACCAGCAGAACTCGAATCAGCAGTCCGCCGACAGCGGTGGATTGGATTGCGCGGTCGAGTAGGGCCGTTCGTTGCCAGCGCTTGATGGAGATCCGAAGCGACATTGCGAAAGTCGCGTGGCCGGCCGTCCCGTCCGATGCAGGCGCGCATGCCCTTGCGGCGCAATACCAGCTCGAAGCCAACCAGTGGCTGTCCCCGGATGAGTTGCGCAAGGCCGGGCTGGGGCAACTCCAGCTCGTACTGGAAGACGCTTTCCAGAACATCGCCCACTGGAAAGAGGCACTGCAGCGCATCGGTTTCCAACCGGGCGCGCAGATTTCTTTCGAAGACTTTGGCCGGCTGCCGGTCCTTACCCGGGCGGATGTCCAGCAGTTGGGCGAAGGGCTGCTGAACCGCACTCCGCCCAGGGGCCACGGGCGGCTGCATCCCGGGAAGACTTCGGGCTCTACCGGTACCCCGGTTTCCTTTTTCGGCACCGACCTCACCGCGCATTTCTGGCGCGCTTTCACCCTGCGCGAGCACCTGTGGCACCGGCGCGATTTCACCGGCAAGCTGGCCGCGATCCGTTCCAACGTCGAAGACGCCCATTGGCCGGACTGGGGGCCAGCCACGCAGGCGGTCGTCCGAACCGGGCCCAGCAGCAGCCTGAATATCCGCGCCGACATCGACCTGCAGCTTGACTGGCTGGGGCGCGAGGACCCGGATTACCTGATCACGCATCCCTCCAACCTGAAGACGCTCGCGGCGCGCGCGATCGAGCGCGATCTGCGCTTGCCGCGCCTGAAGCAGCTGCGCACCTTCGGTGAGGTACTCACTGGAGATACCGTCCGTCTGTGCGGGCAGGCGTGGGGGGTGGGAATTGCCGACACGTATTCCGCCGAGGAGGTCGGGTACATCGCGCTGCAGTGCCCGCTCGGCGCCTATCATGTGCAGGCGGAGAGCCTGCTGGTCGAAATCCTCGGTGAGGACGGCAGGCCCTGCGCCCCGGGAGAGATCGGCCGCGTGGTGCTGAGCACGCTGCACAATTTCGCCATGCCGCTGCTGCGCTACGACATCGGGGACTACGCATGCGCAGGGCAGGCCTGCGCGTGCGGCCGTGGGCTGCCGGTGCTGAAGCAGATCTTCGGGCGGGTGCGCAACATGCTCAGGCTGCCGGACGGCACCCGGCACTGGCCGAGCTTCCCCGAAGACTGCTGGGTCGGGATCGCACCAATCCGCCAGGTTCAGGTGGTGCAGAAAGCGCCGGACCACATCCTGCTGCGGGTGGTGGCGCACAGGCCCTTCAGCGACGCGGAAAGCGCGCAGCTGATCGATACTTTCACGGACACGCTGAGATTCCCCCACCGGATCGACATCGAGCGCGTCGAGTCCATTCCCAGGGGCAGGAACGCGAAATTCGAAGACTTCCTGAGCGAGATTTCCTAGACAGGGCGTGCGCGTGTCTTGATATGGACCAGAGCCAGTTCCACCAGGCGGCGCCTGAGCACCTTGCCGATGCCGCTTTTTGGGATTGCATTCATCACGAAGTATTCCCTGGGTGCGCGGATTCCCAGGTGCTCCGCGCAGTAGCGGTGCAAATCCTCCATCGGTATCGGCATTTTCAGGACCACCGCAACTGCGGGCACGTCCTGGTGCTGCGGCGAGGGAAGGGCGAAGGCCGCGGCCTCCGCAACGGCCGGGTGCCGTGACAGTACGGCTTCGATCTCCAGCGGGCCGATCAGAATACCGTCGAAGTTCATGACCTCATCCGAGCGCCCCTTGAGGAACAGCATCCCTTCCTGGTTCAGCAGGGCCGTGTCCCCGGGGTAGAACCAGCCATCAGCCAATGTCGTCGGCTTTTCGTCCGCTCCATCCAGCAGAACCGAAAGGCCGATTCCGGCACCGCGCACCCGGACATGGCCGACGGTTCCTGCCGGCACCGGCCGGCGATCATTGCCGACAATTTCAAGTTCGACGCCCGGCAGCGGCAGGCCGGTCGATTCCGGAAATCGATCAAGCATGGCCGGCGAGGCGGCAGCGATCCCGCCGGCCTCATTGGCCCCATAGTCGACGTAGAGGTTCGGTGCGATCCGCTTCCTGATCGACTGGAGGACGGCCACCGATAACGGGGCGCCGGAGCAACGCAAAATCCGAATGCCGGGCAATCGCGGGAAATCGTCGTTGGCGCCTTCCAGCAGCGCATGCAGATGCAAGGGTACGCAACTCAGATAGGTGACGTGACAGACGTCTATCCATTGCAACAGCTGCGCCGGTGTGAAATTCACCGGGGCGATGACGAACGTTCCGCCACGACTCAGGCAATGCAGGGCCCGTGATATCCCGATCCGGAACCGGAATCCGGAGAGGCTCATGACCCGTTCGCCCGGCATGACGGCGAACACCGGATCGAACCGCTCGGCGACCATGCGATGGAAGCGATGGCTGTTCCCGATGTTCTTCGGTGCCGCAGTGGTGCCGGATGACTGGACCACAATCCAGGTGTTGTCCCCGCCGGTGATGCGCATGTCAGCGGGAACCGGGTCCGGGTGATCGACGGACAGCCACTCGCTTTCCGCTGACAGGTGCGGGATCCCACCCAATCGATCGTCCTCGTCGTCCGAGGCAACAGCCTTAACCCCGAGGGACTGCGCCAGCGCAAGGCGGGCGGCAACAGGTTCATTGGGAGAAAGCGTCACCTGGGCTGCGCCGATCCTTGCCAGAGCCAGGGAGGTCACCATGTGAAGCGCGCCTGTTCCGCGGATGGATACGCCGACGGTGTCTCCGGGGCGAATGCCGGCGTCCCGGAACTGTTGCGCCGCGCGCCTGACCGCGATGCACAGCCTGCCGTAATGCACGAGCTCGTTGCCCTCGATGATCGCTGCCGCGTACGGCATGCGCTGCGCCCAATCGAAGATCGGGTCAGTGATATTGAAGTTCTGATCTGCCATGCTTTTCAGGTCCGTGCCGACGGGCGCCAAGTGGAGAGCATAGCGGGGTGGTCCCGGAAACGGAAAGGACCTGCGGAATGGCGGAAATAGCGGTGGATTTTCACGCTGCTACACTCCGCCTGTGTCACACAGCGATCCGGAGACAGGCGAGGAGCGCTACGAGCTTCGCATCAGCAGTCCGCCGACAGCAGCGGGCTGGAGTGCGCTGTCGAGTAGGCCGGTTCTTTGGCAGGTCCGACAGGTTGGGTGACGAAAACCGGAGGATCGCACATGTTCGTACCGAAGAAGACCGTGGGGCAGATGGTGACCGAGGCGCAGGCGCGCATCGAGAATCTGACGAATGCGCAGTTGCAGGCGGAGATCGAGCGCGGCGAGGTGCAGGTGGTGGATATCCGCGACGTGCGCGAGCGCCAGAGCCTCGGCTGGATACCCGGCTCGTTTCACGTGCCGCGCGGGATGCTCGAATTCTGGCTGGACCCGACCTCGAAGTACTACAGCGCCAAGGTCGATCCGGAAAAACGCATCGTGCTCCACTGCGCCGGCGGCCACCGTTCGGCGCTCGCCGCCGTGGTGCTGCTCGACATGGGGTTCCCCAACGTGGCCCACCTCGAGCCCGGTTTCAACGGCTGGGCCGCGGCCGGCTTGCCTGTGGAAGGCGCCAAGCCGAAGCCCGCCTGATCTACCCCGCTTGACCTACCCCATATGCAGGCCGCCGTTGCAGCTGAAGTCTGCGCCGGTGGTAAAGCCCGAATCCTCACCCGCGAGCCAGGCCACGATCGCCGCGATTTCCTCGGGCGTGCCCAGGCGCTTGACCGGTATCGTGGCAACGATCTTTTCCAGGATCTCGGGCTTGATGGCGCGGACCATGTCGGTGCCGATGTAGCCGGGGCTGACAGTGTTTACGGTCACGCCCTTGGCGGCCATTTCCTGTGCCAGTGCCATGGTGAAACCGTGCATGCCCGCCTTGGCCGCCGAGTAGTTGGTCTGGCCGGCCTGGCCCTTTTCGCCGTTGACCGACGAGATCTGGATGATACGGCCCCAGCCGCGCGCGACCATGTCGGCCACGACCTGCTTGGTCACGTTGAACATGCTGGTGAGGTTGGTGTTGATCACCGCGTCCCAGTCATCGCGCGTCATCTTGAGGAACATGCGGTCACGTGTGATGCCCGCATTGTTGACCAGGATGTCGATCGGCCCGTGCGCTTCCTTGGCTTTCGCGAATGCATCGACCGTTGAGTCCCACTCGGCCACGTTGCCGACCGAGGCATCGAAGGTGAATCCCAGCGCCTTCTGTTCATCGATCCACTTCTTCCAGTCGCGGCTCGGGCCGCAACCTGCGATCACGTCGAAGCCTTCCTTGTGCAGGCGCTGGCAGATCGCGGTTCCGATGCCGCCCATGCCGCCGGTCACGTAAGCTGTTTTCTTTGCCATGCTGGTTTCCTCCAGGTTGAGCCTCGGGTTCGAGATCGTCGATGCGACACTGATCGCGGCGCCGCCCTCGACCAAAAACGCAGAGGGCAAGCGCGACCCCGAGATGCACCAGAGTAAGAAGGGCAACCAATGGCACTTTGGCATGAAGCTGCACATCGGCGTGGACAGCCAGAGCGGTCTGATCCACAGCGCGAGCGTCACCGCCGGCAACGTGCATGACAGTAAGGAACTGCCCAACCTGCTGCATGGCGGGGAGACCCGGCTCTACGGCGACAGCGCCTACCGGGGCAAGAAGCTGCGCGAGCAGATCAAAGGCATCGCGCCCAGGGCGAAAGACTTCACCAACAAGCCGGCAGCCAGGAGCCGGCCCTTGACCGATGCGGATAGGCAAACCAATCGGCGCAAGTCGAGCGTACGTTCCAAGGTCGAGCATCCGTTCCTCACGCTCAAGCGCCTCTGGGGCTTTGCCAAGGTGCGCTATCGTGGCCTGGCCAAGAACGCCAATCGCGCGTTCGCAATGCTGGCTTTGATCAATCTGAGCAAATGGGGACGACCACTCACAGGACAGGTGCGTCCAGCGTGAGCGAAATGCAGAGAAGCACCCCGATTTCTCTCTCAAAATCGCCTTCATTTTGATGAAACTTTCGTTCAATTCAAAAATCCAACGGAATCGCGTACGTCTGTTGCCTCATGCGTCAGCTTGATCAGTGATTCCCTAAACCAGATTCTGCATCGATTGCGCGTTGCTGCAGCGCAGTTTTCGCCGATGCGAGACAATGCGTTGCAGCGGGTTGCGAACACCAACCGGGACGAGGAGGCCGGAGCAGACATGAGCAGACTTTCCTACGGACTCACGGCGGTCTCGATCGTCGCGGCGCTCGGGGCGGGTACCTGGTACTGGCTGGACCAGTCGGCAGCGCCGAAATCACCGCCACCGCCGCCGCCCGCTGTGGCTGCAAAACCACCTGCGCCACCGCCGACACCAGCCGGTCCGCAGATCGCGCATCCGATCGAAGCCGCCGCGCCGGTCGCGCTTCCGGCGCTCGCCGAATCCGATGCGTTTGTCAGCGAAGCACTGATCGGGCTGCTCGGCAACAAGGCCGTGCTGTCTCTGCTGCAAACCGACGGATTCGTGCGCCGCGTGGTGGCCACGGTGGACAACCTCGCCCGCCCGCATGCAGCCGTGCGCCTGTGGCCGGTCAATCCCATGGCAGGGCGGTTCACGGTCACACCCGACAACATCATCAAGCCGAACAATGACGAACGTTACACGCCGTTCGTCCTGCTGGTCGAATCGGTGGACCCGGCGCGCGCTGTCGCGCTGTACGTCCGCCTGTATCCGCTCTTCCAGCGCGCCTATGTCGAACTGGGCTATCCGGACGGCTATTTCAACGACCGGCTGGTGGAAGTCATCGACACGCTGCTCGCGACGCCGATTCCGCTGGGGCCGCGCAAGGTCGAACTGACGCAGATCCGGGGCGAGATCAAATCCGAGCGGCCGTGGGTGCGTTACCAGTTCTCCGATCCGGCGCTGGAGGGCTTGTCGAGCGGCCAGAAAATGCTTTTGCGCAGTGGTGCCGTGAACCAGCGGCGGCTCAAGGCGAAGCTCACCGAGTTTCGGGCGCTGGTGGCAGGCGGCACGATCCGGCGCTGAAGAAGGCCTCGGCCGGCGCCCTGAATCGTGGAACGATCGGGGCGCTTTGCCTGTCCGATGTATGCTGTGCTCATCCGGGCCGGCAAGGCCACTGTTGTACTCAACCCATCATCGGAGGTAGATCATGCCCATCCTGGCGTTCAGCAAGGCCGGTGACCCGAGTACGCTCGACGACACACGGATTTCCAGCACGGCTGTCCGATACGTCGAACCGACGCGGCAGGGACAACCCGGAAAGACGGTCATCCACGTTCTCGGTCAGGGCGAAAACGGGCTCGTGGTCATGGAAGCGCTCGACGTGGTGGTCGGGGCGATCGAAGGCCTGATCGCCGCACCGCGCCACTATTCCGGCGCGCAACCGGAAGACGGGGGAAGCACGGTGTTCATTGCACCGGCCAACGTCAGTCATCTGCGGCCGAACAATCCGTCGAAGCGTGACTTCTGGTCCGTGCTCTTCATCGACGGTACCGAACTGCGCATCGTCGACCCGCTGCCCGTCGGGCTGTGATCCCGGCGGTTGAGCCTGCAGGCGCACCGGGGGTCACCTGCACGGCGTGCCGCGCCTGCTGCTGCCGCCTGGAAGTGATCCTCATGGGCGAAGATGACATCCCGGAACGGTATACGCACACGGATCGCTGGGGTGGACAGGTGATGGCGCGGCTGGAGGACGGCTGGTGCGCGGCCCTCGACCGCGAAACAATGCGCTGCGGCATCTATGCGCGCCGTCCCGGGGTGTGCCGCGACTATGCGATGGGTGGGGACGACTGTCTGGTAGAGCGCGCGAAATCCGGGTTCACCATCGCATTGCGCGCTGTTTAGCCGCGGGGTTTTTCGCCACCCAGTGCAACGACGAGGTCGGCCAGAAGCAGTGAGAGTTCGCCGGTCATCAGCGCGAAGTCAATCTCGAATTTTTCGTCTTCATCGGCTTCGTTGTCCTCGCCTTCTTCGCGCTTGAGGATGTCGAGGAACGCGAGACGTTTGACCTGGAGTGTCTCGGTCAGTACGAAGGAAATCCGGTCGTTCCAGGTCATCCCCATGCGCACGACGGTCTTTCCAGCCGCGAGGTGGTCGCGGATGTCGCGACCGGCCAGGTCGTGGCGCGCGTAGCGCACAGTGGCCTTGCTGGCATCGGCCGCGCGCAGTTCGAGGTCCTGGTCGATCGTGAATTTTCCGGGAATGCTGCCGCTGGCGAGCCATTCGGCCATCGCCGAAGCCGGAGAGCGCTGCGTCTCCAGTCGCGTGGCGGGCAAGTCGTCTTCGGCGCGGCGCAGCGTTTCCATGAACTGCTCGGCCTTCGCATCGGCGGCCGCATCCACCGCGAGCCAGCGGTTCTTCGCGTCGATCCAGCCCCAGGTAATCCGGCGCCGGCTGAGTGCGCGGGGCAGCAGCTCCCCCGTGACCTGTTCGCGCAGGTCGCGCATCTGCTTCCTGCCCACCGGATGCACCTGCCGGAGCGCGAGTTCGGCGGCGCGTTCTTCGGTCACCTGTCGTATCACCGAGGCAGGCAGGAGCTTCTGTTCAATGCCGAGTGCCAGCAGCCACTGCTGGTTCTGCTGGTGGAGGTAGACCTCCTCGTCGCGCGGGCAGGTCCAGCCGCGGCTTTCCATCTGGAAACTGCCGCAGGGTGTCAGTTGCTGGGCTGCGAGCTTGCGCTCGAGCGCGTCGGCCGTGACCGGCCATGCTGAAGGCAGACGATGGAGTACGAGGTTCTTGAGCCACATATCGGAGAGAAAAAGCGACGGAGTATACGTGCCTGGGGAGAATATCCATGCACGGTTTTATTGCTGGCGCCGCCGAACTGCCCCCGCGAGTCCGTGCGCGGGGCTCTCAGCTCGACAGTTCGTATCCCCTGGAGAACACCGCTTCGCACGCATCCGTCGCGTCCGGGTCGTACGCGGTGCTTCGGCCGCGCCGGATCTCCTCCAGCGCGCGGTCCGCGCCGAGTGCCGGGCGATAGGGGCGGTGTGAGGACATCGCCTCCATGACATCGGCGACCGCCAGGATGCGTGCTTCCTGGAGGATGGCGTCGCCCTTGAGGCCCTGCGGATAGCCGCTGCCGTCTATGCGCTCGTGGTGCTGTTGCGCGGCCAGCGCGACGGGCCAGGGGAAGTCCACGCCCTTCAGGATCTCGAAGCTCTGGTCTGCATGGCCCTTCACGAGCTCGAACTCGGGGCGCGTCAGGCGCGTGGGTTTGGAGAGCAGTTCTGCCGGGATGCCCATCTTGCCCACGTCGTGCAGGTAGCCCGCGATGCGTATGCCTTCGATCCGGTTGTCGTTCAACCCAAGCTCCGCGCCGATCGTTGCTGCGAGCTCACCCACGCGCCGTTCGTGTCCCTGGGTGTAGGGGTCGCGCATCTCGCCGATCAGCGAGACCACCTCGATCGTGCTCTGCATCGCGCGCTCGAGTGCCTGCACGTAGCGGTGGATGGAAATTTCGGCGTGGACCTTCTCGGTGATGTCCTGGATCACGCCGACGATCACGGACTTGTTTCCGACCCGCGCCATCGTCCCGTGCACGCCGACATCGACGATCGAGCCGTCCTTGCGACGGCCGCGGAATTCGTATTTGACGGAGGCCACCTCGCGGTCGGTGCGCCTGCGGATGTTTTCGGCGACCCTGGCGCGGTCGTCTTCCGCCACCAGTTCGGTGACCGCCATGCCCTGGATCTCCTCCGGCGTATAGCCGAAGATCTGTCCCATGCGCGCATTGACGAAGGTGAACTCGCCCTGGTCGACCACGTAGATGCCGAAGATCGACTGTTCGATCAGCGCAAGGGCAACCTCCTCCTCGGCGAACAGCCGGTGCTCGCGCGCGCGGTCCGTGTTCGTGGCGGCGGATTGTTCGTGGACCAGTGCGATGACGAAATCTCCGGCACGGCTGCGCGGGTCGCCCTTGCTGAGGTCGACTTCGACGCCGATCACCGAGCCGTCCTTGCGTACCAGCCGTTGCCACATGCGCTCGTGGCCGCCGGGCAGCCTGTCCACGCGGCGCAGCATGTCGTTGCATCCGGTGCGGTCGGCCGGATGGCAGATCTGCCGCCAGTTCAGGTGCGTGAGTTCTTCGCGGGTGTAGCCCAGCAGTGAGCAGAAGCGGTCGTTGACGCGTATCCATTCACGGCTGCGCGCGTTCATGATCGCGACGCCGACGAAGGGCATCTCCATCAGCAGGCACATCCATTTCGGATCGTGCGCGCTTGCCCCACGACGGCCCGTCGACCTTTCCGACTTTCGCCGGTCGGGCTGGCGCCCTTCCACCGGCAGTTTCAATGATCGCGTATGCATCGGCTTCTCCCTCGCCTGTGCCGCAGGCCAGCGCTTCAATTAGGCGCCTTGCGGCACTCCGATGCTATCCGCCAATTGGATTGCCTTGTAAAACATTGTCAGGGCTGTTTCGCAACGCCCTTATCCGAACGTCCGCTGCATTGACGCTCCGCTTCGCGCGTCTAGCGCTTGATGTTGCGCGCCGAAGCGGATGCCGCGTCGGCAGCCGCCGCAGCGGAAATGACATGTTGCTCGGCGGCCTCATGCGCGGCACTCGCCGCGTTTCGGCACACGATTTCGGCCTTCTGCGCGGCTTGCGATGATTTGCGCGCCGCTTCGGTTGCGTGCGCGATCCGCGGCCATGAATCGCCCTGGAGCCGACAAATTCTTTTAGATTAAAATCACAAACCCGGCCTCTGGAGCGGGTCTCCTGTCAGTTTGTGTTCCGGTACCGGAACAGCAGGCTCAATGGTTTGCGCGCCCGCCCGCCTTGTCGTCGGCCCAGGGCTGGCGGGGAATCGTCGTGCGGGCCCTGGCTTCGCGCCTGCGTTCTGCAAAGGATTTGGTGGTAAGCGCAATCATCCACCAGATCACGCCCAACGTTGCGGCGACGCCCAGCCCGACATCCACAAAAGGCAGTCCGGTTCCCATGCTGTTTCTCCAGGTGTTTGCGGACGCAATCGCGTCCGGCGAAGGCCCATGGTCACCGCATGCCGGTCGGGCGTGCGTAAGCAATTGCTACAAGGTGTGTCTGCGGCGAGGGGGGCGTGGGGCGATCGCCAACCTGTCGGGGGCTTGTCAACCGATCGAGGCAGCGGCCGTTAAGGGTGCACAGAGGCAAAAATCCTCTGATGTTTCTTCCCGCAGTTCTTCCTACCTAAGAGAGTACCCAATGAACAAAGTAATCGCGGCACTGATCGCCGGCCTGTTCGCTGTTTCGGCTTACGCCCAGACCACCCCGGCGACCCCGGCCGTTGTCAAGGCAGAAGCCAAGGCCGAGAAAGCCGACACCAAGGCAGTCAAGTCGGAAATGAAGGTCGATGCCAAAGCCGACGCGTCGGTCGCCAAGGCCGAAGCCAAGGCAGCCAAGGCCAAGAAAGCCGAGGACGCGAAAGCAGCCAAGGCCGAAGCCAAGGCAGCGAAAGCCAAGAAAGCCGAAGACGCGAAAGTCGCCAAGGCCGAAGCCAAAGCCGCCAAGGCCAAGGCAAAAGCCGGTGCCGACACCGCCGAAGTGAAAGCGGAAGGCAAGGCCGATGTGAAAGCAGCGACGGTCAAGAAGTAAGCACTGAGTTTCGCTTGTCAAAAAGGCCGGATGCGCTTGCATCCGGCCTTTTTCGTTTGGACCGGACCATCAGACGTCGATGGTGCGCGCTGGGTGGTCCTGCTGTACGCGCACGTTGCAACCCATGCAGGGTTCGTTCCAATGAAAATCGGCGCGAGCCGACGCGGTAAAATCCGCCCCGCGTGATTCCTCCCCATCTCCAGGCCGAGCGCCTCGCCCGGCTGCCCAAACCCGAATTCGACCCTGCGTTGCCGGTCAACGGCCGGCGGGACGAAATCCGCCGCGCGATCGAAGACCATCAGGTGGTGGTGATCTGCGGGGAGACGGGTTCGGGCAAGACCACGCAGATTCCGAAGATCCTGCTCGAGATGCAGCGCGGCATCAAAGGCTGGATCGGCCACACGCAGCCGCGCCGGATCGCGGCACGCTCGGTGGCGTCGCGCATCGCGCAGGAGTTGAAGACCGAGCTCGGCGCGGCCGTGGGCTACAAGGTGCGGTTTCTCGACAAGGTCAAACGCGAGTCCTATGTCAAGCTGATGACCGACGGGATCCTGCTCGCCGAGACGCAGGGCGATGCACTGCTGTCTGCGTATGACACGATCATCATCGACGAGGCGCACGAGCGCAGCCTGAACATCGATTTCCTGCTGGGGTATCTGCTCAAGCTGCTGCCCCGACGCCCCGACCTGAAGCTGATCATCACTTCGGCGACGATCGATGCGGAGAAGTTTTCGAAGCACTTTGCGATCGGCGGCAAGCCCGCGCCGGTGATCGAAGTGTCCGGGCGCCTGTATCCGGTCGAGGTGCGCTACCGGCCGGTGGGCGGCGATACCGAGGACACCACGCGCGACGAAGAAGAGTCCGCGCTGGTCGACGCAGTCACGGAGCTGTGCAACGCAGGTCCGGGCGACGTGCTGGTGTTCCTGCCGGGAGAGCGCGAGATCCGCGAAACCACGGCGATCCTGCAGGGCAATTTGAAATCGATCAGCCGCGGGCCGGTCGACCTGCTGCCGCTGTTCTCGCGGCTGTCGAATGCCGAGCAGGACCGCGTGTTCAAGCCCAGCGGCAATGCGCGGCGCATCGTGCTCGCCACCAACGTGGCCGAGACTTCGCTGACCGTGCCCGGCATCCGCTATGTGGTGGACACGGGCTACGCGCGGGTGAAGCGCTACAGCTACCGCAACAAGGTCGAGCAGCTGCGCGTGGAGAAGATCTCGCAGGCCTCCGCAAAACAACGTGCCGGCCGCTGCGGGCGGGTGGCCGACGGGATCTGTATTCGGCTCTATGACGAGGACGATTTCCGGGGGCGCTCCGAGTTCACCGACCCGGAGGTGCTGAGATCGTCGCTCGCCGCGGTGATCCTGCGCGCCAAGGGGCTGCACCTGGGCGATCCGGCCGAGTTTCCGTTTGTCGATCCGCCGGCGCCGCGCGCGATTGCGGACGGCTATGCGCTGCTCTCCGAGCTGGGCGCGGTCGACGAGGCCAACGAACTGACGCCAACGGGGCGCGAGCTTGCGCGCCTGCCGCTCGACCCACGCATCGCGCGCATGCTGTTCGCGGCGCAGAAGGAGCGGTGCCTCGAACAGGTGCTGGTGATCGCGGCGGCGCTCTCGGTGCAGGATCCGCGTGACCGGCCGATGGACAAGCAGGCCGCCGCCGACCAGGCGCAGAAGCGGTTCGATGACGAGCGCTCGGATTTTCTTGCCTATCTGAAGCTCTGGCAGTTCTTTGCCGATGCGCTCACCGAGAAGCTGACCAACAACAAGCTCGCCGCGCTCTGCCGGGCGCATTTCCTGTCGATCGCGCGGATGCGCGAGTGGCGCGAGGTACACAGCCAGCTGCGCGCGCAGGTCGAGGAACTCGGCTGGAAGACCTCGAGTGTGGATCCGACCAAGTTCGAAGGTTTTCGTGCGATCCACCGCGCGCTGCTCACGGGCTTGTTGGGCAACATCGGGATGAAAGCCGAGGATGACTCCGCCTACACCGGCGCGCGCGGGATCAAGTTCTGGGTGCATCCGGGTTCGGGCACGAAGAAACCCGGCCGCTGGATCATGGCCGCCGAATTGACGGAGACCACGCGCCTGTTCGCGCGCTGCGTGGCGGCGCTCGAGCCGCAGTGGCTGGAGGAACTCGGCGCGCATCTGCTGAAAAAATCGCGCGACAACCCGCACTGGGAAAAGACCCGCGCGCAGGTCGTGGCGGTCGAGCGCGCCACACTCTACGGACTTCCGGTGTACGTGAACCGGCGCGTGCACTACGGGCCCATGGATCCGGAGTATGCGCGCGAGGTGTTCATCCGCCAGGCGCTGGTCGAGGGCGAGTTCGAGACGCGCGCCCCGTTCTACGCCCACAACCAGAAACTGATCCACGAGATCGAGCGGCTGGAACACAAGTCGCGCCGCCCCGACATCCTGGTCGACGACGAACTCATCAATGCGTTCTACGACAGCCGGATTCCTGCGGGCATCCACAACGGCGCGGACTTCGAGAAGTGGAGAAAGACCGCTGAAGCCGAAAATCCCGAAGCTGCTGTTTCTCTCGCGCGAAGACCTCATGCGCCACGAGGCGGCCGGCATTACCACGGGGAATTTCCCGCCGACGCTGCGCCTGGGCGCAAACGAGTTCGCGCTCGAATATCACTTCGAACCGGGCTCGGCGAAGGACGGCGTTACCATGACCGTGCCGGTGGCCCTCTTGAACCAGGTCAGTGCCGCGCGCTGCGACTGGCTGGTGCCGGGGCTGTTGAAGGACAAGGTGCAGACACTGGCGAAATCGATCCCGCAGCGCCTGCGCCACAAGCTGGGCGCACTGGCCGAGTTCGCGGAAACCTTCGTCGCCGCGGCCAAGCCCTCGGACACGCCGCTGGCGACCGCGATCTCGCGCTACATCCGGCTGGAATTGAACCTCGATGTGCCGCTGGATGCGTTTCGTCCGGACTCTGCACCACCGCACCTCGCGATGAACTACCTCGTGATCGACGAGCACGGCCGCCAGCTGGCGATGGGCCGCAATCTTGCCGAGCTCAAGACGGCGCTGCGCGACGAAACCGAAGCGGTGCTGCAGGACGAGGCGCCGATGCCCGAGGGAGAGAAGTTCACCGGCTGGACCTTCGGCGATCTCGAAGAAATGATGGAGCTCGAGCGCGGCGGGCAGACGCTGGTGGGTTACCCCGCGCTGGTCGATGCGGGCGACGCGGTCACGCTGCAGGTGGTGGATTCACCCGAGAACGCGCTGGAAATCCATCGCGGCGGCGTGCGGCGTCTGCTGTCGATTGCCTTCAAGGAACGGATCCGCGACCTCGAGAAGTCGCTCGTGCGCGATGCCATGCTCGGGCCGGTGAAGGAAGACATCGTCCTGGCGGCGCTCGACCGCACGTTTCTCGCCGAATCCTTGCCGATGACGGCCAAGGATTTCGCCGCGCGCGTCAGCGACGGCCGCAACCGTTTCAACCTGATCGCGCAGGAAATCATGCGCCTCGCCACGACGGTGCTCACCGAATATCGCGAGCTGGGCAAGCGCCTGGTCAGCGCGGCCAAGGGCTTTCCGATCCCGGCGGAGGACGTGAAGCAGCAGCTCGCGCGCCTGCTCGGGACGCACTTCATTGCGCAGACACCCTACGCACGGCTGCAGCATTTTCCGCGCTACCTGAAGGCGGCGGGCCTGCGGTTGGACAAATTGCGCGCCGATCCTGCGCGCGACGCACGCCTGATGGCCGAGTTCGCGCCGTTGTATTCGGCGTGGCAGCGCGAGGCGGTCGTGCGGATGAAGCAGGGGACACAGACTCCCGAGATCGAACAGTTCCGCTGGCTGCTGGAAGAACTGCGCGTGTCGCTGTTTGCGCAGGAACTCAGGACGCCGGTGCCGGTATCGGTGAAGCGGTTGGCGAAGCTCTGGCAGAGTCTGCGGTAGCGCCCCGCCCGTCGATGATCGGTTTTACGCGGCCTTGACAGTGTGAACCTCGAACCCGACCTTCAGCCAATGCCGGATCGCGCTGAAAATAGCGGACAGATTGTCCATGCCCGGATTTCCTCTGGGCGACAGCATTCTATGCAGGCTCTTGCTCGGTGTTTCGGTCATTTTCGCCAATTGTTCGAATCCGAGCGTGGCGTTGATCAGGTCGCGCAGAATAAGTCGGGCAGTTTCCGGTTCGCCACTCAGGAACAGCGTTGCCGCTTCATCGAGTAGCGCTTTGGCGAACTTTGGATCGCGCTCGGCTCGCTCGAAGACGGTCTGCTTGAAGTTTCGGGTCAATGCCATGTGATCACCTTGTTCCTTTGCTTTTCATCGCCAGGATTCTTTTCCGATCCTTGTATTCAGCATGCATGGTCTTGGCGCGCTCGATGTCTTTTTGCTGGTTACGTTTCACGCCGCCACCAAACAGGACGATGAGTGCCGCACCGTCTCGTGCCAGATAGATGCGGTACCCCGGGCCCCAGTCGATGATGTACTCACCGATACCGGAAAACCATTTGATGCTCGACGTGTTGCCAAGCTCCAAACGCAGCTTGGCTGTAACCACCTTGGCCGCCGCCTGGGCATCCAGATTGTCGAACCACTGTTTATAGGGGTTCGATCCATCCGCCCGGAGGTATTCCTCGACCTTGATCGGCATCGTCTTATGGTAACGAATACGTTACCTTTATGCAAGAGAATATCAGGCCGAAGCCGTAATCCTGCGGTCAAACGTCCTGGCTGTAGACGATGAAGTCCAGATGCTTCGCGACCTTGTCGCACAGGGTTCCGCCCGCCACGCGCCCGTGCCGGTGTCGGTGAAACGGCTGGCGAAGCTCTGGCAGACGCTGCGCTAGTGCGCGGCTAGGTCTTGGTCAGAATCTCGCCACACTCCCGCGCCACCAGGTACTGCTGAGTAGTGGCCTTGGTATCGGCGACTGTCGCCTATCCACCCGGTTCGGCTTTTGCTCGGGTCGTGCTCAACCCTTGAACCCGATGCTCCAGTGCGTGCCGTCGCAGAACGGCTTGTTCTTGGAGCCTCCGCAACGGCACAGGGTGTAGTGCTCGGTTGATGCACCCTGTCCCCAAGGCTGCCCGGGCAGTTCGGCGCTACCGGTGACTGCGTACGGGCCATCCTTTGTCACGATGATCGACGTTTCACGTCTGGGCTCTTCGCCTTCGATCTCATCCAGCGTGTAGCTCAGCGCGCCCGACGGACAGGCGCGGATGGTCTCGATGATCGCTTCGACCTCGGCGCCAGCAGGATCGATCCACGGCTCGACCTTGTACTTGAACACTGCGGCCAGACCGTCGGTGCAGCGTCCCGCGTGCGCGCAGATCGACCGGTTGTCATGGATGGTGATTCCCGGCGCCCGATAACTCTCGCGCTTGTCGCCACTGCGATCGGCAGTTTTCGCATCCGAGAAGCCGTTCTTGCGGTGCGTGCCGTCGCAGAACGGCTTGTTGCCCGAACCGCCGCAGCGGCACAGTGCCATGACGGGCGTGGCCTCGATGCGCTCGCCGCGACCGTCACGGAGATCCTCGAGGTCTTTGACGAGGTATGGACCATTCGGTTTGCATTCGATCGTGGTGCGTTCGCTCATGTAAGTGTCCTTTCGAAAATTCTCATGCCCATGTCCGGCTGAAACCTCACGCCGTAAGCATCCCAGATCAGCGTCGCAGGTGAAAGCGGTGGTGGCCGACCTCTGCGGCCGTGGGGGACGGGGATGGATTGACACCATACCAACTAATAGGTATGGTCTGTTTCACAGAGACAAACGCTCGCTCGTCACCCTTATGGATGCAGCCCCTCACGCCTCAAAGACCAAGCTCCTGGAAGCCGCCCTGCAGGTCATCCGGGCCAAGGGTTACACGGCGACCACGATCGACGACATCTGCGCCGCGGCGGGCGTGACCAAGGGCAGTTTCTTCCACCACTTCAAGGGGAAGCTGGAACTGGCCCTGGCCGCTGTCGAGCACTGGAACGCGGTAACCAGCGGCCTTTTCGCGGAAGCACCGTATCGGCAGATCGCCGACCCGCGCGAGCGGTTGCTGGCCTACATCGATTTTCGTGCTGCGCTTTTGCAGGGCGAGGTGTCCGACTTCACCTGTCTGCTCGGCACGATGGTCCAGGAAACCTTCGATACCCATCCGCGGATTCGCGAAGCCTGCAACCAGGGCATCGTCCTGCACGCGCAGGTGGTCGCGATCGACATCGCCGCGGCCAAGTCCCGCTATGCGCCCGAAGCGGAATGGGAGCCCGAGGACCTCGCCTTCTACACGCAGGCCGTCATACAGGGGGCATTCATCCTTGCAAAAGCACAGGGCAGCGCAAAAGTGGCGACGCAGTGCATCGCCCAATTGCGCGCCCATCTCGACTCACTGCTCAATCCGCCAAGTGCGAAGAAATCCAAAAGGAAAAAGCATGCCTGAAAAATCCGCTGCCACCGATGCCGCCGAACACGAGCTCGTCCTGACCCGCCTGATCGACGCTCCGCGCGACAAGCTCTTCCGTTGCTGGACCGAGCCCGCGCTGATCGTGCAGTGGTTCACGCCGCCGCCGTGGAAAACGATCCGCGCCGAACTCGACGTTCGACCGGGCGGCGCGAACACCATCGTGATGCAGGGGCCGGACGGAACGGAAATGCCCAATCGCGGTGTGTACCTGGAGGTCGTGAAAGGCGAGCGCCTGGTGTTCACCGATGCCTACACCTCGGCCTGGGTGCCGTCGGCCAAGCCGTTCTTCACCTGCGTTCTGACGTTTGCCGAAGAAGAAGGCAGGACGCGCTATACCGCGCGGGCCCGGCACTGGACGGCGGAAGACTGCGCCGCGCACGAGAAGATGGGCTTTCACGCCGGCTGGGGCATCGCGACCGATCAACTCGCCGCGCTCGCGGCGACACTCTGAGAGGGAGGAATGGAAATGAACGCAGTAGTCCACTTCGAAATGCCCTATGACGACCGGGCCCGCATGGCCAGGTTCTACGAGCGCGCGTTCGGCTGGCAGACGCAAATGCTCGGCCCGGAGATGGGCGACTATGTCCTCGCCGAAACCGCCGAAACAGTGGACGGCCGGCCAAAGAATCCGGGCGCGATCAACGGCGGTTTCTTTCCGCGCAAGCCGGACTGGCCGGCACAGTACCCATCGGTCGTTATTGCTGTCGATGACATCCGGGCGGCAATGAGGCAAGTCGCAGCCGCCGGCGGCGAAGTGCTCGGAGAGCCGATGCCGATCCCCGGCGTGGGCCAGTATGTTTCGTTCATGGATACCGAGGGCAATCGCGCCAGCATGCTGGAGCCGCTTGCCCGCAACGGGTGCTCTCAAGCCTGAGGGCGCCGCAGCGCGCCGCTTTTGGCGCTCAGACGTCGTGGCTGTAGACGATGAATCCCAGGTGCTTCGCGACCTTGTCGTACAGCGTCCTGCCCGCCGCATTGGTTTCGTGCGTCTGCCAGTAGACACGCACGATGCCCGCCTCCTTCGCGGCCGCATACACGCCGTGGATCAGCGCGCGCCCGATGCCGTGGCCGCGTTGCGCGGCGTCGGTATAGAGATCCTGCAGGTAGCAGGTGAGTTCCTTTCTCGTGGTGCTGCGGTGGAAGAGATAGTGCGTGAGGCCCACGAGTTTCCCGTCGGCTTCGGCCACCAGCGCATACACCGGCTCGGCCGGGTCGAAGAATCGCTGCCAGGTTGCCGCGGTGATCGCGGGGTCGAGCGCCGTCTCGCCCTTGCGGCCATAGAAGGCGTTGTAGCCGTCCCACAGGGGCGTCCATGCGGCGTGGTCGTCCTGGCGGATGGGGCGGATCTGGAGGGTTCGGGTCATCTGATGTGTACTGGTATCGATACAGAAACTGACAGGAGACGAGCTCCTGGTGCGGTGATCATGGAATCATTCTTTAAAATTCAGGCATGCCATCCAGTCAGGAACACCTACTTCGCGCGATGGATGGCGCACAGCTTGTTGCCGTCGGGATCGCGCACATAGGCCAGGAACATTGCCCCCAGCGTGCCTTCGCGCAGTCCCGGCGCATCCTCGATGGAGGTGCCGCCGTGCGCAACGGCAGCATCGTGGAACTGGCGTACCTGCTCGGCCGAGCTGCACTTGAAGCCGATGGTGCCGCCGTTGGCACAGGTCGCGGCTTCGTCGTTGATCGGTTCGCTGACGCAGAAGGTGCTGCCGTCGTGCCGGTAGAAGAGCCGGGTGTGGCCGGTGGCCGCCTTGTGGCGCACAGGCTCGCCGGCCCCGAGCGTCCCGAGTACCGCGTCGTAAAAGCGCTTGGAGCGCTCGATGTCGTTCGATCCGACCATGATGTGATTGAACATGCCTTTCTCCTCTGCTGATGATCATTGAACCCGGCGCACGCGCGCCAGGTCGCCTACCGGTCCGCCGGCGTGTACAGCTCCTCGGTGTCCGCCACGCCGCGCAGCTCGAACCTTCCCACGTGCCGCAGCGGGCGCTTCACCCGCGCGGCGAAGTCGCTCGACAGCAACAGCGGCACCCCGGTCTGCTTGGTGAGCGACTGGATTCGCGCGGTGGTGTTGACCGCCGGGCCCGACGACGTTGAACGCGAGGCGCCCCGGCGAACCGACGTTGGCATGGGTGACGACGCCCAGATGCAGACCCAGGCCGAATTCGATGACCGGCTGCTTCGAATGGCGCCGCCGGTGGTTGACGACGGCGATCGAATCGAAGGCGTCGATCGCTGCATCGAGCGCGGATTCGCACACCTCGGCTTCGCGGCCGGGTTCGTCGATCTCGAACACGATGAGTATGGCGTCGCCGATGAACTGCAGGATCTCGCCGCCGCGCGCGGCGCTGGCCGCGGCGCAGTACTCGAAATAGTCGTTCAGCAGGCTCAGCAGTTCCGCGGTCGGCAGCCGCTCGGACAGCCCGGTGAAGCCGCGCAGATCGGAATACCAGAACGCGGCGTTGATCTGGTCGCCGTCGCCGCGCCGGACCTGGCCGTCGAGGATCCGCCGGCTGATGCGCGGACCGACGAAGGTGTCGAGCAGGCCGAGCGTCATGCGCCGCTCTGCGATGATCTCGATCAGCGGCGCGAGCAGGTTGACCATGGCCTCGAAGCGCGCGATGTCGGCGTCGCTGAATCGCGTGGGCGAGGCGGTGGCCATGGTCACCACGTTGACTGAACCGGTGCCGAAGACCAGGGGCAGGGCGACGTACGAAGTCATCCCGGCCGCGCGCAGGTCGTGAAAGGTGGAGTGTTCGCTCTCCAGCGCCGGTGCGTCGAGCCGCGCGCGGTAAGTCAGGTTGCGCTCGCGCACATACTGGATCGGGCTGCCGATGTAGGCGTCGCCGAGTTCCACGCCGTGCTCGCCGTTCCACATCCGCGGTTCTGCGCCGCGGTCCCAGGCCACGCCCCAGGCGATCAGCTGCGGATGGAGCGTCGCGGTGGTCAGGCGGAAGCGGTCGACCGAGGCACCCGCCGCGTCGAGCCTGTCCACCAGCGCGGCAATCAGGTCGGCGGCGTCGGTGATCCGGCGCGCGTCGCCAAGCAGCCACAGGCCGACCGGCTCGAGCGACCAGCCATCGGTGGGACCAAACAGGGATTCCTTGCTCAAGCTGCGCCTTGCCTCGGGCCGTGAGGGGGAGCGATGTTAGCATCGGGCGCATGATAGGCATTGGAAAGTCTCTGTTTCTCGCGCTCGTGAGCCTGTTCAACCGGCACATGCTCTGGCTGATGGTCTGGCCGGTGCTTGGGTTCGCTCGCGTTCTGGGGGATTGCGGCCCTGCTGCTGTGGGGACGCACCGCGGTGTGGATTGCCAGCCGTCTGGGCGACGTGATGAAGCCCATGGTCGACTACGTGCCGTTCGATTTCTCCGGCGTGATGCTGTTCTCCGCGCATGTGATGCTGATCCTGCTTTTCGTGCCCCTGGTCTATCTCACGGCGCTGCTGATCCTCGGGATACTCGGCATGGACGCGATGGTCGAACACGTCGCAGCGAAGCACTATCCGGGGCTCGCGCGGCGCCAGGGCGGCAGCACCGCCGGCAGCGTGTGGAACAGCGTGGTTGCGCTGTGCGGCCTGGTGCTCCTGTTCCTCGTCACCCTGCCGTTGCTGCTGATCCCGCCGCTGTGGGCGATGGTGCCGGTCGCGGTGATGGGCTGGGTCAACCAGAAAATCCTGCGCTACGACGCACTCGCCGCGCATGCGAGCGCAGGCGAGATGCAGGAGGTGTTCAAGTCGCGCGGCAGTTCGCTCTACCTGCTCGGCCTGATCCTCGCGCTGGTGGCCTACGTGCCGGTGGTCGGACTGTTTGCGCCGATGCTGTTTGCGCTCGCCTTCATCCACCTGTGCCTCGGGTCGCTGCGCGATCTGCGCGGTGCGCCGATCGAGGGTGAGGTGGTCGAGGGCGGCGCCGCCTCCGGCAATGTCATCGAGGGCCGCGTCATCGATCGATCCTGATCGACCGATCCTGAGTCGGTGCGCCTGACCGTCTAACGCGCGGCTGTAATCCTGCACGGCACGCCGCGCGTGTCCGCCGAGCCGCTCGCGGGATCGTAGGGCCCCGCGTAGCTCAGCGCCGCATTGATGTTGATGTCGAGCGCGCCGAATTCCGGGCCCGCAGCCTCGGGCAGCCACCAGCCCATGCCGGTGACCACGATGCCCGGCGCTGTCGCATCGGTCACGTGTGCTTTCACGCGGCAGGCGCCCTGGCCGCGCGGCGTTTCCACCTGCACCCAGTCGCCGTCGGCGACGCCGAGTTCGCGTGCGGTGTCCGGGTGCATCTTCAGCAGCGGGTCGGGCGAGACCTTGCGGGCCCAGGCCTGCTCGCGAAAGCGCGAGTGGTGGTAGGTCTTCTCGCGCAGGCCCGTCTGCAGCGTGTAGGGGTAGGCGGGGTCATCCACCGTGGATGCGCCCGTGGGCACCCAGTCGGGCAGCGGATCGAGCCCTGCG
>CAWJNP010000009.1:0-9881 GCA_963844255.1 uncultured beta proteobacterium
TTAGGCTTGAAAATGTCAGTAGGTCCCTCGAGCGCCGCGGCGATTTCCGCGTGATCAATCTGCGCGGCGATGCCGATGCAGACCAGCCCCGTTGCGCGTGCATCCGTGGCCGCGGGGGTCACTTCGCAGCGCGCGCCGACCACATGCAGCGTCTTAAGCCCGCCATCGAGGTCCTGCAGGACGCCCTTGGCGCGCAGCAGGCCGCAGGCCGGATGCGCGAGCGCAGCAGCGAGACGCGCGACATCCAGCGGTCGGTCGGTCGCGTGGTGTACGCTCGAATAGCGCGTCGAAGCGTTCTCCGGGGAACGGATCCGCCCCGCCGAGAGGAGGCCCGGCGCCGCCTGTGTGGCGGTGGCGGCGAGTCCGAAAATCAGCTCGATGGGCACCTCGGCGCGGACCGCGTCGATCACGCGCGCCTGCGGCGCTGCGCCGCCAAGCCAGGCGTGTAGTCCATCGCGCTCGCCTGCATCGACGAGGTCGACCTTGTTCAGGATCAAGAGGTCTGCGTCTGCGAGCTGCCGGGTGATCGTGTCCCCCATGTAGCGGTCGGCAGCACGGGCGCGTACGGTTTCGGCATCGGCGAGGACGATCACGCCGTCGATGGCGAATGACGGTATCAGCGCCGCCGAGCGCGCGACGATGCCCGGCAGCGCGACGCCGCTGGTCTCGATCAGCACATGGGAGGGTGCGGGGGTGCGCTGTGCGAGCTGCATCAGCGCGCCCATGAGATCGCTGCCGAACGCGCAGCAGATGCAGCCGCCGGCAATGCTGATGACATCGTCCGATTGGGCCTCGATCAGGTCGGCATCGATCGGTATTGCGCCGAAATCGTTGACGAGGATCGCCAGGCGCAGGCCCTGCGCATTGCGCAGCAGGTGGTTGACCAGCGTGGTCTTGCCTGCGCCGAGATAGCCGCCCAGCACGCTGAGCGGCGTGCGTCGGGCAGGTGCGCTCAAGGCGCCGGCGGTACCGGAAAAACGCGCCCCGCCTGCACGGTGCCCCAGACGCGCACGTCCTTGAGGCGATCGGCACCGATCTCCATCGGGTCGTCCTCTAGAACCGCGAAATCGGCGCGCTTGCCGCATTCGATCGAGCCGATCTCGTGGTCGAGCTTGAGCGTGTACGCCGCGCCGAGCGTGATCGTGCGCAGTGCGTCCGCCACGCCAATGCGCTCGGCTTCCCCGAGTATGCGGCCGCTGGCGGTGCGCCGGTTGACCGCGCACCACGCGGTGAACAGCGGTCCCAGCGGCGTGACGGGGGCATCGGAGTGGATCGCCAGCGGCATGCCGCAGGCCAGCGCGGTGGCACAGGCGTTCATGCGCTCCGCGCGCTCGGGTCCGACGGTGGTGCTGTAGTGCTGGTCGCCCCAGTAGAAATGGTGGTTCGGAAAGAGGTTCACGCACATGCCCAGCGACTTCATGCGGCGGAACTGTGCCGCGGTGGCGAGCTGGCCGTGCTGGATGGTGAAGCGGTGGTCGCGCGCAGGATGCTTTTTCAGCGCTTCCTCAAGGCAGTCGAGCACGAGTTCCGTGGCTTCGTCCCCGTTGGTATGGGTGTGGATCTGCACGCCGTGCTCGAGCGCCAGCGCCAGCGCCGTGCGCAGCTCCTCGGGCGCGACATACCACAGGCCGTTGGGCGCGCCGTTGTAGTAGCCCGGCCAATTCAGGCGCGCGGAGAATCCCTGGATCGAGCCGTCGACCACGATCTTGATGATGCCCATGCGCAACCGGTCGCTGCTCGCCGCAGCGAGTTCCTGCGCGCGCGCGATCAGGTCCCGCGGCGCGAGGTTCAACATCCGCCTGAGCGAAACCACGCGGACCGGAAAATCCTGTTCGCCGGTCACACGCTGCATCATCGCGACGGCGTCAGGCGGCAGCAGGCTGGCGAGGTCGGCCGCCGTGGTCACGCCCTTGCGAACGCACAGGCGCGCGAAATAGCGCAGTCCCAGCTCGTCGCAGGCGAGGATGTCGCGGTCGAAGCCCACGTGCGGGCCGGCCGGCATCATCGCCTCGGGCCCCTTGAGTTCCCCGCTGGGCAGGCCGTCTTCGCCGAGCGGGATGCCGGGATGATCCACGCCCGGGCGCAGCAGGCCGGCAAGTTCCAGCGCGCGGGTGTTCACGTTCATGATGTGGCCGCTGGCGTGCAGCACGCCGATCGCGCGTCGTGTGGACACGCGATCAAGGTCGTGGCGGGTGCAGCGGCGCGCGCCGTAGTAGATCGGGTCGAGCGACCAGCCAGCAAGCGGGGCGTCCGGATCGGCGAGTAATGCGCCGGCTTCCCGCAGGCGTTCGATCACGGCATCGATAGAGTCGACGCCGGGCCATACGCGGCCGTCCGGATCGGTGCGGTCGAAGTAGCCCACGTAGGCGTAGCGCCAGAAGGTGCCTTCCATGGTGTGGCTGTGGCCTTCCACCAGGCCCGGCATCAGCACCTTGTCGGCGAAGCGCGTGTCCAGCGTGTACGCACCCCAGCCGGCAAGTTCTTCGAGCGTTCCGGCACCGAGGATGCGCCCGTCGCGCACGGCGACGTGGGTCGCCTCCGGCCGCGCCGGGTTCATGGTCAGGATGCGGCGGGCGCGATAGATGGTGGTCATCGGGTCGAATTTGTCAGGTGTATTTGCGCTCAATTTGTAAACATTTGTTCCACAAAGTCCATATCTGCTGCGGCTAATACGTCAGTTTGTGTATCGATAAAAGTACAACACAGTACAGAAAATCTTCACTACAGTTGAGTCCATGGCGGTGAATCCAGGAGACAGGGTGGGCGACTTCGCCGTCCTGGTCATTACGGCGCAGCAGCGTCATGTGCGGCCTTCCCAGTAGCCCGGCTCCCGGTTGTGATGGGCTACGGCGTATATCTGGGTTCCAGCTGCGCCGGCCTCTCTGTATACGAGCGAGTATGGGAACCTTCGGAAAGGGTAGATACGCATCCCCCCTTCCTTACGCGTGCCAAGTTGCTGATTGCCGGCCAAGAGAGCGGCCACCCGTTCGAATTCCTCTAGGAACGCTTCGGCAATGTTTCGGCTGGCATGCTCCGCGTAGTACGCGGCAGCATCCCCAAGTTCTGCTTCAGCTTCCTGGTGAAGCCAATAACTCACGCAATTCTTGCCCGCACACGCTGGAGGGCTTCGGCACCCGGCACCATTTTCGATCGACCGGCCTTCACATCGGCTTCCCGGCGCAGGGCTTCTGCGACCCATACGCGCTCGACATTCGTGTCCGGCTCAAAACTTTCGATCAGGCGTTCCAAAAGTCGGGCACGATCCTCTGCGGCGAGCGCGAGGACTTCGGCTTCAAGTTCGTGCAGCGGGATGGGCATGGCGCCTCCGATCAGCGATCACAGGTTTCAAGGATGCCACATACAGGCCAGGTATTGTTCCGACTCATGCTGATCAAGCTCTGTGTCCGGCATCGCGCAGACAGTCGAGAATCCGAAGCGCGGTACCGGGCGCGACATTGCACCCGGGCGAGAGGATGAAGTTCCTGCTTCCGCCGGCCTGTGCGAACGCGTCGGCGACCTCGGCGCGCAGTTCCGGCAGCGCGCGTTCGTGCAGGCGCGACTCATCGACGCCGCCCATCAGGCATTTGGCGGTGCGCTCACGTACCGAGGAGATCGAAGGATTCCCGGCGAGCCGGTCGGACCAGCTGAACACCTCGCAGGGGTAGTGCAGGATGCGATTGATGTCGATCGGGTTGCCGTGCGCGTGCACGATCCGCACCAAGCCCTCCATCGCGCCGAGCAGACGCAGGTCGTAGGGTTCGTGAAAGACGCGAAAGGCGTCGTTGTCGATGCCGCGCGTAGAGGGTGCAAGAATGCAAGCATTGGTCGCATACAGCACGCCGTCGACCCCGATCTTCCGGATCTCCGCGACATAGTCGACGAAGGTGTCGGTCAGCGCGCCGAGCATCGCGCCGGCCTCCTGCGGGTGTGCGCGGATCAAAGCGGCTTTGGAAAACCCGACCGCGAACAGCAGGGAGAAGAACGGCTCGAACAGCGTGTCGATCAGCGGCACCTCGGGCCCGAGTTCAGCGCGCATGATGCGCAGACACTCGAGCTGTTCGGCGTAGGCGCGCTCCGTCATCGGCTGGCGCGCGAAGCGCAGCATGTCCGCCGGGGTCTCGATCGTCTCGATGCCGGTCGGCGGCACCATGCGGTAATCATTCATGACCTTGCAGATGTCCCAGCCGCAGGCGGCATGAAACGCCAGCTGGCGACGCGCGTTTTCCGCGCCGTCAACGGCATCGGTGGCGAAATTGCACCAGGCGACCACGGGCGGGAAGTCGATGGGTTCGCCACGTACTGCGGCGTGGAAGCGCTGTAACTTGTTCATGTGAGATTGATCATACCGGACGGATCACGCGAACTGCCCTGCCACCCAGCCCGAGGACCAGGCCCACTGGAAGTTGTATCCCCCGAGCCAGCCGGTCACGTCGACGACTTCGCCGATGAAGTACAGACCCGGCACCGCCCTGGCTTCCATGGTCTTGGAGGACAGTGCCATCCGTATCGATGCCGCCGAGCGTGACTTCGGCCTTGGCATAACCCAGCGTTCCGGAGGGCGCGAGCGTCCAGGCCTTGAGCTTCTGCGCAATGGCCTCGAACTCGCGCGAGGACAGTTCGTTCATCGGCTTCTGCCAGCCGTGCAGCGCCACCCATTCCTGCGCAAAGCGGCGCGGCAGTTTCTCGCCCAGCAGAGTGGAGAGCAGCGCCTTGGAATCGCGATGCCGGGACAGCCACTCGCCCGCATCGGTGTCGGGCAGCAGATCGATGCTGACCGGGCGCTTCGCGCCGTCCTGCGCCTGCCAGTAGCTGGACACCTGCAGGATCGCCGGTCCGGACAGGCCCGCGATGGGTCACCAGCATGCTTTCGCGGAAATGCGGCTGGCCCTTGGCGCAATGGGCGATCGCATCGAACGACACGCCTGAGAGCGGCTTGAGCGTGTCGAGGATTTCCGGAGGCAGTGCAAGAGGCACGAGGGCGGGTCGCGGCGGGACAATGTCCAGGCCGAACTGTTCCGCGAGCTTGAAGCCGAACGGCGTGGCGCCGATCTGCGGCAGCGCGAGCCCGCCCGTGGCGACCACGAGCGAGGCGCATTGAAACGTTCCCTGGTCGGTCGCGATGGAGAAGCCTTCACTCGGTTCGCGTACAACGGCGTGGACCGCTGCAGGGATGCGCCCATTTCACGCCGCCACGCTCGCATTCGGTTTTCAGCAGGTCGATGATCTCCTGCGACGAATCGTCGCAGAACAGCTGGCCGAGGGTCTTCTCGTGGTACTTGATGCCGTGCCGTTCGACCAGTTCGATGAACTGCCGCGCGCCGTAACGCGCACAGCGCCGAGCGGCAGAAATGCGGATTCTTCGAAAGGAAATTCGCCGCGCCGGTGTGCAGGTTGGTGAAGTTGCAGCGTCCGCCGCCCGAGATGCGGATGCGCTCGCCCAGCTTCCGTGCGTGTTCGACGAGCAGCACGCTGCGCCCGCGCCCGCCCGCCTGTGCGGCGCACATCATGCCGGCCGCACCGGCGCCGATTACGATGACATCGAAGCGCAAGCGGTTATTCTACCCGGGGTTCGAAGTGCATCGCGGAGTGGCCATGCCCCGGTCGTGGGACGTTTTCTGCAGGGTTATCGACAACTACGGCGATGCCGCGGTGTGCTGGCGGCTGGCGCAGCAGTTGTCGGCCGAACACGGCGGACGGGTGAGGCTGTGGATCGATGCGCTGGCGCCGCTCCATGCGCTGTGTCCGGGGGTTTCCACAGATCGCGCGCGTCAGTCGTTTGCCGGCGTGGAAATCTGCCGCTGGGAGGCGGGCACCACACTCGGTCAGCCCGCCGACATCGCGGTGGACGCATTCGGCGCGGGCCTGCCCGAGGATTATGTGGAGGCGATGGCGGCACGTTCCCCGCGCTCGCTGTGGATCATCCTCGAATACCTCAGCGCGGAACCCATGGTGGCGAGCCATCACGCCCTGCCTTCTCCGCATCCGCGCCTGCCGCTCGAGCGGTATTTCTTCTTTCCGGGATTTGTCGCCGGGACGGGCGGGCTGCTGCGGGAAGCCGGGTTTGAACTTCGCCGCAAGGCCTTTCAGTCCGACCCTGTGGCGCAGGCCCGTTTCTGGCAGGACCTCGGTTTCGCGCCCCCGGAGCCTGGCGCGACTGTCGTCACCCTGTTCGGCTACGAAAATCCGGGCGTGATGTCGCTGCTTCGTGCCTGGTCAGAGGGCGCGACGCCGGTGGTGGCCGCCGTCACGCGGAGCCGGCTGCAGCCCGAAATTGCGGCGTTTTTCGGCGCCGGGCCCGAAGAGGGCGGGCGTCTGACACGCGGACGTCTCGAGGCGCGGTTTCTGCCCTTCCTGTCACAACCTCGCTACGACGAGTTGCTATGGATGGGCGACTGGAACTTCGTCCGGGGCGAGGATTCGTTCGTCCGTGCCCAGTGGGCGGAACGCCCCCTGGTCTGGCAGATCTATCCACAGGACGAGGGGGCGCATCTTCTGAAGCTTTCGGCTTTTCTCGATCTGTATTGCGCCGGCCTGGACGGCCGCAGGCAAGCCGCCCTGCGAAGCCTGTGGCGCGCCTGGAATGCGCCGGGAACCCAGCCGAAATCCGCGCCAGGCGCGGCCTGGGCGGTGCTGGAGCCCGGTTCAGGGCGGTGGCGAACCCATGCGGCAGACTGGGCGCGACGGCTGTCAGCGCCCGGCGAACTCGCGGCAAATCTGGCGCAATACTGCGAGGACAGACTAAAATAACGGGTTTGCTTATGTCGAAACTGGAACAACTGGAACGCTTATGAAGATCGCACAGGAAATCCGCTCGGGCAACGTGATCATGGTCGGCGATGCGCCGCTGGTGGTGCAGAAGGCCGAGTTCAGCAAGTCCGGCCGCAATGCCTCAGTGGTCAAGATGAAACTCAAGAACCTGCTCTCGGGTGCGGCGACCGAAACGGTCTACCGCGCGGACGAGAAGTTCGAGCTTGTGAACCTCGAGCGCAAGGAGGTCACCTATTCGTACTTCGCCGAGCCCTCGTATGTGTTCATGGACGAAGAGTTCAATCAGTACGAGATCGACGTAGAGGCCATGGGCGATGCGCTGCACTATCTCGAGGACGGCATGCCGGCCGAAGTAACGCTGTACCAGTCGCGCCCGATTTCGGTCGACATTCCCCAGACCCTGGCGCGCGAGATCGTGGAGACCGAACCGGCCGTGCGCGGCGACACCTCGGGCAAGGTGCTCAAGCCCGCGAAACTCAAGACGGGTTACGAAATCCGGGTGCCGCTGTTCTGCGACACCGGGGACATGATTGAAATCGATACCCGTACCGGCGAATACCGGAGCCGCGTCAAGGCCTGAGCGCGTGTTCCGGGCTCCGGAGTCGGGGGTACGCATGGGGGCGGGGTTCCTGTCCGGGCGTGTGGTTTCGACGCTGATCGGAGCGGTTCTCCTGCTGGCTTCGTTTGCCGGATGGGCGGACGAGGCGACCTGGGTGCGCTACCTCGACGCGGGCACGGCCGCCTACAACCGGCGCGACCCGGCCGAGGCCACGCGGCAGTTCGAACTCGCGCTCACGGAGGCCGAGGCCTTCGGTGAGTCCGACACACGGCTCGCGACCAGCCTTGCCTGGCTTGCGGAAATGTACCGGCTGGGGCGTCGTTTCGACGACGCCGAGCGGCTGATCCGGCGCACGATCTCGCTGGACGAAAAGTATCGCGGACCGAACCATACCGACCTGGCGATGAGCCTCGAGAGCCTTGCCTTGCTGTTCCATACCCAGAACCGGCAGCGCGAGATGGAGCCGGTGCTGATGCGCGCGCTGGCAATCTATGAGCGTTCCCTCGGGCCCATGCATCCGCGCGTTGCCTCCAGCCTGAACAATCTGGCATCGCTGTACCGCAGCCTGGGGCGCATCGAAGAGGCCGAGCCACTTGTAAGCCGCGCCCTCGCGATCCGCGAAAAAGCGCTGGGGCCGGAACATCCCGATACCGTCCAGAGCCGCGCGTACCTGGCGCAGCTGCATCGTGATCTCGCGCGCGGCGGACGATCCGCTGCGCGCAGGCCGGAACCCCGGCCGGTCCAAGTTGCTCCGGCGCCTGTCCCTGTGCCAGCCGCTCCCGCTGTCACCGCGCCGATGGCGCAGTCGCAGCCCGTCCAGTCTCCAGCACCGCCTAGGCAGGTGGCATTGCCACCGCAACCCGCGTCTGCACCTCAGGCGGTACCGGCACCGAAAGCCGTGGTTGTGCCGGAGGCGAAACCGATGCCGCCAGCCGTGGCGCCGATGATCGCTGCCCCGGTCTCGCCGCCCAAGCCCGCTGCAGTTGCACCCCTGGCACGCATGGAGGCAACACCTGCAAAGCCGGCCGCGCCGACGCCTGCTCCCACAACTTCCAGATCTGCCGGAATGGCTGCTGCATCTGCAGCTGCTGCAGTTCCCCTCGTACTCGCGCCGCCGGTCGTTGCGTCCCCGCCAGCCCCGCCTCCGCCCGCCAGACGTGAGCCGATCGTCGCGCCGCAGGCGGCCGTTCAGCCACAGCCGCCGCAGCCGGTGAAGCCGGTGCGCGCGCCCTACATTTCCAGCCTTGGATTGCAGATGGTGTCGCTCGGTGCTGCCGCAGCGCGAAACTCCCCGGTGGCCGCGGCGCAGGCCTTCGAAGTGATGCAACTCGCGCGGGATCGTGAGGACAGTGGCGGGGTGGCGCGCATCGTGGCGCGATTCGGACGCGACGATCAGGCGGTCGCGACGCTGGTCGCTTCGCGCGAGGACCTGCTTGATCGCTGGCACGGTATCGACAAGGCCGTCCTCGCTTCGGCCGGCAGGGCGGGCGAAGCACAACTGCGCGCCGAACTGGCGGGCGTAGACCAGCGGCTCATGCAACAGGACGCGCTCATAGAGCAGCGCGTGCCGGGCTATCGCAACTACATCAGCCCACAGCCGGTCTCGCTGCGCGCCGCGCAGGGCATGCTTGCAGGTGACGAGGCGCTGCTGAGTTACCTTGTTGATGAAAATGCGAGTTATCTGATGGTCGTGCGGCACGACCGCTTCATGTTCCTGAATCTGGACATCGGTCGCCAGGAACTGGCGTCGATCATCCGGCGGCTGCGCCAGGAACTGGACCATCCCACGGGTGACGAGGTCGAACGCAATGCGTTTCGCGCGTTTCCGGTGGCACAGGCCAACCAGCTCTATCGCCGCATCCTGGCACCGGCCGAGCCGGCTCTGCAGGGTGCGGCGCATCTGATGATCGTCGGCGATGCCGCCTTGAATGGCCTCCCGTTCGCTGCTCTCGTCACGACGCCGAACGTCGAGCCGATCAGGGTGTTCGAGGACCATGCCAAGGTGGCCTGGCTGGGCCGGCGCCAGGCGCTGACCATGCTGCCCTCGGAGGGCGCACTTCGCGCGCTGCGCAGCTTCGCTCCCGGGGCGCCGGCCGGCCGGCCGTTCATTGGTTACGGCGATCCGGTGCTCGCCGGCGAAGAACGCGGACCGAGGTCGGGCGGTTCAGGCCTGCGCACCGGCGCGCGCTCATATTCGCGTGACGCACTGGCAAGTGCGAATCAGGTATGGAGTTTTGCGCCCCTGCCGGAAACGCGTTACGCGCTGTACGCGATGGCCGACCTCCTGCGTGCCGACCAGGCCGACGTCCATCTTCAGGCCGAAGCGACCGAATCGCTTGTCAAGCGCCAAGACCTGTCCGACTACCGTGTCATCGCATTTGCGACGCATGGCTTCATGGCAGACGATTTCAAGGGACTGGCGGAATCCGCCCTGGTATTCACACCGCCCACTGCCTCGAGCGACCGTGACGACGGCCTGCTCACGGCGAGCGAAATCGCGCAGCTGAAGCTGCGTGCAGGGAGCCGTCGCGGTAGCCGGCACCGGTTCCGGCGC
>CAWJNP010000010.1:0-92082 GCA_963844255.1 uncultured beta proteobacterium
TCCTGCATCCGCTGCGACCACAGTTCGACCTTGCCGCTAGGCGTCTTGAAGACCTGCGTGTCGAAATTGCCGTGCACGTGCTCGAACTCGGCATAGCCGTTACGCTCGAGCGCCTCGATCGACAGCGCCGTGTCCTTCAGCAGGTGCAAGTTGAATTCGCGCTGCGTCTTCCAGGGCATGCGCTTCGGATCGGCCGCGCCGCGCGCGGCCATGCGTGCGACCAGGCCTGCCGCGATCTCGAGGTCCGGGCGCGCCTCGCCGACGCGTTCAGCGACGGCCGCGGTCCAGGTCACGCAGGGGCCGTGCGCATTGAGCGAGACGTCCTCTTCCTCGAGCGTGGTGGTCTTGGGCAGCACGATGTCGGCCAGCGCCGCGGTCGGGTTCATGCTGTGCGTTGCGACCGCGAGGAAGTCGAGCGAACGCAGCGCCGCGAGCGTGCGCTGCGTATCCGGATATGTGACCGCGATGTTGACGCCGGACACATACATCGCGCGCACCGGGTAGGGCTTGCCCGTGAGAATCGCCTCGATGACGGTGGGGTTGTGGCAGGCGGTCTGCCAGCCTTTCGGCCCCGCCCAGAGCGGAAACTCGCGCGCACCGAGCGTCCGGTTCGCCACGTCGGCCGGCAGCTGGAAGGCCGGATCGTGGATCACGTCGAAATAATTGCGAAAGCCCTTGGGGCGCTTGGCACGGCGGTTTCCGCCCGAGCGGTCGAGGTTGCCGCTGATCGCGACCAGGCAGTGAAATGCGCGGAAGGTCTGCACGCCGTTGGTCACCGCGTCGATGCCGTGGCCCGAGACGAAGGCCGAAGGGCCGTTCGCATAGGCGCGGGCCGCAGCGAGGATCTGGTCGGCGGGAACACCGCTGACCACCGCGGCGCGTGCCGGGGTCCATGCCGCCACACGCGTGGCGAGCTCGGCAAAGCCGCGCGTCCAGGCCTGGATGAATTCCTGGTCGTGGCGTTCCTCATCGATGAGCACCTGCATCATCGCCAGCGCGATCGCGGCGTCGGTACCCGGGCGCGGGCGCAGCCACAGGTCGGCGAGCTTGGCGGCCTCGGAGCGCATCGGGTCGAGCACGACGATCTTCGCGCCGCGCGCCTTCGCCTCCTTGATGCGCGCCCACTGCACCGGGTTGGCCGCGTGCGGATTGGCGCCGACGATCAGCACGGTGCGCGCGTGTTCGACGTCCTCGCCGCCCTGGATCGCAAGCCCGGTCACCATGTCGGACACGCCGCGGCAGCCGCCGCACAAGTCCTGGTTGATGAGGAAGTTCGGCGAGCCCAGCGCGCGCATCAGCAGGGCGACGATCGCGCCGCGCGAAAAGAACGCGCCGCCGGTCGCGCCGGCAAGCGCGAGCGGGCCGTGCTGTTCGCGCACCGAGGCAAAGCCGTCCGCGATCGCGTCGAGCGCCGTGTCCCAGGAGATTTCCTCCCACTGGCCCGACCCGCGCGCGCCCACGCGGCGCAAGGGATGCTGCAGGCGCTTTTCGCCGTAGGTGATTTCCGCCAGGCCGCGCACGCCTTTTACGCAGAACGCGCCGCGCGAGGCCGGGTGGGCGGGATTGGGATCGATGCGTGCGACCCGGCCGTCCTCGACGCGCGCGAGCGCCCCGCAGCAGGTGGAGCATTCCCAGCAGGTGGTCGGGACCGTCAGCATGGGGGCAGACTGTCGCGGACGATGTCGCATGTCAAGCTTGAGTGCGGGCTCCGCATCGCGTAGCGTAGCAGGCAATGCGCGCCGCGATCGAAGTGTCCAACCTGCTGTTCGAGTATCCCGGCGTGCGCGCACTGGACGACGTGTCGTTTACGGTTGCGGAAGGCAGCGTCACCGCCCTGGTCGGCGCCAACGGCGCGGGCAAGACCACCCTGCTGCGCTGCCTTGCGGGTCTCGAGCAGCCGATGCTCGGCAGCATCGCGGTGTCGGGCGTCGACGTCCTCGAAGAGCCGCGCACCGTGCACCGGAAGATCGGTTTTCTCTCCGATTTCTACGGGCTCTACGACGCGCTCAGCGTGCGTCAGTGCTTTGCCTATGCCGCGGCGGCGCATGGCGTGAACGATCTGGACGTCGATGCCGCCGTGACGCGCACCGCCGGCCGGCTCGGCCTGGACGCCCTGATTTCCCGGCGCGCCGCCGAGCTTTCACGCGGCCAGCGCCAGCGGGTGGCGATCGGCCAGGCGCTGATCCACGACCCCGAGGTGCTGATGCTGGATGAGCCGGCCTCGGGCCTGGACCCCGAGGCGCGCCACGCGCTGGCCGAACTGTTCACGCGCCTGCGCGGCGAGGGCATGACGCTGCTGGTGTCCTCGCATATCCTCGCCGAACTCGACGAGTACTCCACGCACATGCTGGTCATGCGCGAAGGCCGGATCATCGAGAACAAGGCGTTGGCCGACGCGCAGGCGGGCGTGCGCCCGGTGCATGTGTCGTTTACGCGGACGCCAACGGGGCTCGAGGAGGCGCTGGCAGGGTTGAGCGGGGTAAGGCTGCTGGAAGCGCATGGGCTGGACGCGCGCATCGAAGTGACCGGCGATGCCGAAGCGCAGGGCGCGGTGCTGCGCGCGCTGGTCCTGGCCGGCCTGCCCGTCAGCGGTTTCTTCGAGGAACGCGAGAACCTGCATCAGTCCTACCTGCGCACGGTCGGCGGCGAAGGTGGCGGGGATGGCCGTGAATCCTGAACTGCGCCGCAATCTCTGGCTGGAGCTGAATCTGCACCGCCTGCTGGCGCTGCCCGTGGCATTCGCGCTGTTGTTCGTGCTGATCCGCGTCCTGGCCGGCGAGGACGCGCCGCGCGCGCTCTCGGTGGCCGCATCCCTGATCTTCGTCGCGTTCACCGCGATCTGGGGTGGCATACAGGTGGGCGAATCGATCCTTGGCGAACTGCGCGGGCACACCTGGGATGGCCAGCGCCTCTCGGCACTCGAGCCCTGGACCATGACCTGGGGAAAGCTCGTCGGTGCGCCGGCCTTCGCCTGGTACGGTGGCGCGATCTGCATCGCGCTGTACCTCGTTTTTTCTCCCGAGGCGAACCGTCTCGCGCATGTCATCCTGATGCTCGCAAGCGCAGTGCTGCTGCATTCGATGGCCTTGATCGGCGGTGTCACCGCAGCGCGTCGCGGCATGGCGCGTTCTTCCGCAAGCGGCTGGATGCTCGGGGTGGTGTTCCTGTTCGGCATGCCCTGGGCGTCGTTGCTGCTGTCGGGCGAAGAGGATGTGCTCTGGTGGGGGATCGGCCGGTCGCGGATCGACTTCTGGCTCGCCTCCTGCACGGTCTTTGCGATCTGGGGCGTGTTCGGCGCGCATCGCCTGATGTGCCAGGAATTGCGCGTACGCACCACCCCCTGGGCCTGGGCGGCGTTCGTCATGTTCATTGCCGCCTATATCGCCGGATTCGGGATCCGCGAGAGCGACACCATCGGCAAACAGGCCAACGTGTTCCTGATCGCCGGACTGATCGTCACGCTCGCCGCGATCTACCCCCTGGTGCTGACGGAGGCGACCAGTGCGATGATCGTGCGGCGTGTGCTGTTGCGCATCCGCGCGCGGGACTGGCGGCGTGCGTTTCAGGAAACCCCGCTGTGGCCGGTGACCCTCGCGCTCGCATTCGTGTTCTGCTTCGCAACCGTGCTGTTTGCCGGTCCGCGCGGCGGCGAAAAATCCGTGTTCGGCGCAGTGGTGCTCGCGCCGGTGCCGCTGTTCCTCCTGGTCCTGCGCGACTTGCTGATCTATCTTTTCTTTGCTTTTGCGCGCCAGCCGCGCAGGGCGGAGGCCGCAACGATCTTCTACCTGATGCTGCTCTACTGGCTGGTGCCGATGCTGCTGCATGCCTGGGGTGCGGGTAACATCGCCGAACTCGTGCTGCCGCCCTTCTGGGAGCGGCCCGGGCAGGCTGCCGGCGTGGCTGCGGTGCAGGCTGCGCTGGTCGGTGCCGCCACGCTCTGGCGCTGGCGCAGAAACTACGGGAACTGAACGCATGGCCATTGGTGCACTCATCATCGGCGACGAAATCCTCGTCGGGAAACGTCAGGACAAGCACTTCAGCGTGCTGGTCGCGGCCATGGCCAGGCGCGGGTTGCGGCTGTCCTTCTGCGAATACCTGGCGGACGATCCGCCGCTGCTCACCGCGACGCTGAAGCGCACCTTCGCATCGGGGGACATCGTGTTCAGCTACGGCGGAATCGGCGCGACGCCCGACGACCACACGCGCCAGTGTGCGGCGGACGCGCTCGGCGTGCCGCTGGTGCTGCATGCGGATGCGGAGTCCGAGATCCGCAGCCGGTTCGGCGTGGAAATCACCCCGCAGCGGCTGGAGATGGGCAGGTTTCCGTCCGGGGCGCGCATCATCCCGAATCCGGTCAACCGCGTGCCCGGGTTCTCGATTCACGACCATCATTTCGTGCCCGGATTCCCGCAGATGGCCTGGCCGATGGTCGAGTGGGTACTCGACAAGCGTTACGCGCACCTGCACAACACGCATCCGCTCAAGGAAGCGTCGATCTTCGTCTATGAAGCGGGCGAAAGCATGCTGATCGACCTGATGGTCGCGACCGAAGCCAGATGGAAAGGGCTGAAGGTGTTCTCGCTGCCGACGATGGGCAAGGACGGCAGCCGCGGGCACATAGAACTCGGCGTGCGTGGCGATCCGGTGGAGGTGGCGGGCGCGATCGAGGAGATCCGTGCCGAGATCACGCGCCGGGGTCATCCGTTCAGCGAAACGCCGGTCGCCAAATAAAAACCCCGCCTCGAGGGCGGGGTTTCTTGAAGCTACTTCTTTTTCTTTGCTTTGAGCACCGGCTTTTTCACCGGCTTGTCGGCGCTCAGGCGGCTTTTTTTGCTTTTGCGTAGCCTTTCACCGTTTCCGTCGCGGCGGTGACATTCGCTTCCGCCATCTCAGTCGCCTGCTTGGCAGCCTTGGTGAAGGTGTCATAGGCCGAATTGGCGGCCGACAGCATCGACTTCACGGCGGCGACGCCGACGTCGGAACCGGCCGGGGCGTTCTTGCTCGCCTTGTCCAGGATCGACACGAAGTTCTGGTTCAGTTCCGAGGCCTTCGATTCGGCGAACTTCGACAGCTCGGTGTTGGCTTCAACGGCAATGGCGTACACGCTCTTCGAGTAGGCAACGGCCTTCTCGACGGCCGGCTGGGCGAAGGTCTGCTGCAGGGAAACGAGTTCCTGCATGTCTTTCACGCCGACCATCTTGCGGGTATTGGCGATCGAGTCTTCGAACAGCGACTTGAACGCAGCGGTCTGCAGGCCGGCCAGTTTTTCCATGGCGGCGAATTGCGCCTTGGCGATCGACAGAACGGCATCGACATTGGTCTTGTTGGCGGCGGTGATCTGTTCGGGGGTAACGTACATGGTGGTCTCCTGATTGAGGTTGAGAATTCGGTCGGTTCTGAGTCAGATTGCTAAATGCTTTTGCGCTCACGTTGTGCGTCGCAACAATTGAAATAATAGCAGAATGGTGCAGTGCGTCAAGAACTTTTTGTTCATGCGTAACAAATTGATAAGTAAAGGTTATTTTTACGCATTCGAAAAATATGTGAATTGTTAGTGAGCACTTCGTTTGAAACTCCATTCAGCCTGCAGCCTTGCCACTGGAGGTGGTTCACCAGAAAAGTGAAACGCGCCCGCCGAAGGCGCGGAATCGGGCAACAATGCGCCCCATGACTGCGCCTACCCTGCCGGCCGCCTCATCCTCGCCGGCTGCGGCGCTGGCTGTTCCCGGGCTGTTCGTCCTGTTATGGAGTTCCGGCTTCATCGGCGCGAAGCTCGGCCTGCCGTATTGCGAGCCGCTGACCTACCTGTCCCTGCGCTACGCCTGCGTGGTGGCGCTGATGCTGCCCGTCTGCTGGCTGGCACGCGCCACCTGGCCCTCGAGCTGGCGGGAGACCGGCCACGTGCTTGTGGCGGGGGCGCTGATTCAGGCGGGATATCTGGGCGGGGTGTTTGTCGCCATCAGCCTCGGCATGCCGGCCGGCGTGGCCGCCGTGATCGTCGGCCTGCAGCCGATCCTGACCGCCTTCCTCTCGGAACACATGGTGGATGAACGCGCCACGCGGCGCCAATGGGTCGGGCTGGTGCTCGGATTCCTCGGCGTGGTGACCGTGGTGTGGACCAAGATGTCGCTCGGCACGGTCACCTGGGCGAGCGCCTTCTTCGCACTCGTTGCGCTGGTTTCGATCACGGTCGGCACGCTCTATCAGAAGCGTCACCTGGGTGGCGTGGACATGCGCACGAACTCGGTACTCCAGTTCATTGCGGCTTTCGTCGTTACCGCGCCGTTTGCGGCGCTGACCGAGACGATGCAGGTGCAGTGGACCGCCCAGTTCCTGCTGGCACTGGGCTGGATGGTCTTCGGCCTGTCACTCGGCGCCGTATTCCTGCTGTTCCACCTGATCCGGCGCGGCGCAGCCACCGCCGTGGCGAGTTTGATCTATCTGTGCCCGCCGCTGACCGCCATCCTCGCGTGGCTGGTGTTCGGCGAGGTCTATACGCTCTGGGCTGCGGCCGGTATGGTGCTGACCGCGGCCGGCGTGTGGCTTGCCGTGAAAACCTGAGGAGGACAATACCCCGTGACACGGCCCAGCCTGGATTACCGGCCCGACGATCCCGCGTTTCTCGCCGATCCCTTTCCGATCTACCGTCGCATGCAGGACGAGGATCCTGCGCACTGGAGCCCGAGGATCAAGTCCTGGGTGCTGACGCGCTACGAGGATGTGAAGCGCGTGTGCCTCGATCGCGAGATGTCCTCGGACCGGCTGCGCCCGTTCTTCACCTCGATGCCGGGCGCGGAGGCCGCGAAGATCGGCGAGATCATCCGCTACCTGTCCCTGTGGATGGTGTTCCGCGATCCGCCGGACCACACGCGGCTGCGCCGCCTGACGTCCAAGGTGTTCAACCTGAAGTCGATGCGCGACATGCGCCCGAACATCGAGAGCCTGACGGCCATGCTGCTGGAGGACATCGGTGATCGCGAGGAGATCGATTTCATCGAATCGTTCGCCGGGCCGCTGCCGGCGCTGGTGATCATGGACATGCTCGGCGTGCCGCGCGGGGAGCTCGCCCGGGTGAAGCGGATGTCGGACGACATGGCGCTGTTCATCGGCAGTTCGCGCACTTCGGCTGAGAAATACGATATCGCCGAATCCGCGACCCACGAGATGGCGGAGTTCTTCCTCGCGATGATTGCCGACCGGCGTGCGCACGCCCCGCGCCGACCTGCTGTCCGAGCTCGTGCACCTCGAGGAGGATGGCGACAGGCTCTCGGACGATGAGCTGGTGGCGACCTGCATCCTGCTGCTGTTCGCCGGGCACGAGACGACGACCAACCACATCGCCAATTCCACGCGCTCGCTGACCCGCTTTCCCGAGGCCATGGCGCAGCTGCGCGCGGACCCGGGCCTCGCCCAGCGGGCCGCGGAGGAACTGCTGCGCTACGACGGCCCCAGCGGCGCGCAGGTGCGCATCGTGGGTGTTGCGCACGAGCTGCACGGCAAGACCCTCAAGGCCGGGGATCGCGTGTTCGTGATGCTCAACGCCGCGAACCGTGACCCGCGCGCCTATCCGGATCCGGACCGCGTACTGATCGAGCGCGACGGCGTTGCGCACCTGACTTTCGGCTTCGGGCTGCATATCTGCCTCGGCTTCCCGCTTGCGCGGCTGGAGGGGGAGATCGCACTGCCCGCGGTGCTCAGGCACTTTCGTCGTATCGAACTCGCGGGCGAGCCTGCGTGGATCAACTCGATGGTGTTTCGCGGCATGACCTCCATGCCGGTGCGCGTGGCGCGATGACGCATCGGGCCGGGGCGCCGCGGCAGGACACGCTGCCGAGGTCGCTTTACCTGATGCTCGCGGCCCTGACGCTGATCTGGGGCTTCAACTGGACGGTGCTCAAGGTGGTGATCACCGAGGTGCCGCCGTGGTTCTTTCGCAGCCTGTGTTTCCTGACGGGCTTCGGCGGACTGCTCGCAATCGCTCGGGCGCGCGGCCTCGCGATCCGCGTGCCGTCCGGGCAATGGGGGCGGCTTGCACTGATCGCGCTGTTCACGGTGTCGCTGCAGAATTTCTTCCTGATGCTGGCGCTGCCGCTGCTGCCCTCGGGGCGCGTGGTGATCCTGTGCTACACGATGCCGGCCTGGAGCGTGCTGCTTGCGCGCGTGATCCTGGGCGAGGCGCTGACGCTGCGCAGGCTGGCAGGCGTCGCGTTCGGACTGGCCGGGGTGCTGCTATTGATCCTCAAGGATTTCGGCGGGGAAGGCGCACGATCGGGGTCCGATCTCGCGGGCGTGCTGCTGATGCTTGCTTCGGCGTTCTCCTGGGCGGTCGGCACGGTGCTGCAGAAGCGCCTGCCGGTGGCCCTGCCGATCGCTTCGTTCACCGGCTGGATGGTGTTGATCGGCGGGGTGCCGATCTTCCTCATGGCCTTCGTGTTCGAACACGAACGCGTGCTGGCGCTGCACACGGTGAGCCTGTGGCCGGCGCTGGGGGTGCTCTACAACATGTTCCTGGTGTTCGTGTTCGGCTGGTGGGCCTGGACAAAGATCGTCGACCTCGCTCCGGCGGGCGTGGCGGGCCTGTCCTCGCTGATGATTCCGGTCGTCGGCGTGTACAGCGGGATGCTGTTCCTTGGCGAGGTGCCCGCCTGGCAGGACTACGCGGCGCTGGCGCTGGTGTCAGCTGCGATCGCCACCGTGATCATTCCGCAGCGATGACGCCGACCGGTCATCAGGCGATGCCGCGCACGCTGTGGTGGTGGCTCGCCGGGCTCACGCTGGCCTGGGGTTTCAATTGGACCGCGATGAAGGTGGCGCTCGCCGAATTTTCCCCGTGGACCTATCGCAGCCTGTGCCTGAGCCTCGCCGCGCTGCTGTTGTTCGGCGTGGCCCGCGCCGCCGGGCACCGGCTGCGGGTCCCGCGCCATCTCTGGGTGCGGCTGTGCGTGCTCGCGTTCTTCAACGTCACCTGCTGGAACATGCTGATCGCCTTCGGGCTCACAAGGATTCCTTCCGGGCGCGCGGCGATCCTCGCGTTCACCATGCCGGTGTGGTCGGTCCCGCTCTCGGCCTGGCTGCTTGGCGACCGGATCACGCCGCGCAAGATCGCCGCGCTCGGGCTCGGCATGGCGGGGATGGCGCTGCTGATCGGCGAGGACATCGCGAAGCTCGGCGGCGCGCCTTTGGGCGCGCTTCTCATCCTCGGCGCGGCGCTGGCCTGGGCGGTCGGCGTGGTGCTGCAGAAGCGCTGGCCGCTGGGCCTGCAGATGGGCACGTTCACGGCCTGGTCGGTGCTGCTCGGTGGCGTGCCGATCTTCGTCGGCACGCTCTTGTTCGAGGATGTCGCCTGGCATCCGGTCAGCGGCATGGCGCTGCTTTCGCTCACCTATACCGTGGTGATTTCCTTTGCGTTCGCCTACTGGGCCTGGTTCAAGATCGCATCGACCGTGTCGGTCACCGTATCCTCGATCAGCGTACTCTCGGTGCCGATTTTCGGCGTGCTCTGCGGCGTGGTGTTTCTGGGTGAGCGCCCCAGCCTGCAGGAATATGCGGCCCTGCTGTTCGTGGTGCTCGCGGTGCTTGCAGTCAACCTGCCGGAGAGGAAACCACGATAGTCCGCGCCTGCGGCAGCCGGGCGAGGTCCCAGTGTGCAACCGCCCAGCCAAGAAGTTCGCGCGCCGGCGCGCGCGCAAGCGAGGCCGGTGGTGCATGACCCAGGAAGGCGAGCGCGAATGCAAGTGCGCGCGCGTCCGAGGGTGCCGCGCCGGTTTGTTTGGAAAGCTTTTCGCCGGCCGCATTTGTTGCGACCGGAAGGTGGAGATAGCGCAGCTCGGACAGCCCGAGCAGGCGCTGCAGGTGGATCTGGCGCGCCGTGGAGTCGATCAGGTCGGTGCCGCGCACCACGTCGGTCACGCCCTGTTCGGCATCGTCGATGACGACCGCAAGCTGATAGGCGAAGTATCCGTCCGCGCGCAGCAGCACGAAGTCGCCGACCTCACGCTCGACCGACTGCGTGATGGGTCCCTGCAGGCGGTCTTCGAATGCGATCGACTTGGCAACTGTCCGCACGCGTGTCGCGCGCGCGAGGCGGCCGGGCGCGAGGCCGTGCCGGCAGGTACCGGGATAGATGCGCGCGCCATCCGCGGCCGGGCCGGTGCCTGCCGCATCGGCAGCGGCGGCGATCTCGCTGCGGCTGCAACCGCAGGGATAGGCATCGCCTGCGGCAGTCAGGCGGTCGAGTGCCGCGCGATAGCGTGCCGTGCGCCGGCTCTGGAATTCGACTTCGCCGTCCCATTCGAACCCGCAGGCGTCCAGCGTCGCGAGGATTGCGTCCGTTGCGCCGGGCTGGGTGCGCGCCTCGTCCACGTCTTCGATGCGCAGCAGCCAGCGACCGCGCTGCGCGCGCGCATCGAGAAAACTGCCGAGCGCGGCGACCAGCGAACCGAAATGCAGCGGGCCGGTGGGCGAGGGCGCAAAGCGTCCGACATAAGCGCGCATGCGGGGTTCGCTCACGGAAGGCAGGGAGGCCGAGGGAGTAACATTATGCTTTCCAAACAGGAGCCCGTATGGCCACCGTCGAACTCACCAAGGATAATTTTGAACAGATCGTCACCGGCAGTCCGATGGTGATCGTCGACTTCTGGGCGCCGTGGTGCGGACCGTGCAGGGGATTTGCGCCGATCTTCGAAGAGGCGTCCGACACGCACGAGGACATCGTGTTCGCCAAGGTGAATACCGAGGACGAGCAGGAGATCGCGGCTGCCTTCAATATCCGTTCGATACCGACACTGATGGTGTTCCGCGACAACGTGATCCTCTATTCGCAGGCGGGCGCGCTGCCGGCGGGGGCGTTCGGCGAACTGATCACCAAGGCGAAGGAGGTCGACATGGTCCAGGTGCAGAAGGATATTGCCGAGCGCGGCGACACGGCTGAAACTTAGCCACGGCCCGGTTCCGCACCGGACAGGGTTTCCAAGCGCATCTGCTCCAGTCGTTTGAGGAACCATGCGAGCGCGCGCCCCTTGTGGTCGTCGCGCCATGCGGCATACAGCGGGCTCCTGCGCTTCGGTTCCTCAACCTGTTTGATCACCAGTCGCCCATGTTCTGCCTCGCGCCGGGCCATCGGCGCCGGCAGGTAGCCGGCGCCCAGGCCCATGCGTTGTGCCGCGAGCTTGGCGGCAAAGTCGGGCACGGTGAGCGTGTCCTGGCCGAGCTGCAGGCCGGTCGACTGCGGCGGCAGGTTGCGCGAACTGTCGCCGACCGCTACCGCACGGTGCCTGCGTATGTCGGCGGCAGACAGGGGGTCCGCTGCATCGGCCAGCGGATGATCGGGAGAGACCGCGAACAGCATCTCCACTTCTGCAAGCTGCCGGGTCCGTAGTCCGGTCTGGACGGGCGGGATGCCGCCGGCGCCGATCGCGAGGTCGGCGCGGCCGGAAAGCAGGGCATCCCAGGTGCCCCCGAGGACTTCATACGAGAGGCGCAGGCGCGTGCCGCCGTTCTCGCGGTCAAATTCGGCGACCAGCGACAGCAGCGGCTCGACCGGGAGGATGTTGTCCACGGCGATTCGCAGCTCGACTTCCCAGCCCTTGGCCACCTGGCGCACCCGGCATTCGAGTTCGACCGCGCGCTCCAGCAGGTGCCGGCCTTCGTCGAGCAATTCGCGTCCGGCCGGGGTGAGCAGGGCGCGGCGGCCGCGCCGGTCGAACAGGCGCACGTCGAGGTCCTCTTCCAGCCTGCCCACGGTGTAGGAAAGAGCGGAGGGCACACGATGCAGTTCCGCGGCGGCCGCGGCGAAACTGCCTTTGCGGTCGATTGCATCCAGTGCGGCCAGGGCCTCGAAGGACAGCTTCAGATTCATACATCAATAAATCTGACCATATTGATCAGAAGTTTCCGCTTTATGAGGTGACGCCGCAAGTTTACACTGTGCACACATTGTTCAGTCAGACTGAACTTATTGACGGGAGATTGCCATGCAGGAAGTTCGCAGGAGTGAGGAGCGCGGTTACGCCGACCATGGCTGGCTGCGCTCTTTCCATACGTTTTCGTTCGCCGGGTACCAGGACCCCGAGCACATGGGCTTTGGTCCACTGCGCGTGATCAACGAGGACCGGATCAATCCCGGTCAGGGTTTCGGCACCCACGGGCATCGCGACATGGAAATCATCAGCTATGTCCTCGACGGGGCACTGGCGCACAAGGACTCGATGGGCAACGGATCCACCATCGTCCCGGGCGACGTGCAGCGCATGAGCGCCGGTCGCGGCGTGCAGCACAGCGAATACAACCACGACACCGCGGTCACCCATTTCCTGCAGATCTGGATCGAACCTTCGGTGCGCGGCATCGATCCGGGTTACGAACAGAAGCATTTCGACGCGGCGGCCAAGCGCGGAAGGTTGCGGCTGATTGCCTCGTCCGATGCGCGCGAGGGCTCGGTGAAAATCCACCAGGATGCGAGCCTGTACGCGGCATTGATCGACGGGACGGAAAAAGCGACGCATGCACTCGCTGCGGGCCGGCGCGCGTATGTGCACGTCGCGCGCGGCAGCGTGACCGTGAACGGTACGCCTCTTCAAGCGGGTGACGCGCTGAAGGCGTCCGGTGTGGCCGAGATCGTGCTGGAGAAAGGCGCCGATGCCGAAGTCCTGTTGTTCGACCTGGTCTGAGGACCTTCACCCCATGAGCGCGAAAGTCATCGATGCCCAATGGGCGCAGGTCACCGACACCCTGCGCGTGCGCCGCGCGTTGCCGGATGCGGGGCTCGAGTCGGTCGGCCCCTGGGTGTTTCTCGACCATTTCGGCCCGCTCACGATTCCCGCCGGCGATCGCGGTACCTCGCCGCATCCGCACGCAGGCATCGAGACGGTGACCTATCTGTTCGATGGCGGGATGCATCATCGGGATTCCGCGGGTCACGAGGGGCAGGTCGCCGGTGGTGGCGTGCAGTGGATGACGGCGGGACGCGGCATCGTCCATGCAGAGCGCCCTTCGCCGGGCGGCCTGCACGGCGTGCAACTGTGGACCAGCCTGCCGCGATCGGAAAAACGTCGCGAGCCGCGGTACCAGCATTTCGCCGCGGATGCGCTGCCGTCCTTCGAGCGCGATGGCGCCATCGTGCGGGTCATCGGCGGCAGCCTCGGCGGGGTGGCGAGCCCTGCCGAGACGGTGTCGCCGACGCTGCTTGCGCATATCGCGTTTCGTTCAGCGGCCGGATTTTTGCTCGAGCTCCCGGAAGCGTTCGAGGTCGGTGTCTATGTGGCCCGGGGCAGCGCGCGGGTGAGCGGGCTGTCAGTGCAGACCGGACAACTCGTGGCGCTTACGCAGGGCGACGCGCAGGTCCATCTGGAAGCCGCGGACGCCGACCTGCTGCTGCTGGGCGGCGCGCCCGCCGAGCGGCCGCTCATTTTCCACGGGCCTTTCGTGCTCGACTCGGTCGAGGCGGTGCGACGGGCCGAGCGCGATTACCACGAGGGGCGGATGGGCGCGCTGCAGGCTTAGCCGTGCATCCCGCGCCGGGCTCCTCATAGGCGTTCGCGATGGCGTCGATTGAATCGTTTTGACCACCGTGGTGTCTGCCTTCGGTAAACTGGATTGACTGCAAGCAACAAGGAGTACGTCATGGCAAAAGCGAAAATGAATACGGGAATCAGCGAAAAGGAACGCGCGAAGATCGCCGAGGGATTGTCGCGCCTGCTGGCAGACACCTATACGGTGTACCTCAAGACGCACAACTTCCACTGGAACGTCGAGGGGCCGATGTTCCAGACGCTGCACATCCTGTTCATGACGCAGTACACCGAGGCTTGGAACGCGATCGACCTGATCGCCGAGCGCATTCGTTCGCTTGGGCACTACGCGCCCGGCACCTACAAGCAGTACCAGAAGCTCGCGTCGATCAAGGAAACCGACGGGATCCCCAAGGCAACCCGCATGATCGAACTGCTGATCGAAGGCCAGGAGGCGATCGTACGCACGGCGCGCTCGGTGATCCCGGTGGCCGACAAGTCCAGCGACGAGCCGACGCTGGACCTGCTGACCCAGCGCATGCAGGTGCACGAGAAGAACGCCTGGATGCTGCGATCGCTGCTGCAGAAGCAGTAGCCGCTGCGGCATGAGCAGCACGCGCACCGAGAGCGACAGTTTCGGGCCGATCGAGGTCCCGGCGGATCGGCTCTGGGGAGCGCAGACCGAGCGCAGCCTGCGCTTCTTCCGGATTTCCACCGAGCGCATGCCGCTTGAGGTGATCTGCGCACTGGCTTTGCTGAAAAGTGTCGCCGCCGCTGTCAATGCCTCGTTCGGCCTGCTGGAGGAGCGCAAGGCGCAAGCGATCCGGACGGCCGCCGACGAGGTCCTGGCGGGCCGCCACGACGCCGAGTTTCCGCTCTCGGTCTGGCAGACGGGCTCGGGCACCCAGAGCAACATGAATGTGAACGAGGTGCTTGCCAATCGCGCCTCGGAACTGCTCGGCGGTTCGCGCGGTGCGCGTCGCCTGGTGCATCCCAACGACGAGGTGAACCTCGGGCAATCCTCGAACGATGCCTTTCCCACCGCAATGCACGTGGCGGCGGTGCAGGCCATTGAACGTGATCTGTTGCCGGCGCTGGAATGCCTGCGTGCCTCGCTTGCGGAGCGTGGCACGGCGTTCGCGGGGATCGTGAAGATCGGCCGGACGCACCTTCAGGACGCGACACCGCTCACGCTGGGACAGGAGTTTTCGGGCTATGTCGCGCAGCTGGAAGCATCGGCGCGCGCGGTACGCAGCACGCTCCCGGGCCTGTGTGAGCTGGCCGCAGGAGGGACGGCGGTGGGCACGGGGCTGAATACCGATCCCCGGTTCGGCGAGGAAGTCGCCGCACGGATCGCGGCGCAGACCGGGTTGCCCTTCGTGAGCGCGCCGAACAAGTTCGCTGCGCTGGCCGGGCACGAGGCACTGCTGTTCTGCCATGGCGCGCTGAAGACGCTCGCAGCGAGCCTGTTCAAGATCGCCAACGACGTGCGCTGGCTTGCATCCGGACCGCGCTCGGGCCTCGGGGAGATCTCGATTCCGGAGAACGAGCCCGGAAGTTCGATCATGCCGGGCAAGGTGAATCCCACGCAGGCCGAAGCGCTCACCATGCTCTGCCTGCAGGTGATGGGAAACGACGTGGCCGTCGGCATGGCCGGTGCGTCCGGAAATTTCGAACTCAACGTGTACAAGCCCGTGCTGATCCACAACTTCCTGCAGAGCGTGCGCCTGCTGGCCGACGGGATGGCGGGATTCGAGGCGCATTGCGTGCGCGGCATCCGGGCAAACGAGTCCCGGATCGCGGAACTTGTGGGAAATTCGCTGATGCTGGTGACTGCGCTCGCGCCGCACATCGGCTACGATCGCGCGGCCCTGATCGCCAAGCACGCCCACGCAGGCGGCGGCACGCTGCGCGAAGCGGCGCTCGAACTCGGATTCATCAGCGCGGAGGATTTCGATCGACTGGTGCGCGCGCAGGACATGATCGGTCCGTCCGGCGGCTGAAGCCAGGCTTCGCCGGGGGAGGCGTGCTGCTAAACTGCGTCCCTCATGTCCATCGTCATTCTCATTTCCGGCCGCGGCAGCAACATGCAGGCGATCCTCGACGCCGGCTTGCCGGTGGAGGCGGTGATCAGCAACCGTGCCGATGCGGCTGGTCTTGCGGTTGCCGCGGAACGCGGTGTGAAGACCGCGGTCGTGCAGCACAGGGACTATGGAAACCGGGAAGGATTCGACGCGGCGCTGGGCGCGGAAATCGCGAAGCACGCACCGAAGGTGGTCGCACTGGCGGGTTTCATGCGGATCCTCACCCCGCGATTCGTTGCGCATCATGCCGACCGGCTGCTGAACATCCATCCCTCGCTGCTGCCCGCGTTTACCGGCCTCGACACGCACGAGCGCGCGCTGGCCGCCGGGGTCAAGCTGCATGGATGCACGGTGCATTTCGTAACGCCCGAGCTGGACCACGGGCCGATCGTCGCGCAGGCGGCAGTCCCGGTGCTGCCGGGTGACACACCGGCGTCGCTGGCGGCGCGCGTATTGCGCCAGGAACACCTGCTGTATCCGCGCGCACTGCGCTGGATGCTCGAAGGCAGACTGGCGATCGACAACGGCATCGTTCGAGTCAAGGATGAAAATGCGCAGCAGCTTGTCTTTTCTGATCAGCCTTAGCCTTGCGGCTGGCAGTGCCGCCGGCATCGCTACGGGTGCGGCGGCAGCGCCTGCGCAACGCGTGGAGATCGCCTACGAACTCAGCCGCAACGGCACCGCGATTGCCGAGACGGTCGAGCGGCTCGAGCACGACGGCAAGACCTACGGCATTTCGTCGGAGACGAAGGGCAAGGGCCTGTTTTCCCTGCGTGGAGATGCGACCCGCAGCAGCCGGGGAGCCATCACCCCGGACGGGCTGCGGCCGGCCGTGTTCGAGGACAGGAGAAGCGGCAGGGATACGGTGAGCGCAAAGTTCGACTGGGCTGCACACACGTTTTCGCTGCAGGGCAAGGATGGCGCCGCGGAGAAAAAGCCGCTGGCAGCCGGTACGCAGGACCGCCTCTCGTTCCAGTACAGCTTTGCGTTTCATCCGCCCGGCAGCGCGCCGATGGCGTTCAGCGTGACCGATGGCAAGGGGGTGTCGACCTCGGTGTACGAAGTGGCCGGCCGCGAGCAGCTGAAAACGCCGGCGGGTGAATTCGAAACCGTGAAGCTCGCAAGGCACAAGAACAACCCGGATGACCGCACGAGCGAGATCTGGCTCGCCGTGAAGCGGAACTATCTGGTGGTCCGCGTCCTGGTGATCGAAAAGAACGGCACGCGCATCGATCAGGTCGCGACGCGGATCGCGGCGCAGTGAAGCCCACGAAGGCGCTCATCGCGCACGCGTCGGACGCGCTGTCGGACGCACTGCGCTTTTCCGGGCCGGCCGACCAGGCCGTGTCGCGGCATTTCCGCAACCACCGGGAATTGGGGCAGCAGGACCGCGCCTTTGTGGCGGAGACCGTATTCGCCGCGCTGCGCCGGCGACGGTCGCTGGCGGCGGCGGCGGAGTCCGAGTCGCCGTATTCGCTGGTGCTCGCGACACTCATCCGGATACACGGCCTGTCGGTGCGCAGCGTGGCCGATGTGGTGCGTGCCAAGGACCTTCCGCTGCTCGAGCGCGTGCAAGCGGCGCAGACCGATGCGCAGACCCCGGCCGTGCAGGCAGACCTTCCGGACTGGTTGTGGGACAGGCTCGTTGCGCAGTACGGCGACGCGGAGGCAAGCGCGCTCGCGCAGGGCATGCTTGCCGCCGCGCCCATGGACCTGCGCGTGAATGCCATCCGGGGATCGCGAGATGGCGTCATTGCGCAGCTGCGAGCCGCCGGCCAGGCCTGCGAGCCGACGCCCTACGCGCCTGCGGGCATCCGCCTGGCGGACAAGCCGGCAATCAACCGGCACCCCCTGTATCTGGACGGCACGATCGAAGTGCAGGACGAGGGCAGCCAGCTCCTGGTAGCCATCGTCGCGCCCCGGCGTGGAGAAATGATCGTCGACTTCTGCGCGGGCGGTGGCGGCAAAACGCTCGCGCTGGGTGCGAGCATGCGCAATACCGGCCGGCTGTATGCGTTCGACGTGTCCGCGCGCAGGCTCGCAGGACTGGATCCGCGGCTGGCGCGCTCGGGTCTCTCCAATGTGCATCCGGTTGCGATTGCGACGGAGAACGACCTGCGCGTGAAGCGCCTGGCCGGAAAGATCGACCGGGTGCTGGTCGATGCGCCGTGCTCGGGATTCGGCACCCTGCGGCGCAACCCCGACCTCAAATGGCGGTTCGGGGAGAAGGACATTGCCGAGCTGGGCGCCAAGCAACTGAACATCCTCTCGTCCGCGGCGCGACTTCCGCGTATCGGCGGGCGGCTGGTCTTTGCCACCTGCAGCGTGCTGAAGGAAGAGGGTGAGCAGATCGCGGCGCAATTCCTCGCAGCACATCCTGGTTTCGCCCCGCTGTCGTGCGCCGAAATTCTCAAGTCGCAGGGGATTGCGCTGGACACCGGCGAGCACCTGCGCCTGTATCCGCATCTGCACCAGACCGACGGGTTCTTCGCGGCCGCGTTCGAACGCAGGCGCTAGCGTTTCTTGTCCTCACGGTAGGGACTGTGCAGCTGGACCGCGGCACTCCTGCGGCGGCGCATGCGGATGTTGAGCATCTCCACGCAGGTCGAGAACGCCATCGCGAAATAGACGTAGCCCTTTGGAACGTGGTGGTCGAATCCCTCGGCAATCAGCACCACGCCAACCACCACGAGGAATGAGAGCGCCAGCATCTTGATGGTGGGATGCTCGGATACGAACCGGCCGATTGCGCCGGCGAACATCATCATCAGCGCGACCGAGGCGACGACCGCGGCCATCATCACGCTGATTTCGTCCACCATGCCGACCGCGGTAATGATCGAATCGAGCGAGAACACCAGGTCGACGACCATGATCTGGAGGATGACCGCAGCAAACGTCGCCTTCACCGCGCTTGATTGAGCGCCTTCCTCGCCTTCGAGCGACTGATGGATCTCGCCGGTGCTCTTCCACAGCAGGAACAATCCGCCCGCGATCAGGATCAGGTCGCGCCCGCTGATTTCCTGGCCGGCCAGCGAGAAAAGGGCCGCATTGAGCCCGATGATCCACGACAGCAGGAGCAGCAGTCCCAGGCGCATGAACATGGCCATGAACAGGCCGAGCTTTCTCGCCAGCTCGCGCTGCGCAACCGGCAGCTTGTCGACCAGGATGGAAATGAAGATCACGTTGTCGATGCCGAGCACGAGTTCGAGCGCGGTGAGTGTGAGAAACGCGATCCATGCCTGCGGATCGAAGAGCAATTCCATGGCCTGTCCCTCCGGACGCTAGAAAAGCAACCTGAGCCCGAGCGAGCCGAACGTCCGCTCCGGTGGGCCCGAATTCTGAACGCCAACCGTCGCGTCGATCTGCACTTTGTTCGGGACGACCCACAGGCGCAGGCCGATGTGGCGGGTGGGTTTGTCGGCGCGCTGGCCGTAGGATTCGATGATCCCGTATACCCGCGGGTGGAATGCGATCTCTGCGCCCAGGCCCCAGGTGCCGCGTGTCATGCCCGCCTGCCGGTCGGCCACGGCGCCGAGGTTCGCGTGCACGACAACCCGGTCGTCGGCGTACGAAAAGCTGCCGATGCCGTTCACGAACGGGTTGGTGGTGTGCGGACCCTGGAACGGCGTCACACGGGTCGCACCCACCGTGAACGCATAGCCCGATCCATTAGTCTGCAGGGGTTTGAGCAGCGTCTTCGCCTGCATCAGGTTGAAGCGGCTGTCGCCGGGCGCGGTGCCGTTGGTCCAACTGCGTCCCAGGGTGAGTTCCACCGATCCCCATGGATTGCAGGCCGGCAGGAACCAGAACTCGTGCTCGTCCAGCCTGCGCTGGCGCTTGGCGAAGGTTTCGATCTGGCAACCGCCTTCGTCCACCACGCGGGCGTCGTCGGTGACAAATGGCCGCGCTGCCTGGGCAAGCGGCGCGCCGAGCGCAAGGATGAGCAGAAAAAGGGCAGAACGTACGGCTGACATTGGTCTGTGCGGCTTTTACCGCCCTCCGGCGAATTCTGACGGGCCACCGAATTCGCGTTGTAAAAGTCCGCTGTGAAATGTTGATGGGCACCCGTACACTGGTCGGCGAATATTACCCAGAGGTTGCATGGATCGCAGCGTTTCATTCTGTGATCTGCCCACATCGATGGCCCGAAACACCATTCAGAACGTGCTTGCCGACGTGTGGGACGACATCGGCACGCTCGATGTACTCTGGCAATGCGCAGCGGTGCTGGCCTGCCTTGCACTTGCGTGGGGGATTTCGCGTCTCGTTCGCGTGCGCCCGTCGACCGGTCAGTCGACGGCGGTGCGCATGGGCCTGGGTGGCATGAATCGCGTGGTGTTTCCGCTGGTTGCCGTCATCCTGCTGCTGCCGGGCAGGTTGGTGCTGGCCCAATGGACCCGCGTCAACCTGCTATCGCTGGCGATTGCGTTGCTCGCCTCCCTCGCGGTGATCCGCTTCATCGTGTATCTCCTGCGACTGCTGTTCTCGCCCGGCGGCTGGCTGGCTGCGTGGGAGCGCGCGATCGCGACCCTGGTCTGGGGCTGCGTGGCGCTCTATCTATCCGGGTTGATGCCCGACATCGCTGAGCAACTGGACGGGGTGAAGTTTTCCATCGCCAAGCAGCGTTTTTCGCTCCTTACCCTGCTCGAATCTGCTTTCTGGATCGTCTTGACATTGCTCCTGGCGATGTGGGCCGGGCAGGGCCTGGAATCGCGCCTGATGCGCGCCGAATCGATGCACTCCAGCCTGCGGCTGGTGCTGGCGCGGCTGGGCAAGGTGGGGCTGCTGGTGGTGGCGCTGCTGATCGCGCTGCCGGTGGTGGGCATCGACCTCACGGTGCTGTCGGTGTTCGGCGGGGCGCTGGGCGTCGGGCTCGGGCTCGGGCTGCAGAAGATCGCCAGCAACTACGTATCCGGCATGATCATCCTGCTCGACCGCTCGATCCGCGTCGGCGACTGGATCACGGCCGACAACCACTATGGCGAGGTCAAGGAGATCACGACGCGCTATACGGTCGTCCGCTCGCTGATCGGGGTGGAGGCGCTGATTCCGAACGATACCCTGCTGACGGCGACGGTCCTCAGCAACACCTATGCGGACAAGCGCCTGCGGCTGGCGGTCAGGGTCTCCGTGGCCTATTCGACCGACGTCGCGCCGGTGCTGGCGCTGCTGGCGGACATCGCGCGCCGCCAGGAGCGGGTGCTGGCCGATCCCGAGCCCAAGGCCATGGTCATCAACATGGGCGACAGCGGCATCGACCTGGAACTGGGTTTCTGGATCGAAGACCCGGAGAACGGGCGCCAGAACCTGTGCTCGGATGTGAGCGTCGCCATCCTGACTGAGTTTCGTTCCAGCGGAATCGAAATTCCCTTTCCGCAACGGGAGCTTAGGATCCTGCGGGGTACGGCAACTTGAGTTCGGTCAATCCACCCTGATATAAAGGTTGCGCGGAAGATGCGTTCGCGTAGAATCGCGCGCAGCTTTCGCCCCTATAACTACTACTAAAATCAACCATCTGATGCTCTTTTCCGGACAATTGGATCTGCCCTGGTGGGGCCTGGTTTGCGTTGCCCTGGTCCTGACCCACATCACGATCGCCGTCGGTCACGATTTTCCTGCACCGCCATCAGGCGCACCGGGCGCTCGACCTGCATCCGATCGCCTCGCATTTCTTCCGGTTCTGGTTGTGGATGACCACCGGCATGGTGACCAAGGAGTGGGCGGCGATCCACCGCAAGCACCACGCCAAGTGCGAGACCGTGGACGACCCGCACAGCCCGCAGATCCTCGGCATCAACCGCGTGCTATGGGGCGGCGTGTTCCTGTATGTGAAGGAGTCGCACAATCCCGGACACCATGGAGCGCTACGGCCACGGCACGCCGGACGACTGACATGGAGCGCAATCTCTACACGCCGCACGCGGTGCTCGGGCTGACGCTGATGGGCGCGATCAATATCTTCCTGTTCGGCATCGTTCCGGGCTTGTTGATTCTCGTCACGCAGATCGTCTGGATCCCGTTCTGGGCAGCCGGCGTGATCAACGGCGTCGGGCACTGGTTCGGTTATCGCAATTTCGCTGCGGCCGACGCCAGCACCAACATCGTTCCCTGGGGCATCCTGATCGGCGGCGAAGAACTGCACAACAACCACCACTCGCATGCGACCTCGGCCAAGCTTTCGTCGAAGTGGTACGAGTTCGACATCGGCTGGATGTACATCCGCATCCTCGAGAGCCTCGGCCTTGCCACGGTCAAGAAGGTTGCGCCCACGCCGCGCTTTGCAGACGCCAAACCGGTCTCGGATCTTGATGCGGAAACGCTGCATGCGGTGATCGCCAACCGCTATGACGTTCTCGCCCGCTATACGAAGTCGCTCAAGAAGACCTATGCCCAGGAGCTCGCGCTCCTGAAGCAGCGTTCACCGCTGCAGGCGGCCTCGCTGCAGACCGTCAAGCCGCAGTTGCTGCTCGCGCAGGGCACGCTGCTGGCAACGGAACGGGAACGTCTGATCGATGCGCTGAAGCACAGCAAGGCGCTCGAGACCGTGATCGCGATGCGCGACGAGCTGATCGCCCTGTGGGAGCGCTCGAACGCTTCCAAGGAGCAGCTGCTGCAGCAGTTCAAGGACTGGTGCCACCGGGCCGAGACCAGCGGGATCGCCCCGCTGGCCGAGTTCTCCCAGCGGCTGCGCAGTTACGCCTGACCGTTATGCCTGACCGCTACGCTTGACCGCTACTAGGCCTGACCGCTACGCCTGAGGTTCCCGGCGCAGCACCAATAAAAAAGGCCCGCATTGCGGGCCTTTTTTATTTCAGAAGCCGGAACCTATTTCAGTTTGGTTTCCTTGTACATCACGTGCTTGCGCGCCTTCGGATCGAATTTCTTGATCTCGATCTTGTCGGGCGTGGTGCGCTTGTTCTTGGTCGTGGTGTAGAAGTGACCGGTGCCGGCGCTGGATTCGAGTTTGATCTTTTCACGCATGCTCAGACTCCTTTGCCTTTACCGGCGTTTTTGCCGATCTTGGCGATCTTGCCTTCGGCCCGCAACTCGGCGAGCACGACGTCGATGCCGTTCTTGTCGATCGTACGCAATGCATTGGTGGACACGCGAAGACGGATCCAGCGGTTCTCGCTTTCGACCCAGAACCGGCGGTAATGCAGGTTGGGAAGGAAGGTGCGCTTGGTCTTGTTGTTCGCGTGCGACACCAAGTTACCTTTCATCGGCTTTTTGCCGGTGACCTGGCAGACTCGGGACATGGGATGGCTCCGCGGAAAAAGGCGAGATTTTACACGTAATCAGGCCGCGTGCTCAAGCTTCTGTGGGGCCCCGGCCCGTCCGGGCCGGAACCAGCGCCTGTCGGCATAGAACGCCGCATGATTGCTTTCGGCCAGCCAGCCCGGGTAGCCGAATACCGGCAAGGGTGCCATCTGACGCGGCGTGGTGTCCGCCGGCAGGGTCTGGATGGTTCCAGCGGCCTGCGCGTCCAGCCAGGCGACGAGGTCGGCCATGGAGCCCTCCAGGAGGGCCCGCGGAGTGGCGAAAAACAGCGCCTTGCAGGTGATTCCCGGATAAGGTGCGAGCGCCTTTTCGTAGGCGGAGTGGCCGGCAAGCACGAAACGCACATCGCGCAACACCTCGGCGCGCTGCTCCCAGAACAGTGTCTGCCAGCGAAATCCGCGGATCAGGGCTTCGATGCCTGGCAGCGACTCCGCGGCGCAGGCGACGAGCACGCCGCCTTCGTCGATCAGGGTCAGCGCGTCGCGCAGCGGCCCGCGCCGGGCGCCATCGAGCGGCAGCTGCGCCACATGGCGTGCATTGAGGGCGGCCTTGAGGCGGGGGAAGGCCAGCCAGGCCAGCGCATTGAACAGGTCGTGCAGGTTGCCCGGCCGGGTGTCCACGCGCCCGGTGTCGAAGATCCGCGCTTCGTAATTGGCCGGATCGGCCGGGTCGGGAGGACAAAAGCGCACCGGACGTCCGATGGCGGTACAGGGCCCGCGCCCGGTGAGGACGGCAAGCGCATTCAGCGCGTCGGCATCCGGCCAGGTGTCCCCGGCGAACAGCGGATCCAGCCAGGGCCGTAGCGGCGCGAACGCGCCATGAGCGAGGGCGCCCGAAGACGGGCGCGAATCTAGACCAGCTGCCATGCGAGCGATTCGCCCGCCCGCATCGGCACGACTTCATTCGCACCGAACTTGTAGGACTCGGGGACCCGCCACTCCTTGCGCACCAGCGTGATCCGGTCCTTGTTGCGCGGCAGGCGGTAGAAATCGGCGCCGTGGAAGCTGGCGAATCCCTCCAGCTTGTCGAGTGCGTGCACCTCCTCGAAGGCGCTTGCGTAGAGTTCGATCGCCGCGTGCGCGGTGTACAGGCCGGCGCAGCCGCAGGCCGCTTCCTTGGTGTGTTTCGCGTGCGGGGCGCTGTCGGTGCCGAGGAAGAATTTCGGATTGCCCGAGGTGGCGGCCTCGACCAGTGCCTCGCGGTGCTCTTCGCGTTTGAGTACCGGCAGGCAGTAATTGTGCGGCCGGATGCCGCCCATGAAGAGGGCATTGCGGTTCATCAGCAGGTGGTGGGCGGTGATCGTCGCGGCGATGTTCGGGCCGGTCACCTCCACATAGTGCACTGCATCGCGGGTGGTGATGTGCTCGACGACGATCCTGAGGTCGGGGAAGCGATCGACCAATGGGCCCAGGGTCATCTCGAGGAAGGCTTTCTCGCGATCGAAGACATCGATCACCGGGTCGGTCACTTCGCCGTGGATGAGTAGCGGGATCCCGAGTTCCTGCATTTTTTCCAGGGCATGGAAGCAGCGCGATATCCGCGTCACGCCCGCGTCCGAGAGCGTGGTTGCCCCGGCCGGATAGAGTTTCACGCCCTGGATCCGGCCGGACAGCTTGGCGCGTGCGATCTCCTCGGGCGGCGTGTCGTCGGTGAGGTAGAGCGTCATCAGCGGTTCGAAGCGCGAATTCTCGGGCAGCGCATCGAGGATCCGTTCGCGATAGTCGAGCGCCCGCTTGGTGGTGGTGACCGGGGTCTTCAGGTTGGGCATGACAATCGCCCGCGCGAAACAGCGCGCGGTGTGCGGCAGCACCGCGGCCATGTCATCACCGTCGCGCAGGTGCAGGTGGCAGTCGTCGGGGCGGGTGAGGGTGAGCGAGTCCAAGAAGGTCGGGCGGCGAAGCGCGTCGTTGGGGAGCGTTGAATTCTACAGCGGGTCGGCCGAAGGATCGGGCGAACCCGAAGGATCGGGCGTGCCCGATGCAGCCAGCGCAAGCGCGCGGCGATACAGGGCGTTCTTCGAGCCCCCGGTGAGCCGCGCCGCGACACGCGCCGCTTCGCGTACGGATAGTTCCTCAAGCAGGATCGCCAGCATCCGGTCGGTGTCCGCGGCGTCCGACGTCTCCACTTCCGGCACTGGCCCCAGAACCAGCACGAACTCGCCCTGCTGGCGGTGCGAATTGGCGGCGACCCATGCCCCCGCTTCGCCGAGCGACATGCGGGCGACCTCTTCGAATTTCTTCGTCAGTTCGCGCGCGAACACGATCTCGCGCGTCGGTCCGAAAGCCGTGCACAGATCGGCAACCGTCTCGAGAATCCGGTGTGGCGCTTCGTAGAGAATGATCGGGCAGGCCATGTCCAGTCCCGTCAGCGCCTTGCGCCTGCCGCCCGCAGACGCGGGCAGAAAGCCCGCGAACAGAAAGCGGTCGGCGAGAAAGCCGCTCGCGCTGTAGGCCGCCACGGCGGCGTTGGCGCCGGGCACCGGGACCACGCGAATGCCCGCCGCGTGGGCTGCCTCGACCACCAGCGCACCGGGATCCGAAATCGCCGGCGTGCCCGCGTCGCTGACCAGCGCGACGTCCTGGCCGGAGGCAAGCGCGGCGATCAGCTTGTCGCGCGCCGTGCGTTCGTTGTGCTCGTGCAGTGCCACAGTCTTCGCGCTGATGCCGTGCGCGGCAAGCAGCGGCCGGGTGGTGCGGGTGTCCTCGCAGGCGACGAGGTCGACGCCCGCAAGGGTCTCCCGTGCGCGTGCCGACAGATCGGACAGATTCCCGATCGGTGTCGCCACGAGGTACAGGGTGCCGGCGGGGATGGGTTCGTTGGACATGGCTTTGGAACAGGGCGCTCGGCTTGCCCCGGGTGCGCCCCGGTCAACGGGCATTGTGCGGGTTCGTTAGTCCATGGGCAACCTGCGCACATCACGAGGCCACCGACATGGACACTGCAACCACCGGACGCGAGGCCGAAGCGCTCGCCGCGCGCCTGCTTGAGGACGCCGGACTCGAGATCATCGCGCGCAATTTCCGCTGCCGTCATGGCGAGATCGACCTTATTGCGCGGGAAGGGGAAACAATCGTCTTTTGCGAAGTGCGGTTCCGCCGTGGCGAGACCCATGGCGGCGCGGCCGGGAGCATCACCGCGAGAAAGCAGGCCCGAATTGCGGCGGCCGCACGCTACTTCCTGATCGCACGACCGGAGTCCCCGTGTCGCTTCGATGTCCTGCTGCTGCAGACGCTCGAGCAGGCGCGCGTGCGCTGGATCCGCAATGCCTTTGGCGTCTGATCGGCTCCCGCGCATCGCATACCGCGCATTGCATCCCTGGCCGTCTGCGTAGGTTGATGCAGTGTAAAATCGGGCCATGGGTCATGCGGACGAAACGGCGTTGCAAGTACAACTGGCGGCGCGCGTCGCCGCCCATTTTTCGGAGAGCGCGAGCGTAAAGCGTGCAGCCTCGGATGCGCTGGCTGCGCCGATCGCAAAGGCCATCTCCGTGATGGTCCAGTGCCTGCGATCGGGCGGAAAGATCCTGGCCTGCGGGAATGGCGGGTCGGCGGCCGACGCGCAGCACTTTTCCGCGGAACTCCTGAACCGCTTCGAGGTCGAACGCCCGCCACTCGCGGCGATTGCGCTGACCACCGATACCTCGACCCTGACCTCGATCGCCAACGATTACAGTTTCGAGCAGGTGTTCGAAAAGCAGGTGCAGGCGCTGGGCCGCAGGGGCGATGTGCTGCTTGCGATCTCGACTTCGGGCAATTCGGCCAATGTGATGCGTGCGATGCGGGCGGCGGCAGGTGCTGGAATGCGCGTAGTCGTGCTCAGTGGGCGCGGCGGCGGAAAGATGGCCGGTTTGCTTGCGGCGGAGGATGTGCAGATCTGCGTGCCCCATGATGTCACCGCACGCATCCAGGAGGTCCATCTTCTGACCCTGCACTGCCTGTGTGACGGGATAGACACCCTACTTTTTGGAGCAAAAGAATGAACAGAGCTGGCCGGTTTGCGTTGATCGCCGCGATTGCCGCGGTGCCCGCCTTGCAGGGCTGTCTTCCCGTGGCGGCAGTCGGTGTGGGCGCGGTGGTGACTTCCGCCAACGATCGCCGCACTTCGGGCACGCAGATCGAGGACGAAGGAATCGAATTGCGCGCATCGAACCGGATCACCGAGCGCTTCGGCGACAAGGTCCACATCAATATCACCTCGTTCAACCGTGCGGTGCTGATCACCGGTGAAGTCCCGAACCCCGCGATCAAGGCCGAAATCGAGAAGATCGTGACCTCGATTCCCAACCTGCGCGGCATCACGAACGACATCGCAGTCGCGGGCGGGGCGGCCTTGTCCGCGCGCGCAAACGACTCCTACCTCACCTCGAAGGTCAAGGCGCGGTTCGTGGACGGGAACCAGTTCAATCCCTTTCACGTCAAGGTCGTGACCGAAAGCGGTACGGTCTATCTGATCGGGATCGTGACCGAGGCCGAGGCCAAGTCGGCCACCGACATCGCGCGCACCACCGGCGGTGTGAGAAAAGTCGTGCGCCTGTTCGAGTACTGCAAGACGACCGACGAAGTCTGCCGTCCTCCCGAACCGGCCAAATCCGAAGGGACCAAGGCGCAAGCCAAGCCGAAGTGAGCTTTCCCGCGCCCGCCTACGAGCGCAAGATCCGCCCGCCGGAGACGATTGCGCGGGGCATCGCGGGCGCACCGCGTCCGCTGGTGTTCACCAACGGGGTGTTCGACATCCTGCACCGGGGCCACGCCACCTATCTTTCGCAGGCGCGCGCACTCGGCGCAGCGCTCGTCGTCGCGCTCAACAGCGATGCGTCCGCCCGACGGCTGGGCAAGGGCGCGGACCGTCCGGTGAACCCGCTTGCAGATCGCGCCGCCGTGATCGCTGCACTCGAGGCGGCCGACTATGTCACCTGGTTCGAGGAAGACACCCCGCTCGCACTGATCGAGGCCCTGCGTCCCGACGTGCTCGTCAAGGGCGGGGACTGGACGGTCGACCGGATCGTGGGCGCGGACGGCGTGCTCGAACGCGGCGGGCGGGTGGTATCCATCCCGTTCGAGCACCAGCGCTCCACCACCACGCTGATCCAGCGGATCCGCGGCGCCGGCTGAGCGGCCCGGCGGGGTAAACTGCGCGCATGAAACTGCATCAGCTCAAGATCGACTTCAATGCCGAACATGACCGGCTGTTGATGCTCGTTTCAACCGACGACGGGGCGGAAGTGCGCATGTGGCTGACGCGCCGCTTCGTCAAGCTGCTCTGGCCACTGATGGTGAAGCTCGCCGAAGAGGCCAGCCCGCGCATCAAGGTGCAGGCCAACGCGGAAGCCCGAAAGGCGCTGCTCGGAATCGAACACCAGAAGGCCGTACAGCGAGCGGATTTTTCCAAGCCCTTCCAGCAGTCGGCCCGTTCGACCCCGCTGGGCACGGAACCGATCCTGCTTGCGCGCATCCAGACCGGGAAGGACGCCAAGGGCCTGCCCGTGGTGTCGCTTCACCCAACGACCGGACAGGGGATCACGCTCACGCTGGATGAGGTCCTGCTGCATTCGGTCTGCCGCCTGCTGCAGGCGGCGGTCAGCAAGGGCGACTGGGACATGGAACTCAAGCTTCCCGGCGTCGAGCCCGAGGTGGTCGAAGAGACGGAGCCGCGCACGCTCAATTGAGCGTGGGGCTGAGACTTCAGCCGGCGGACTCCGCAGTTTCCCCGCGCAGTGCCTCGATCCGGGCCGACAGGTGCAGCCAGTCGTCTTCGGCCTGCGCCAGTTCGGTCCTGAGGCGTCCCTCGGTCAGCGTGAGCTGCTTCACGTGCTCGCGCCTGTCATCCGTGTAGATTGAAGGGTCGGCGAGCGCGCTGCGCGCGGCATCGGCCTCCTTCGCGAGCTTTGCGATCCGGGTTTCGAGCGATCCGAGCTGTTTCTGCAGCGGCTTCAGCTGTGTCCGCGCCGCTTCGCGCGTGGCGTTGCGTGCCTCGGCGTCGGCGCGGCGCGCGTCCTTGCGGCTGGTTTTCGGCGCGTCATCGCGCTTGGTGCGATCGGTGCGCTCGGTCTTCAAACGTGCCTTGCGGTAGTCCTCGAGATCGCCGTCGAAATCCGTGACCGCACCGTCGGCGACCACCATGATCCGGTCCGCGCAGGTCGAGAGCAGGTGGCGGTCGTGGGAGACGATGATCAGCGCGCCCTCGTAGCTCTGCAGCGCCATCGAAAGCGACCTGCGCATCTCGAGGTCGAGGTGGTTGGTCGGCTCATCGAGCAACAGCAGGTTGGGCTTGCGTCGCACCAGCGCGGCCAGCGCCAGGCGGGATTTTTCGCCGCCCGAAAGCGGTCCGATCGGGCGCTGCGCGGCTTCGCCCGCGAAGCCGAACCCGCCGAGAAAATCGCGCAGGTGCTGCTCGCGCTCGCTGCGGAACAGCCGCGTCATCATGGCGAGCGGCGTTTCGTCGGCCCGCAGCGTCTCGATCTGGTGCTGGGCGAAATACCCGACCACGATGTCGCGGCCGGTACTGCGGCGACCGCTCGTGGGATCGAGTTCCCCGGCGAGCATGCGCACCAGCGTGGTCTTGCCCGCGCCGTTGGCGCCGATCATCGCAATCCGGTCGTTCTTCGCGAGCGTCATCGAGATGTTCGAGAGCACCACCCGTTCGCCATAGCCGATCGAGACTTCCTCGAGCGTGACGATGCGCTCGGGCTGGCGTTCGGGCTGCTCGAACTCGAAGTGGAACGTATCCGCCGCGTAGACCGGCGCTACCTTTTCCATCTTTTCGAGCTGCTTCATGCGGCTCTGCGCCTGGCGCGCCTTGCTGGCCTTCGCCTTGAAGCGCGAGACGAAGCTCTCGATGCGCTTGATCTCGCGCTCCTGGCGCGTCGCGAACGCCGCCTGCTGGATCAGTTCCGAGGCGCGCTGCTGCTCATATGACGAGTAGTTGCCGGTGTACAGGCGCATCGAACCCGCCTCGGCGCCGGGCAGGATCGCCAGGATGCGGTCGACGATACGATCGAGAAAATCGCGATCGTGCGAGACCACCAGCAGCGTGCCGGGATAGTTCCGCAGCCAGTTCTCCAGCCAGAGCACGGTGTCGATGTCGAGGTGGTTGGTCGGCTCGTCCAGCAGCAGCAGGTCGGAGGGGCTCATGAGCGCGCGGCCGAGGTTCAACCGCATGCGGTAACCGCCCGAGAATTCCTTCACCGCGCGCGCGCCCGCATCCTGCGGAAATCCAAGGCCGGCAAGCAGCGCCGCGGCACGCGCGCGGGCCGTATAGCCGTCGGCGTGCGCAAAGCGCTCGTGCGCGAGCGCCAGCGCATGGCCGTCGTCGTCCGCATGGTGTGCGTCCTCGGCCTCGGCAATTGCGGCCTCCGCGCTGCGCAACTCGGTATCGGCGTCGAGCAGATACTCGAGTACCGGCTGATCGAGCGGGGGTGCGACCTGTTCGATCCAGGCCAGGCGCGTGCCGGGCTGGATTTCGCATTCGCCGCGGTCGGAGGTCAGTTCGCCTGCCATGAGGGACAACAGGCTCGACTTTCCGCAGCCGTTCGCGCCGACCAGGCCGATCTTCCAGCCGCGCTCCAGGGTAAGCGAAGCGCGATCGAAAAGCGTGCGGGGGCCGCGGGCAATGGCGAGGTTGCGAAACAGGATCATTCTGGGGGTCGGGAGGCGTCGAAAGGGAACGGAGTATAATGCTCGCCCTCGGAAGGCTCATCTCCAATCGCGGCGTCCAACGCCCTCAACCACTGCAGGCAACCGTTATCAGTTCTGGTTTCGAACAACTCGGCCTCATTCCACCGCTTCTTCAAGCGGTCACCGACATGGGCTACACGCAGCCTTCCCCGATCCAGGAGAAGGCCATTCCGATTGTGCTCGAGGGCCGCGACCTGATGGCAGGCGCGCAGACCGGCACCGGCAAGACGGGCGCGTTCGCCCTGCCGACCCTGCAGCGCCTCGCGCCCGTAGCTTCGTCCAGCACCTCGCCGGCGAAGCATCCGGTGCGGGTTCTGGTACTCGCGCCGACGCGCGAACTCGCGATCCAGGTGGAGGAGAGCTTCAAGGCTTACGCCAAGCACCTGCCGATCCGGTCGACCTGCGTTTACGGCGGCTCGGACATGCGCGCCCAGATCGCGGAACTGAAGCGCGGTGTCGAGGTCCTGGTCGCAACACCCGGACGCCTGCTGGACCATGTGCAGAGCAAGACCGTGATGTTCAACCAGGTCAGCGTGCTGATCCTGGACGAGGCCGACCGCATGATGGACATGGGATTCATGCCCGACATCCGCCGGATCATCGCGCTGCTGCCGGTGGAGCGGCAGAACCTGCTGTTCTCGGCCACGTTCCCCGAAGAGATCAAGAAACTGGCCGGCTCGATTCTGCGCAACCCGGTTTCGGTGCAGATTGCTGCGCCGAACGCGGTCGCCGACCTGGTCACCCATATCGTGCACCCGGTGTCGCGCGAGAAAAAGCGCGATCTGCTGACGCACGTGATCCGCTCGAGGGACCTCAAGCAGGTGCTGGTGTTCTGCGGCACGCGCATCGGCGCGAACCGCCTTGCCCACCAATTGCGCGCGGCGCACATCCACGCGGATGCGATTCACGGCGACAAGACCCAGGCCGAGCGGCTGGTGGCGCTCGAGGCCTTCAAGGCGGGCAAGACCACGGTGCTGGTGGCGACCGACGTCGCCTCGCGTGGCCTGGATATCGAAGCCCTGCCGCAGGTCATCAATTTCGATATTCCGCATGCGCCCGAGGACTACGTGCACCGGATCGGCCGCACCGGTCGCGCGGGCGCGACCGGCGAGGCGATTTCGCTCGTGTCGCCGGATGATCTCGAATACCTCGCGGCGATCGAGAAGCTGATCAAGCGCAAGGTGGAACGCGTACTCGTGCCGGGGTACGAACCCGATCCGGCCACGCTGACCGCGCTGCTGGGCAGCGAGGCCGCAGCCGCGGTCAGGCATGCGCCGACGCCCATCGCGCCGGCCGAGCCGGGCCGGCCGAGGGAGCGTTCGGAGCGCGCGGGGCCTGAGCGTACCGGTCGTGAGCGCAGCGGTCGCGAGCGTCCGGCCAGACACGAGCGCGACGAACGCCCGCGTTCACAGCCGGGCAGGGCGCCCGCGCCTCCGGCGGACCCGATTTTCAGCAGGCCCTACGAACCCGGCACTGCACCGGCCTCGGAAAATGCGCCCTCCGACGCGTCCAAGCGCGCGGCGCCCACGGGACGGCGCGTCCGCCCGATCGGTGCATTGCTCGGCGGTCTGGGACGTAAATCCTGAACTTTTAGTTCGCAAAGTCAAGGTCTGGAGCGGCTGTCCGGGTAGTTTGAGTATCGGTATCGATACATCAGCTGACCGGGTCTGGCTTCGCTTCAGCCAGGTTCAGACGCACCGCGCCCCGTCCACTTCGATGCAACTCCCGCTGATCATCGAGGCTTCGTCGGACGCAAAATACAGGCAGGCATTCGCGACGTCCGCAGGGGTCGAAAAGCGTCCCAGCGGAATGGTTGCGAGGTAGGCCTTCCTCGCCTCGGGCGTCACCGCACCGCCGGCAAATTCCGCCGACAGGCCGGTTTCCGGGCTGAACACCGGGTTGACGCAGTTCACCCGCACGTTGTCCGGGCCGAACTCGCCGGCCATCGACTTGCTCATCAGGATCACCGCGGCCTTCGAACTGTTGTACACGGCCAGGCCGGGGCGCGGGCGCAGGCCGGCAGTCGAGGCGACGTTGACGATCGCGCCGCCGCCCTGCTTGCGGAACACCGGGAGCGCGGCCTGCACCGAGAGGAAGATGCTCTTCACGTTGATCGCGTAGACCTTGTCGAACTCGGCCTCGGTGACGTCCATGAAGGGCTTCTTGCGGTGTGTCCAGCCGGCGTTGTTGATCGACGATGTCGAGGCGGCCGAACGAGGACTGCGCGGTGCCGACGAGCGTTGCCCAGTCGACAGCGCTCGCCACATCGCCTTTGGCGAACACGGCCTTGCCGCCGGCCGCAAGAATCTCGGCCGCGACCCGGTCGCCGCTGGCCGGGTTGATGTCGTTCACCACGACCTTTGCGCCCTCCAGCGCAAAGCGCTTGGCGATGCCTTCGCCGAATCCCGATCCCGCCCCGGTCACGATAGCGACCTTGTCCTTGAGTCTCATGGCTGTCTCCTGTTGGTTCTTCGTATGGGTGCAGGCCCATTATAGAATCCGGCACCGACAGAAGGAAACGAGTCCATGAACCTCGATCGAGTCAGCACCGGCCACGACGTGCCCAACGACGTCAACGTGATCATCGAGATTCCGATGAACGCCGAGCCGATCAAGTACGAAGTCGACAAGGAGACCGGCGCCGTGTTCGTCGACCGCTTCATGTCGACGGCGATGCACTATCCCTGCAACTACGGGTACATACCGCACACGCTTTCGGGCGATGGCGATCCGGTCGACGTGCTGGTGATGTCGCCGTATGCGCTGATCACCGGCGTGGTCCTGCGCTGCCGGCCGGTGGGCATGCTGAAGATGGAAGACGAGGCGGGCGAGGACACCAAGCTTCTCGCGGTGCCGATCGACAAGCTCACCAACCTGTATCGCGCGGTCAACACGCCGCGCGACCTGCCCGAATTTACGCTCGCCCAGATCGCGCATTTCTTCCAGCACTACAAGGATCTCGAACCCGGCAAGTGGGTGAAGATCGAAGGCTGGGTCGGTCCCGAAGAGGCGAAGCAGGAAATCCTCGACGGTGTCGACCGCTACGGCAGAGCGAAAAAGAAGCCCAAGTTCTAAGGCGGTGCCTTGAACGGGGAGTGCTCGCGCAGTTCGTTCACGTACTTCGCGATACCCTCGGTTTCGCGCTCGAGGTAGTCCTCGATCGCCCGTGAGAACTGCGGGTGCGCCAGCCAGTGGGCCGACTGGGTTTCGACCGGCAGCAGGCCGCGAAACAGCTTGTGCTCGCCCTGTGCACCACCCTCGAAATACTGGAGCTTTTCGGCAATCGCAAAGTCGATCGCCTGGTAGTAGCAGGCTTCGAAATGCATCAGGGGTATGTACTCGATCGCGCCCCAGTGGCGACCGTACAGCGTCTGCGGCGTGTAGAGGTTGAACGCAGCGGCAATGGGTGCGCCGTCGCGCTCGGCGACGATCATGAGCGTATGTTCGGGCAGGGTCTCGCCGATCCGCCTGAAGAACTCGAGGCTGAGATACGGCGTGGAATGGTGCGCCCGGTAGGTGTTGCGGTAGCAGCGGTTGAAGAAATCCCAGTGCGCCTCGCCGATTTCTGTGCCGCGCAGCCAGCGGAAGGTGACGCCCGCATCGCGCACCTTGCGCCGCTCCTGTTTCAGGTTCTTCCGCTTCTGGTGCGACAGGCGCGAGAGGAAGTCATCGAAGTCGGTGTAGCCGTCGTTCTGCCAGTGGAACTGCACGGTCCGCCGCATGAGCATGCCCCGGGCGCGCATCAGTTCGGCCTCGCGCTCCTCGAGGAACAGCGCGTGCAGCGAAGACACGCCCTTGGCCAGGTCCAGGGACTTGCCGATGAGCAGTTCACGGTCGGCGTCGTTGCCGGCCAGCACGCGTGGCCCGCTGACCGGTGTGAAGGGCACCGCGCAGAGGAGCTTCGGGTAGTACGCCAGGCCGTGCCGCTCGTAGGCATCGGCCCAGGCCCAGTCGAAGACATACTCGCCGTAGGAATGCGTCTTGAGGAACATCGGCATCGCGCCGGCCAGTTCCCCGTCGCGCTCGAGCACGAGGATCTGGGGCTGCCAGCCGGTGCGCGCGGAGGCGCAGCCGGTGTCGATCAGCGCGTGCACGAATTCGTGGCGAACGAAGGGATTGCCGGCACACAACCGGTTCCAGGCGGCAGGGTCAATGTCACCCAGGGATTCGGCAATGCGCAGGCGGATCACCCGGGAATCATTGCGCGTTCGCCGCATGCGGGCAAGCGTCGCGTTTGCGGTATATTCCGCGCATGACGGCAAAGACGAGCGCGCGCGACCCATTTCACGACGCCCGCATCGTATGAACGACGCTCGCATCGTTAGCGTATGAACGACGCCCGCATCGTGGTGGCCCTCGCGCAGATCAACTGCACGGTGGGCGACCTGCAGGGCAATGCCGGGCGCATCCTCGAGAACGTCCTGCGCGCCCGCGACGGCGGCGCCGACATCGTTCTTACGCCGGAGTTGTCGCTCTGCGGTTATCCGCCCGAAGACCTGCTGCTGCGCGATGGTTTCTACCGTGACTGCCGTCGGGAACTCGATGCACTGGCGGCAAAGATCGACGGCATTACGGCCGTGGTCGGGTTCCCCGAACTTGCGTCGGACGGCCGGCACTACAACGCGGCGGCAGTGATCCGTGACCGTCGCGTCGTGGCGACCGCCCGCAAGCACGATCTGCCGAACTACGAGGTCTTCGACGAGAAACGCTATTTCTCCGCGTGGAACGAGCCCTGCATCCTGGAGATCAAGGGGGTGCGTTTCGGCCTGACGATCTGCGAGGACGTCTGGTGGCCCGAGGCACCGGCCATGGCCAAGGCCGCCGGCGCACAGGTGATCCTGTCGATCAACGCCTCCCCGTACCACAAGCGCAAGCAGCCCATCCGCCACAAGGTGTTCAGCGAATGGATCCGCGCCGAGCACCTGCCCATGGTCTACGTGAACATGGTCGGCGGGCAGGACGAACTCGTCTTCGACGGCGCATCCTGCGTGCTGGGCGCGCAGGGGGAAGTCCTGCAGCAGTCCCCGTTTTTCGAGGAGTCGCTCGATTTTGCGGTGTTCGAGGGCGCCACCCCGCTCCCCGGGCCGGTGTCCGCCGAGTTGTCACTCGAAGCGGAGATCTACACCGCGCTCGTGACCGGAACGCGCGACTATGTGAACAAGAACGGATTTCCGGGTGCGCTGCTCGGCCTGTCGGGCGGCGTGGACTCGGCCCTCACCCTGGCCATCGCCTGCGACGCGCTGGGCGTGGACCGGGTGCGCGCGGTCATGATGCCCACCCAGTACACGGCGCAGATGAGCCTCGATGACGCAAAGGAGATGGCCAGGCGGCTGGGCGTGCGCTATGACGTGATTCCGATCCGGCCGGTGTTCGACGCGTTCCTTGCCACGCTCGAAAAGGAGTTCGAGGGCCGCGCGCCTGACCTGACCGAAGAGAACCTGCAGGCGCGCATCCGCGGCACGATCCTGATGTCGCTGTCCAACAAGTTCGGGGCCATGGTCTTGACCACCGGCAACAAGTCGGAGATGGCAGTCGGCTATTCGACGCTCTACGGCGACATGGCCGGCGGCTATGCGGTGATCAAGGACCTCGCCAAGACGCTGGTCTGGGAGGTGTCGCGTTACCGGAACACCGTGTCCGACGTGATCCCGGAGAACATCATCACGCGCGCGCCCTCGGCCGAGCTGCGCGACAACCAGACCGACCAGGACAGCCTGCCGCCCTACGAGACGCTGGACGGCATCATGGAAGCCTACCTTGAACTGAATCGCAGCCGTTCGGACATCATTGCGCAGGGCTACTCGTCAGCGGATGTGGAGCGGGTGGTCGGCCTGATCCGGCGCAGCGAATACAAGCGCCGCCAGGCCCCACCGGGCGTGCGCATCACCCTGCGCGGCTTCGGCAAGGACTGGCGCTTCCCCATTACCTCGAAGTACGGGGAATAGGCCCGCCGGGGCTGGCAGCGGCGGGGTTTCGGCCCGGATCCGGTGTGCGTTTCGAATTGATTGCTACAATGGGCCGCATCCGCAGATACACAGCCGCATGAACGCGTACGGGAGCCAAAGCCATGAAAAAAATCGAAGCGATCGTCAAACCCTTCAAACTCGACGAGGTGCGCGAGGCCCTGTCGGAAGTCGGCGTCACCGGCCTGACCGTGACGGAAGTGAAGGGATTCGGTCGCCAGAAGGGCCACACCGAGTTGTATCGCGGCGCGGAGTACGTCGTGGATTTCCTGCCGAAGGTGAAGATCGAGGTCGTGGTGCCGGACAACCAGGTGGAATCGGCAATCGAAGCCATCGTGAAGTCCGCGCGCACCGGCAAGATCGGCGACGGCAAGATCTTCGTGACCTCGGTGGAGCATGTGGTGCGGATCCGTACTGGGGAGATCAACGACCAGGCGGTTTAGGAACAGGGGACCCTGCGGCGGGTCCCCCGTTACCCCCTTCGCCTGGAAAGGAACAGGGGAACCTCAAGGCGGTTCCCCACGATCGGAACAGGGGAACCTCGGGGCGGTTCCCCCGTACCCCTTCCCCAAAGAGTGATGCGAGGCGCGGTTATCGGCGCCCTTATTTTTTGGCTTTGAGCAGGACGAGCAGGGCGCCGCTGCCGCCGTCGTGGTCGGGCGCCTGGCAGTAGGCCAGCACTTCGTCGCGCATCGCGAGCCAGTGCCGCAGTTTCCCCTTCAGCACGGGTTCGCGATTCTTCGAGCCGTAGCCCTTGCCGTGGACGATGCGCACGCAGCGCAGTCCGCGATGCACCGCGCTGTGCAGGAATTCGGCCACCTGGAGTGCGGCCTGGTGCCGGTTCAGGCCGTGCAGGTCGAGGCCTGCCTGTACGACCCAGTGCCCGCGACGCAACCGGCGCAGCACCTGGCGCGAGAGCCCTTCGCGCAGGAAGACGAGTTCCTCCCCGCTTTCCAGTGCTTCTTCAAAGCTGATCGGGCGCGAAATGCTCTCAAGCAGCGCGTCGCGCTCGTCGCGCTGCGTCTGGACCGGCACCGGTGGCCGGGGCGGCAGCGCGGGCGCGGCCCGGCGCGCGGGTTTCAGCCGGCGGACATCGGCGACGGCCCTGGCAAAGTCGTCGTCCTCCATCGCATTACGGGGCCAGGGTGTCCAGGTACTTTTCCGCGTCGAGGGCCGCCATGCAGCCGGTCGCCGCGCTGGTCACCGCCTGGCGGTAGACGTGGTCCTGGACGTCCCCGGCGGCGAACACGCCGGGGATGCTCGTGGCGGTCGCGTTTCCCTCTCCGCCGCCCTGCGTCACGATGTAGCCGCCCTTCATGCTCACCTGGCCTTCGAAGATCGCGGTGTTCGGCGTGTGCCCGATCGCGACGAACAGGCCCTTGACGTCGAACTCCCGGGTCGCACTGTCCTTCACGTTGCGGATGCGCAGACGCGTGACGCCCGACTGGTCGCCCAGGACTTCGTCGAGGGTGTGGTCCCATGCGATCGATACGTTGCCGCCATCCGCTTTCTTCATGAGCTTGTCGATCATGATCTTTTCGGCGCGGAACTTGTCGCGCCGGTGGATCACGGTGACGTGTCTGGCGATGTTGGACAGGTACAGGGCTTCCTCCACTGCGGTGTTGCCGCCGCCGACCACGGCCACGTCCTGATTCTTGTAGAAGAACCCGTCGCAGGTCGCGCAGGCCGACACGCCGCGGCCCATGAATTTTTCCTCGGAGGGCATGCCGAGGTACCTGGCCGAGGCGCCGGTCGCGATGATCAGCGCGTCGCAGGTATAGGTGGCCGAATCGCCCTCAAGCACGAACGGGCGCTCGCCGAGCTTCGTCGTGTGGATCTGGTCGAACACGATCTCGGTTTCGAAGCGCTCGGCGTGCTTCTGGAAGCGTTCCATGAGTTCGGGGCCCTGCACGCCGTCGGCGTCCGCCGGCCAGTTGTCGACGTCGGTCGTGGTGGTCAGCTGTCCTCCCTGTGCCAGGCCGGTGATCAGAACCGGCTTGAGGTTGGCGCGGGCCGCATAGACGGCGGCGGTATAACCGGCTGGACCGGAACCGAGGATCAGGAGACGGGCGTGGCGTGTGGGCATTTTTCGCTTGCGGGATGGAAGGACGGTTCAATCAAGTATAACCGGGCGGTCCGGCGCGTTTCGCTTCAGGGGGGGCTGTGCGGAGGGTTCGGCAGGTGATTCTGATAAAATGCGAGGGTATCCTGCTCCAGGAGAGCATCCGGCCATGGCAGTGATGTCGACTACGGTGTCCACCGCCGTTCTGAGAAACGTTCCGATGTTCGCGAGTTTTTCGGATGACCCGCTGCGCGTGCTCGCAGCGGTTGTCACGCGAAAGAGCGCCGCGCGGGGCGCGACCATCATTTCTGCCGGCGACCCGACCGATTCGCTCTATATCGTGATTTCGGGCCGCCTGAAGGTCATGATGAGCGACGCCGAGGGCAAGGAAGTCATCCTGAGCATTCTGGGTTCGGGCGAATTCTTCGGCGAAATGGGCCTGATCGACGAAAGCCCGCGCTCGGCCAGCGTCGTGGCAATCGAGGCCTGCGAGCTGCTCTGCATCCACAAGCGCGACTTCAACCGCTGCCTTGCCGACAATTTCGACATGGCGATGGAAGTCATGCGCGGACTCGTGCGCCGGCTTCGCGAGGCCGATCGCAAGATCGGCAGCCTGGCACTGCTCGACGTCTATGGTCGCGTGGCCCGGTTGCTGCTCGACATGTCCGAGGAAATTGACGGACAGAAGGTGGTGACCAAGAAACTGGCCAAGCAGGACATCGCGAAGATGATCGGCGCCTCGCGCGAAATGGTCAGCCGTGTGATGAAGGACCTGCAGCTGGGCGGCTACATCGAAGCGCGGGGCTCGACGATCGTGCTGCACCCCTCGATCGTGCTGCCGGAATGAGCCGCGGGTCGATTTACTGCCCGTCGCGTTTGAAATGAGCGTCGCAGAGAAAGCCGAACGCGCTGCCACCCGATCCGCCCCACTGCCCGCCAAGCTCGCGAACCTTCTGCGCGAGGCGAAATGGCTGGCCCTCGTCGCAGCCGCGGTCTACCTGCTGCTGATCCTGCTTACGTTCCACCGGTCCGATCCGGGCTGGTCCCATGAAGCCACTGCGGCGCTGACGCAGAACGCCGGTGGCCGGTTCGGCGCCTGGTTCGCGGATCTGCTCCTGTATCTATTCGGGCTGTCGTCCTACTGGTGGGCGATGCTGTGCCTCTATGTGGTGGTCTGGGGGTACCGGCGCCTTGACGGCAGTTCGCTCATCGATCCGCGTCCGCTCGCGGTCGCCATCGCCGGTTTCGTTGTGCTGCTGCTGTCGAGTGCCTCGCTCGAGGCCCTGCGCCTGTATACGCTGCAGGCGGAACTGCCGCTTGCACCCGGCGGCCTGGCCGGGAACGCCATCAGCGGGTTCGCCGCAGGACTGATCGGGTTCACCGGTGCAACCCTTGCACTGATCACGCTTGCGGCGGTGGGCTTCAGCCTGTTCACGGGAATCTCGTGGATCGCGGCGGCTGAATTCACCGGCCTGATGCTGGAGGGTGCACTGAACCTGCTGCAGCGCCTGCGCGAGAACCGGGAGGACCGCAAGATCGGCGAGATCGCGCGCGAAGAGCGCGAGCTGATCGTCGAGACCGGGAAGAAACGCGAAGAGAATCACGAGCCGCTCTACATCGAGCCGCCCGTGGTCGAGATCCGCAAGTCCGAGCGCGTGGAAAAGGAAAAGCAGGCGCCGCTGTTCGACAACCTGCCCGACACCCCGCTGCCGCCGCTCAAGCTCCTCGACGAGGCCTCGAACGAAGGCGAGCAGGTGGGCGCGGAGACGCTCGAATTCACCTCGCGCCTGATCGAAAAGAAGCTCTCGGACTTCGGCGTCGTGGTGAAAGTGCTCGCGGCGTATCCGGGGCCGGTGATCACGCGCTACGAAATCGAACCCGCAGTCGGGGTCAAGGGCAGCCAGGTCGTGAACCTGGTGCGCGACCTGGCGCGTGCGCTGTCGGTGGTCTCGATCCGGCTCGTGGAAACCATCCCCGGCAAATCGTGCATGGGACTCGAGATCCCCAATCCACACCGCCAGACGGTGCGGCTGTCGGAAATCCTCGGCTCCGAGGCCTATCACAGCATGGCATCGCCGCTCACGATGGCCATGGGCAAGGACATCGCCGGCAATCCGGTGGTCGCCGATCTCGGCAAGATGCCGCACCTGCTGGTCGCAGGCACCACCGGCTCGGGCAAGTCGGTCGGGATCAACGCGATGATCCTGTCGCTGCTCTACAAGTCCGAGCCGAAGAACGTGCGCCTGATCCTGATCGATCCGAAGATGCTCGAGCTGTCGATCTACCAGGACATTCCACACCTGCTCGCTCCGGTGGTGGTCGACATGAAGCAGGCGGCCAACGCGCTCAGCTGGTGCGTGGCCGAGATGGAGCGTCGCTACAAGCTGATGTCGTTCTACGGCGTGCGCAACCTCTCGGGCTTCAACCAGAAGGCCGCCGAGGCGGAGAAGAAGGGCCACCCGCTCGCGGACCCGGCGACCATCGAATCGGAGAGTCCGCAGCCGCTCAGTACGCTGCCGCATATCGTCGTCGTCATCGACGAACTTGCCGACCTGATGATGGTCGTCGGCAAGAAGGTCGAGGAGCTGATCGCGCGGCTGGCGCAGAAGGCGCGCGCCTCCGGCATCCACCTGATTCTTGCCACGCAGCGGCCCTCGGTGGACGTGATCACCGGCCTCATCAAGGCGAATATTCCGACGCGCGTGGCGTTCCAGGTGTCATCCAAGGTCGATTCCCGCACCATCCTCGACCAATCGGGCGCGGAGGCGCTGCTCGGGCAGGGCGACATGCTCTACCTGCCGCCGGGCACCGGCTATCCGCAGCGCGTGCACGGCGCCTACGTCGCCGACCACGAGGTGCATGCGCGTGGTCGACTATCTCAAGGCGCTTGCCGCGCCCGAGTACATCAGCAGCATCCTCGAGCCGGAGATCGGCGAGGACATGCCTGGCGGGGCCGAGGGCGGGGGCAGCGGAGAGAAGGATCCGCTCTACGACCAGGCGGTCGAGATCGTCGTGCGCACCCGTCGTCCCTCGATCTCGCTGGTGCAGCGGCACCTGCGCATCGGTTACAACCGCGCCGCACGTCTGATCGAGGACATGGAGCGCGCAGGTCTGGTTTCCACCATGCAGTCCAACGGCAATCGCGAGGTGCTGGTCCCCGCGAAAGCGGAATAGGGTTCCCCATGCGCGTTTCAGCTTTCGCTCTCGTTCTTGCCATCCTGGTCCCGGTCTCGCAGGCGCGCGCCGGCAGCCTGGAGCGCTTTCACGAATTCGTTCGCGGCACGCAGTCGGCGCGTGCCGATTTCGAGCAAAGGGTGGAGGACAGGAACGGCAAGCTGGTGCAGAAATCCGCGGGCAGTTTTGCGTTCCAGCGTCCGGGGAAATTCCGCTGGTCGTTCTCCAAGCCTTACGCGCAGCTGATCGTGGGCGACGGGGAAAAGATCTGGGTCTACGACGTGGACCTCAACCAGGTCACCGTACGCAAGCTCACCACGGCCCTGGGTGCGACGCCTGCCGCGCTGATTTCCGGCAATGCCGACATCGAGCAGGCGTTCGTGCTGAGCGACTCGGGCGAGCGTGAGGGGCTCGAGTGGCTGGATGCCAGGCCGCGCGAACGCGACGCCGGATTCGAGAGCATCCGCATGGGATTCGGCCTGACCGGGATCGAGCGGATGGAGCTGGTCGACCAGTTCGGCCAGACCACGCAGCTCAAGTTTTCGAATTTCCAGCGCAATCCGAAGCTCGAACCCGGCACGTTCCGCTTCGTGCCGCCGAAAGGCGCGGACCTGCTCGGCGGGTAAGGCCGGGCACGCCATGGCCGCCGACCTGTTCGCGCCCGCGGTGCCGGCGGCGCCACTCGCGGAACTGCTGCGGCCGCAAAGCATCGGCGAAGTCGTCGGGCAGCAGCAGCTGCTCGGTCCCGGAAAACCGTTGCGCCTGGCGTTCGAGTCTGGCAAACCGCATTCGATGATCCTCTGGGGTCCGCCCGGTGTGGGCAAGACCACGCTTGCACGCCTGATGGCCAAAGCCTTCGATGCCGAGTTCGTGGCGCTCTCGGCCGTGTTTTCCGGGGTCAAGGACATCCGGGAGGCAATGCAGGCCGCACAGAATGCGCTCGAGAGGAGCGGCCGCCACACGATCCTGTTTGTCGACGAAGTGCACCGGTTCAACAAGGCACAGCAGGACGCGTTCCTGCCTTATGTCGAGCGCGGTCTGGTGACGTTCATCGGCGCAACGACTGAGAACCCCTCGTTCGAGGTCAACGGCGCGTTGCTCTCCCGTGCGCAGGTCTATGTGCTCGAGAGTCTGTCGCAGGGCGAACTTGCGACCCTGTTCGATCGCGGGGCCGAGCGCGTCCTGCCCGGCGTGCCGGTGGATGCCGCGGCGAGGGAGCGTGTCGTGGGATTTGCCGACGGCGATGCGCGCCGCCTGCTCAACGCGCTGGAGATCCTTGCCACCGCCACGCAGACGGCTGCCGCGTCTGCGGTCGACGCCGAATTCGTCGAACGGACCCTCGCGCAGAATCTGCGGCGCTTCGACAAGGGCGGGGAGCAGTTCTACGACCAGATCTCCGCGCTTCACAAGTCGGTGCGCGGCTCCAACCCGGATGCGGCGCTGTACTGGCTGGTGCGCATGCTCGATGGCGGCGCGGCGCCGCTCTACCTCGGCAGGCGCATCGTGCGCATGGCCTCGGAGGACATCGGCCTGGCAGACCCGCGCGCATTGCGACTCGCACTGGATGCGTGCGAGACCTACGAGCGCCTCGGCAGTCCGGAAGGCGAACTCGCGCTGGCCGAAGCGGTGGTGTTCCTCGCCTGCGCGGCCAAGTCGAACGCCATTTACACCGCCTATAATGCGGCCCGCGCTTTCGTGGCTTCGGATGCGACCCGTCCGGTACCGCTGCGACTCAGGAATGCCCCGACGCGGTTGATGAAGGACCTGGGCTACGGCAAGGACTATCGCTACGCGCACGAGGAAGCGGATGCCTATGCGGCGGGAGAGGACTATTTTCCCGACGGCATGCCGGCCGTGTCCTGGTATGCGCCGACCGACCGCGGCATGGAGGCAAAGATCCGCGAGAAGCTCGAATACCTGCGCTCGCTGGATGCCGGAAAGCGCAGTAATTCGTGACATTTGTTTCACCGGATTGCCGCCCGGAGCGGCTCTCAGGCCGATAAATATAGTGAAAAGTAGATAACATGCTCGATAGTCAGCTGCTTCGGTCCGATCTGGATGGCGTCGCAAAAAGGCTCGCGGAACGCGGCTATGTGTTTGATCGCGATGGCTACCTTGCGCTCGAGGCCGAACGCAGGGAATTCCAGGGGCGCACCCAGGAACTCCAGGCGGCGCGCAACGCGCACGCGAAGAAGATCGGCCAGGCCAAGGCCAAGGGCGAGGACGCGAGCGCGCTGGTCGCCGAAGCCGGCGCGGTCAATGCCGAACTCGGTGAACTCGAGGCACGCACGGCCGATGTGCAGAAGCGCCAGCAGGCGTTCCTCGAGGTGATCCCGAACCTTCCGCAGGCGGACGTTCCCGCAGGCAAGGGCGCCGAGGACAATGTCGAGGTGCACCGCTGGGGCACGCCGCACACGTTCGATTTCGCCGTGAAGGACCACGTCGACATCGGCACGGGTCTGGGGCTGCTCGATTTCGACACGGCGATCAAGATCGCCGGGGCGCGGTTTTCGGTGATGAAAGGCGCAGTGGCACGGCTGCACCGCGCGCTCGCCCAGTTCATGCTCGACACGCATACGACGGAGCACGGCTACACGGAGACCTATGTGCCCTACATGGTGACGGGGGACTGCGCCAACGGGGTGTCGAGCCTCGCCAAGTTCAAGGACGACCTGTTCAAGCTCGAGGGCCGCGACCTCTACCTGATTCCCACGGCCGAGTATCCGGTCACGAATTTCGTGCGCGAGTCGATCGTTGCGCTCGACCAGCTGCCGCTCAAATTTGCCTGCCATACACCGTGTTTCCGCTCGGAGGCGGGTTCGTACGGCAAGGACACGCGCGGCATGATCCGCCAGCACCAGTTCGACAAGGTGGAACTGGTGCAGATCGTGACGCCGGAAAATTCGACCGCGGCGCACGAGGCGCTCACGGGGCATGCCGAGGCGATCCTGCAGAAGCTCGAGCTTCCGTACCGCACGATGGTGCTGTGCACGGGGGACATGGGATTTTCGTCCGCCAAGACCTACGATATCGAGGTCTGGCTGCCCGCCCAGGATACCTATCGCGAGATCTCGTCCTGCTCGAACTTCGAGGCCTTCCAGGCGCGGCGCATGCAGGCGCGTTTTCGCAATGCCAAGGGCAAGCCCGAACTGCTGCACACGATCAACGGTTCGGGCCTCGCCGTGGGGCGCACGCTGGTTGCGATCCTCGAGAACTACCAGAACGCCGACGGCTCGGTCTCGATCCCCGCGGTGTTGCGCGGTTACATGGGCGGAGCGGAAAAAATCACCGCAAAGTAGGCGTGTCGCTGCCGCTGCCCAGCGGGCGACCTGTTAAAATTCGTCCCGCAATCGTTGGGCAGTCCGGAGAGGTGGCAGAGTGGTCGAATGCGCCAGACTCGAAATCTGGTTTACGGCAACGTAACGTGGGTTCGAATCCCACCCTCTCCGCCACAGTTGCATTTTCGGTCGTTCACGAAAGTACCGATCGTCGATCCGATTGAGCTCGCATCATAGAACCGGCGCGAAGCCTGTCCGGGCATAGCCGCAAGGGTTGAATTGCGGGACACGGGACGTCAGGAATTTCAATGACGGTTGCCGCCGCTGCGTAGCCTCGCTCAAGGCCATCCATAAACCGAAAACCGGCAATAAGTCACAAGTCAATGGTTTTTTAGAATTTTGACAATTCGCCTCCCCAAAGAACCCGCGAGGTTTCGGAATAGTCAGTTAAAATCTAAGGGCTTTTGCGACTCGGACTGGCCGGGCTAGGTGGTCTGTGAGGCGCAGGGCTGTACCAAGGTTGTTTTCGCGCGAGGCGGGGGCTGCATGCCGCAGTGTCTACAGTGATTGATCGGGGGCGCTTGGGATGGTCATAAAATATTCTGGACCGTGCTCCAGGAAGGTTCTGGCTGCCGTTGTGATGGCCACGTGTGTTGGGTGGTCGCAATCGAGCCAGGCCCAGGCCGCCGCGGCCAGTGCCCCCCTCCGCCCGGACCCGATCGCGGCTTTCGAGATTCGCGGCAATAACGACGTCGCGCGACTGCTGTTCGAATTGCCGGCAGGCTCGTTCATCGACGCACGTCTCACCGGCCGCGGCGACGTGCTCGAGTTGAGCCTGAAGGGGCTGGATCGCGCCGAGCTGTCCCAGCGCGTCGCGCAATTTGCCGGTCATCATCCCTGGTACAAGAGCTCGCGTGTCGTTCCCGGCGGCGACGACATCACGCGCGTACAGATCGAGTTCACGCGCCAGGTTGCGATCCTCGACGAAACCATCGTTGCGCTCCCCGACACGATGTCGCGGTGGGAAATCGTCGTCGGACCGGCCGAACTGGCCGGGCCGCCGGGCGGATTGCCGCCTGCCGCGATCGAACAGATCAGCGCAGCCCGCTCCAACGGCAGGCTGGACGTTGTGCTCTCGGGCAGTGCGGGACTGGTGGCAGAGGCTTCCTTCGTTGACAGCCCGCCGCGACTCGTGGTCGATCTGCCCGGCGTGCCGCTCGAGCAGGCGACGCTTGCGGCTGCAAAGGCGCACTTCGAGGCAGGCCTGATCCGCGGCGTGCGAGCGGTCGCGGCGCAAGGGAATGCCAGGCTGGAGTTTGACCTTGCCGAGCCCGCTGACCTGATTGATACCCGGGGCGGGATCTACGGCAAGGAAGGGAACATCGTGATGAGCCTGGTGCCCGACGCGACGGTCAAGCAGGCACGCATGGGCACACTTTCGGCGCTCGGGTTTGATGCGGGTCAGGGCGTGATGCAGTTCCGCTTCTCGGGCGTCGCCGGAAGCCGTACCAGCTCCTACACGATCGAGGATCCACCCCGCCTGGTCGTCGATTTCCTTGGCTGGGAGCCGGGGCAGCTGACCGACGCCCTCACGGCATTCCGTCAGCAGGCGCCCGCTCTGCTGGGCGAAGCGCGTCTGGACACCACCCGGCTCGGTTCGGCCCGCGCCGTGTTCGACCTGGCTGGCTCGGCACCGCTTCAGTCCGCGCGTTCGGTCACGCTGCCGGGAGAGCAGGGCGAACGCATGGTGGAGACGCTGCTGATTTCGCTCGCGCCGGGCGCGCCGATTCCGTCGTCGACATTGGCCATGGGACGCGGACCGCTCGATCTTCGCTACCGGCGCGAACTGCATGACGGCCGCGCGTCTGCCGTCTTGATTCGTCCGCCGACGTTGGAGTCCGCTTCGCGCTATGCGCAGGCGGCACTGCGCCCGGAGGCGGGCAGGGAGTACGGACTGACTGCAATGCTGTCCAAGGCACTCGTGGCCGATCCGAAATTCCTCGCTGCCAAGGCCGATTTCGAGGCGGTGTCCGAAGCCATACCGCAGGCCCGCGCCGCGCTGCTGCCGATCGCCTCGTTCGACTACCAGTTGTCGGGAATCCGGCAGAACGTGCAGCGGGCGTCGAACCCCGCGTTTCCCACGGGCGTGTCCCAATATGGGAACAACAACCTGACCCTGACCATCACCCAGCCGCTGTTCAAGCCGCAGGCGTGGATAAAGATGAGCCAGGCGCAGATGACGGTCGAACAGAGCAAGCTGAACGTCGTTGCTGCTGAGCAGGAGCTGATCCTGCGCGTTTCGTCCTCATACCTTGCGTTGCTCGCCGCCAATGACGGGCTCGAGCTGGCGCGCGCGGAGCGTGAGGCCACCGAAAAGCAGAACGACCTTGCCAAGGGCCGGTTGGACAGCGGCCTGGGCACGGTGGTACAGCGCAACGACACGGAGGCGCGCCTCGCGATCAACCAGGCGCGCGAAATCGAAGCGCAGAGCCGGGTGGACGACGCCAAGCTCGCGCTCAAGGAGATTGTCGGCGAGGGCGTCACCGACGTCAGGGGCTTCAAGGCCGACTTCGATACCGCGTTGCCGGTGCCTTCGGCATACGAACCCTGGGTCGAGGCGGCCCTCGAGCAGAACCTCGCCGTGCAGTCGCGCAAGCTGGCGTATGAGATTGCAGGCGCCGAGATTCGCCGTCAGCGTGCGGGGCACCTCCCGACCTTGACCCTGATTGGCAATCTGACGCACCAGGATACCGGGGGCTCGCTCTATGGCAGCGGCCAGAAGACCGGGAATGGCGAGATCGGTGTGCGCCTCAGCATTCCGCTGACCGACGGTGGCCTGACCTCGTCCCTGACCCGCGAGGCTGTTGCGCGCAAGACCAAGGCCGAGCAGGAGCAGGAACAGGAGGTTCGCCGCACCGAACGCCTGACGCGCTCGTCGTTCAACGGCGTGATCGCGAGTTCGCGCAGCCTCGAAGCGCTCAGGAAGTCGATCCTGGCGCAGGAAAGCGCCCTGCAGTCGCGAATCCAGGGGTTCAATTCCGGTCTCTACAACGTGGTCACGGTGATGGACGCCTACCGACTGTATTACGCAGCGCAGCGCGATTACCTCCAGGCGCGCTACGACTACCTGGTCAATCGTTTGAAGCTAAAGCAGTCCGTCGGAACGCTGAGCCGTGGTGATCTGGAAGATCTTGCCGCGATGCTCAACTGACCGATGCGGAAAAGCGGTACTCGAATGCTGGGGCGGGCGAGCCCGTGTAGTCGGAAAGCGTGCGGCAGAGGAGATTCGTCATGGGCATGATGCGGACACTGAGGCGCGACGCTGAACGACGCGCACGAAAAGGTAACCAGGGTGGATTGACCGGGCGCAAGGGCGGGCGCGCAATCGGGCGAGCGCCGTTGCGCGAACCCCGGTTGATCATCGAGAATCTCGAGCCGCGCTTCCTGCTCTCAGGCGAGGGCATCATCCTGCCGCCGCCTCCGTCCCAGCAGGAGCAGCAAGCGCCGATCCAGATGCCCGCGGCGCAGGTTGCAAACCAGTTCGTGCAGCCGGCAATCAACATCGCCCCCGACCTCGCGGCGTTCGGCGGCAAGACCGCGGAGAAGCAGGTCAACGAGATCGTCTTTGTCGACGCTGCGGTCGAGGACAAGCAGTCGCTCATCAACGCGGCCCTGCAGGCGCGTCCCGGCCAGAATGATCCGGCGCAGGTGGAAGTCGTCGTGTTGGACGGCGCGCGCGACGGTGTCGAGCAGATCGCGGCCTGGCTCAAGGGCTACGAGGGCCTCCAGGCAGTGCACGTGATCAGCCACGGCGACGCCGCTGCGCTGCGGCTCGGGCTGACCACGCTCGATCCGACCAACATCGATGCCTACCGCGACCAGATCGCCTCCTGGGGCGCGTCGCTCTCCGCAGACGGCGACATCCTGCTGTACGGCTGCGATGTGGCGGCCGGCGCACAAGGGGAGTCGTTCGTCCAGAAACTCGCGCTGTACAGCGGCGCGGACGTCGCGGCGTCGGTCGATCGGACCGGTGCCGCCGCCCTGGGCGGGAACTGGGTCCTGGAGGCGCATACCGGCGTGATCGATGTCGCGTCGCTTTCGGATGCGCAGTACAACGGCCTCCTGGCACTCGATGCGACGACGCTGCAGCTGAATGCGGCGCTGCGGACACAACTGCTCTCGGTGCTCGACAAGATCGACGTCACTGCGAGCGAGGCGTTGAAGGACGTCCTCGTCAACACCGACCTGCCCGGACTCGGAAAGAGCGTCAACGAGCTGATTGGTCTGGACAGCAATAGCGGATCCACAACCACCATCGCCTTCTTCGGCCTCAAGACGGCCGCCAACTCCTACTTCACCACCAACGGCAACGCCTCGACGCTGACGGGCCTGGCCTCAGCCCTGCAGACCGCAATCAACACGCAGGTCGCGGCCGCCAAGACGGTGTCGGGCGATGCAACGCAGCCATGGACGGTTGCCGTCACGCCGTCGTTTGATCCGACTGCAGCGGAAGTCGTGGCCGGACTGAAGATCAAGATCGACCTGAATGACTGGACCAAGTCCGCGCTCGTGTTCTCGAACATTACGGACGCCGGCACGTCGCTCACCCTGGTCGCTTCGGGGACCCTGACCAGCGTAGCAAACCTGCACTTCGATTTCGACGCCGGCCTGACGGTGGCGGGCGTGACCGGCGCGACCAATGCGGCGACAGCCCTGACCGGCGCCTCGGCCACCGACAACGGCAGCTGGTTCCGCGTCAACAAGCTGGAACTCGACACGCACCTGACCGGGACCACGTTCGACCAACGGGCCGGTATTTCGGTTTCGCTGCTCGATGCAAACAATAGCGACCGTCTCGGCCGCATCACGCTGAACGACTTTGCCGCACTGAGCGGCAGCACCCTGGCGGCCAAGGCCGCCAGCGCGCTCGACGTGACGCAGATCGCGAGCCTGTTTGGCACCGATGGCTCGGATCATGTCATCACCGGAAAGCTGAGCACCGGGGCGCTTGCCGCAAACGTGTTCGACGATGTGACGCTTTCCGCGACCGACAAGACCAACCTGGCCTCGGCCTTCGCAATTGCCACCGCGACCCTGTCGCGCCTCGATTCGACGGACGCCAACGGCAACATCGCGATATCGGCGCTTGGCCGGACGCTCCCACTGGCGGATGTGTCCACACTCGGCCTTCTGGCGCTCAACGACGGGCGTACCTTCAGCGATGTGCTTGGCTTTCGCACGCCGCAGAACACGACGGTGCTGGCGGACTATCTTGCCGCCACCACTCTCGTTGCCGGCACGCCGAAGGTCAGCGGTCTGCTCGACTACATGCGGCAGTACCTTTCGGGCACAGGCGTCTACAGCGGCCTCGAGGCGATGATGTCGGCCTCGGCCGCAGCGAGCGCGATGAATGTCGTGGCGACCGGCGCGACCGGAAATTTCGCACTGAACTTCAGCCTCAAGCTCGACCGGCGTTTCATTGCACGCTTCACCTTTAACGACAACCTGTCGGACGTAGGCATCAACTGGTTGCCGGGCGAGGGCATCAAGCTGAAGCAGGATCTTCAGTTCGATACGGTGTGGACGGCATCGTCCTCCGCCAGCGTCGACGTCAACACGCTGACGGTGCAGGTGCAGAGCGACGGCCACCAGCTCGACGCGGGCGTCGTGCTGGGCGCGCTGGAGGCCCGTGCCGTTGGAACATTGGTCTTCGATACCGGCGCGATTGCGCTGAGCGTCAACGGCGCCAGTCCCGTGACCTCCGGCGCCGCAGCAAGCGCCAGCTTGTCGATCACCGGCACACCATCCGTCACCGCCGCCGCCGATTTCGACATCGTCGGCAAGATCGGAACCACGGGTTTCGAAGCGCTAGTCAGCCGCGTGACGACCGACACCACGACCGGCGAGCTGGTCATCACCACGTTGCCTGCGGTCAGCGGGGCCGTGATCGACACGAAGGGAACCAAGGCCACCGGAGACGACACGGTGACCCTCTATGGCAACGCGACATTTGCCGACGGAGAGCAGCTGTACGTGTCGCTCGACGGCAACCTTCACCTCGTCGTCAGCCGCAGCGGCTCGACCTACACCCCCACCGCCGGCGCCACCTATGATTCCGCATCCGCGAGCTGGACCTTCGAGACCGGCCGCAGCGACGCGCAACTGGTCGCGGCGATGATCGTCACGACGGGCGCGAGCGCGACGGTCAGCAATCTGCCCGTGATCAGCACCGTCACGGCGGGGACCGGTACCCGGGTGTTCGGCACGACCACGACACAGACCGGTAATTCGCTGGTCGTGACGGTCGATAGCATTGCCTACACCATCGTCGATACCGCCGGCAACGCGGTCAACGGCACAGCCGGTGGCAACGACTACATCAGTTCCTACGCGGGCGGCAACTGGAGTGTGACCCTCGTCGGGGTGTCCAGCGTAACGTCGACTGCCGCGGCGTGGACCAACGCCGTTTCCGCGACCGTATCCGGTTCCGCGTCCAGGTCGTACCTGACGGTAACCGGCACCGCCGCGCTCGTGGCAAGCCAGTCGCTGATTGTCACCGTGGCGGGCACGGATTACACGGTGGTCAACACCACGGGCAGCGCGGTTGTGAACGGCAGCGGATACATCGGCGCGTACAGCGGCGGCGCTTGGTCGATCACGCTCGACAACGTGAGCGCAGGCAGCCTGCCGGTCACCGCGCGCTGGTCGGACGGCACTGTAGTGACGACCGCCGTGGTGCGCTCGGTGAATACGAGCGGCGGCGGAGGAAACAAGGTGTTGGCCGGCACCGCGACGCTCACGGCCGGGCAGGCGCTCGAGGTAACGGTAACCAACTTGCTGCTGCCGACCACCTATGTGGTGCGTAGCGCCGCGGGCACCCTATCGAGCGGCGCGAGTTACGACGCCTCGACCGGCCTCTGGTCGCTGACCCTGGCCAGCGCCAATCTCCCCTCGACGGGGAGCGTCGCGGCGATGGTCGTCGGGAATAGGTCCACGCCTGTGGCCATGGCGACGCTGTACCCGCCCACGTACGCCTCCACGGGCACGGTTCCGACCGTGCTGGCCGAGACCACCGGCGACACTACGCCGACGATCTTCGGCACCACCACTCTGAGCACCGGCGAGACGCTGACGGTGTCGCTCTACAGCGGAACAGGGACGGAGGGCGGAACGGCATTGGCCACTTACACGCTCGGCGACGGGAACCTCTCCTACGACAGCACCACCCACCGCTGGACGCTGACCGTACCGACGGCACTTGGGGCCGGCACCTACTCGGTGAAGGCGGCGGTCAAGCAGGTACCGCACGTCGAAGCCATCGTTGGCGCCGGCAGCACTTCGCTCGATCCGAACGGCGTGTTGTTGAGCAGCGTGACCGATGCCGCGGCCGTGACGCTCAGCGACTTCGACAACCTGCGCAAGTTCGCGAGCATCGATTCCGCGACGCTGAACGGCATGCTCACCGACGTAGGCAACTACCTCGTGCGATTGCGCGACTCCGGCCAGTTCGATGCCGTGCTGCCCTATACCGACCTGACGCTGGGCAAGACGATCGACTTCAGCGCGATCGTCAACCAGGTGACCGACGAGCAGCTGGTCGGCGTGCTGACCTCGGGCATCGCCGGCTCGAACGCCGTGTCGCCCGTGCTCACCAAGGACGTTTCTTTCGACCTCATCTTCTCCCGGCCGGGCGACGCGCGCAATTCGCTGGTCACGGTCACGGTGCTTGCTTCGGAGACTGCATCCTTCACGCATATCGACCAGCTCGCCGCGCTGATCGACTTGAAGCTTGCCACCGGCTATGGCGGCCTGCTCGCGTGGACGCAGGGCGACGGCACGGTGCCGGGCACCGCAGTGGCCGAGGTGAGCGAAACCATCAAGGGCGGCAGTTCGTACGGTAACGGGACGAGCAATGAGGCCCAGAATATCCTGCTGCACGCCAGCAGCGGCACATTCACCCTGGGTTTCGGAAGCGCGGTCACCGGCCCGATCTCGGTCTTCGCGACCGCCGCCCAGGTGCAGAACGCTCTCGAGACACTGTCCACGGTGGGGCGCGGCAACGTGGTGGTTGTCGGCACGCCCAAGCACTACAGCATCGAGTTCGTCCATGATCTCGCGGGTCAGGACCTGGCGCCGCTCTCGGTGGCATTCCAGAATGCCACCCATGGCGGTGCGCTCGACGTCGTGGCGAGCAATCTGCTGGTGTCGCTTCTGCCCGTGGATCTTGATCAGGATCGGCGTGTTGGCCGACATGTAGACGTCCGAGGCCTGCTTTTCGGCCATCAGCCGAAGCACGCGTTCCATGTTGCCGCCGCTCATGTCTGGCTCCTGTGTTGGGGGCGGGCTCAGGCCCGCAGCAGGTCGTTGATGCTGGTCTTGGCGCGTGTCTGCGCGTCGACCTTCTTGACGATCACGGCGCAGTACAGGCTGTACTTGCCACCGGCCTTGGGCAGGTTGCCGCTGACGACGACCGACCCGGCAGGGATGCGGCCGTAGCTGATCTCGTCCTTCTCGCGGTCGTAGATCGGCGTGCTCTGGCCGACGTAGACCCCCATGCCGAGGACGGAGTTCTCCTCCACGATCACGCCTTCGACGACCTCGCTGCGCGCGCCGATGAAGCAGTTGTCCTCGATCACCGTCGGGTTGGCCTGCAGCGGCTCGAGCACGCCGCCGATGCCCACGCCGCCCGACAGATGCACGTGCTTGCCGATCTGTGCGCAGGAGCCCACGGTCGCCCAGGCATCGACCATCGTGCCTTCGTCGACATAGGCACCGATGTTCACGAAACTGGGCATCAGCACCACGTTCCTGGCCAGGTAGCTTCCGCGCCGGGCCACCGCTGGCGGCACGATGCGCACGCCGCTGGCGCGCACGGCGGCTTCGTCGATATGAGAGAACTTGGTCTTGACCTTGTCGAAGAAGGCCAGGTCACCGGCGCGCATGAGCTGGTTGTCGTTGAGTCGGAAGCTCAGCAGGACCGCCTTCTTGACCCACTGGTTGACCGTCCACTGCCCCACGCTGCGGCGCTCGGCCACGCGCAGGCGGCCGGCGTTGAGATCGGAGATGACCTTGTCCACCGCGTCGCGCACTTCGGGCGAGCTGGTGGCCGTGATGCTCGCGCGCCCTTCCCAGGCGATGTCGATGAGTTCTTGCAGTTGGCTCATGGCGTGAGTTCTCGGGTGTACGCAACGATGCGCTCGGCGGCTTCCAGACATTCGTCGATGCCTGCCACCAGTGCCAGACGGATGCGGCCTGCGCCCGGGTTCAGGCCATGGGCCTGCCGCGCCAGCAGGCTGCCGGGCAAGACGGTGACATTGTATTGACCGAGCAGGCCCAGGGCGAAGGCGATGTCGTCGCCGCCCGGCACGCCTGCCCAGAGGTAGAAGCCGGCGTCGGGCAGCGCCACGTCGAGCACTGGGGCGAGCATCGGCGTGACCTGGTCGAACTTGGCGCGGTACAGGGCCCGGTTGTCGGCCACGTGCGCTTCGTCCGACCAGGCGGCCCGGCTGGCCTGCTGGACCAGGGGGCTCATCGCGCTGCCGTGGTAAGTGCGATACAGGAGAAAGGCCTTGAGCAGATCGGCATCGCCCGCGACGAAGCCCGATCGAAGCCCGGGCACGTTCGAGCGCTTGGACAGGCTGGTGAAGGCGATCAGGTTCCTGAAGTCGTTGCGCCCCAGGCGCCTTGCGGCTTCCAGGCTGCCGAGCGGGGGCTCGTCCCGGAAGTAGATCTCCGAGTAGCACTCGTCGCTGGCGATGACGAAGCCGTGTCGGTCCGACAGCGCGAAAAGCTGCGCCCATTCCGCCAGGGGCATCACGGCTCCGGCTGGATTGCCGGGCGAACAGGTGTACAGCAGCTGAGTCCTCGACCAGGTGGCGTCGTCGATGGCGCGCCAGTCGGCAGCGAAATTCCGGGCCGGGTCGCTGTTGGCGAAGGCCGTTTCTGCCCCGGCCAGCAGCGCGGCGCCCTCGTAGATCTGGTAGAAGGGATTCGGGCAGACCACGGTGGCGCGCGGTCGCGTCGGGTCCACCACCACCTGGGCCAGCGCGAACAAGGCCTCGCGCGACCCGTTGACCGGCAGCACCTGGGTCGCCGGGTCCAGCACGACGCCGTAGCGCCGCTGCACCCACGCCGCCATCGACTCGCGCAGCGACGCTTCACCGCGCGTGGGCGGATACACCGACAGGCCCGCCATCGCGCCCTCGATGGCCTGCATCACGAGAGCTGGTGCCGGATGGCGCGGCTCTCCGATGCCGAGGTTGATCGGCTTCAGGTTCGCGTTCGGTGCGATGCCTTCGGTCAGGGAGCGCAGTCGCTCGAAGGGGTACGCGTGCAGCCGTTGCAGCAACGGATTCATCGGTCGATTATCCCGGGTGTGTCCGCTGGCACGCCCGCGCCGCCGGCCGGGGCCTAGAGCAGCAGCCCGTCGTCCTGCAGGGCACCGTCGATGCGGTGCACCAGTGCGTCGACGTTCGACGGCGCGGCGCATCGGACGAGCTGTCGCGTCAGGCGCCGCCGGGCGCTCGGCCAGCTGGTAGGCCAGGTTCAGCGCCGCCAGCACCGCGATGCGCTCGCGGGCCTTGACCTTGCCGGCGTCGCGGATGGCGCTCATCTCGCGGTCGACGGCCGCCACGGCAGCCAGCAGCGATTCCTCGCCGCCGTCGGGGCAGCCGAGCATGTAGCTCTGCCCGAGGATCGTGACTTCGATCTGCTTCATGTCGCTCCCGGTCGTCCTGCCGGCAGGCGGGCCAGCAGGGTGTCGATGCGCGTGCGCGCGGCCGTCAGGCGGGAGCGCAGGCTGTCGCGCTCGCTGCTCACGGCGCCGAGCTGCTGCTCGAGCAGCGCGTGCGCGCGCTTGAGCTCGTCGTGGCGCAGCACCAGTCGTTCGACGCGTTCGGCCAGGTCTTCCAGCGTGGACATGGTGTGGCGTCACTCCCTGCGCGCGATTGTAGGCGGCCGAAGTCGCAGCAGGCGCGCACGCTGCAGACGCTCGCAGCGCGGCTTGCGCGCCAGGCAGACGTAGCGGCCGTGCAGGATCAGCCAGTGGTGGGCGTCGACGCAGGTAGCGCGCCGGCACGCGCCGCAGCAGCGCCTGCTCCACCGCCAGCGGGTCCTTGCCCGGCGCCAGGCCGGTGCGGTTGGCGACGCGGAAGATGTGCGTGTCGACCGCCATCGTCGGCTCGCCGAAGGCGACGTTGAGCACCACGTTGGCGGTCTTGCGGCCGACGCCGGGCAGCGCCTGCAGCGCCTCGCGCGTGCGCGGCACCTGGCCGCCATGCTGTTCGACCAGGATGCGGCAGGTCTGCGATCAGGTTCTTCGCCTTGGTGCGGAACAGGCCGATGGTGCGGATGTGCTCGGTGACCGCCGTCCAGGCCCAGCGCCAGCATCTTCTGCGGCGTCGGCGCACGCGCGAACAGGGTGCGCGTGGCCTTGTTGACGCCGACATCGGTGGCCTGCGCCGACAGCAGCACCGCGACCAGCAGCTCGAACACGCTGGTGTACGCGAGCTCGGTCTGCGGCGCCGGGTTGGCCGCCGCCAGCGTGGCGAAGAAGGGCTCGATCTGCCTCGGCCTTCATGCGCCGCCCTCGCTCGCGGCGCGCGCGGGCGCGCCGCAGCGCGGCCTCGATCACGGCGCGCTTGCGCTCGAGCGCGGCCGGGTCGGTGTCCTGGGTGTGGGCCGGCAGGTCGGCCAGCTTGGCCGCGGCCTTGGCGGCCAGGCGCTCGTCGTTCTCGCGTCTGCGCGCGCTCGGTTCGGAAGCGGTGGAAGGCGTAGCGCTCCGCGCGCCTCGTCGGCCTGCGCCGCGCTCCAGGCGGCCCAGCCGGTGTCGCTCGCCGGTCACCGGGCACCATCGCGATGCAGTCGACCGGGCAGGCCGGCACGCACAGCTCGCAGCCGGTGCACTGGGCGTCGATCGACCGTGTGCATGCGCTTGCTGGCGCCGACGATGCAGTCGACCGGGCAGGCCTTGATGCACAGCGTGCAGCCGATGCACCAGTCCTCGTCGATGACGGCCAGCGCGCGCGGACCTTCGCCGCCGCGATCGGGTCGAGCGGCTTGACCGGCACGCCGGCGACGTCGGCCAGGCGGCGATGCCTTCGGCGCCACCGGGAGGGCAGCGGTTGACGTCGGCCTCGCCGTCGGCGATGGCCTGTGCATAAGCTGCGGCAATCGGGGTAGCCGCATCGGGTGCACTGGGTCTGCGGCAGGGCTGCGTCGAGCGCGTCGACCAGCGAGGTCAGGGTGACATCGCTCACCCCCCGATTATCGGCGGGGGCGCTTGCGGGCCGCGGCCTTGCGTGCGGTGGCCCTGATCGCCGCAGGCTCGCGGTCGTAGCGGGCGATGAAGGCCTTGACCTTCGGGTAGACCTTCTCGCGCCAGCGGCGGCCCGAGAAGATGCCGTAGTGACCGGCGCCCTCGACGTCGTAGTGCAAGCGGCGGGACGCCGGGATGCCGGTGCACAGGTCGTGCGCGGCCTGGGTCTGGCCGGCGCCGGAGATGTCGTCCAGCTCGCCTTCGATGGTCAGCAGCGCGGTGCGGGTGATGTCCTGCGGTCGCACCAGCTTGCCGTCGACCTCCCAGGTGCCGTTGAGAAGCGCGAAGTCCTGGAACACGGTCTTGATCGTGTCGAGGTAGTACTCGGCCGGCATGTCGAGCACCGCGTTGTACTCGTCGTAGAACTGGCGGTGCGCGTCTGCGCTGTCGTCGTCGCCGCGGATCAGGTCGAGGAAGTAGTCGTAGTGCGACGACACGTGGCGGTCGGGGTTCATCGCGACGAATCCCGAGTGCTGCAGGAAGCCCGGGTACACGCGCCGCCCGGCACCGGGGTAGTTCTGCGGCACGCGGAAGATCACGTTGTTCTCGAACCAGCTGTGGCTCTTGTTGGTCGCCAGCGTGTTGACCGCCGTCGCGCTGCGGCGGGCGTCGATCGGGCCGCCCATCATCGTCATCGTCGGCGGGGTCAGCTCGCCCGCACTGGCCATCAGCGAGACGGCGGCCAGCACTGGCACGGTGGGCTGGCAGACGGAGATCACATGGGCGTTCGGGCCCACGTGGCGCAGGAAATCCTGCACGTAATGGACATAGTCGTTCAGGTGGAACGGACCGTCTTCCACGGGCACCATGCGGGCATCGTTCCAGTCGACGATGAAGACCTTGTGGTCGTGCAGCAGGCTCTTGACGGTATCGCGCAGCAGCGTCGAGTGGTGCCCGGACAGGGGTGCGACCACCACGACGGTGGGTTGCTCCTTCATCGTGGCCAGCGCACCTTCGTTGTCGGTGAAGCGCTTGAAGCGCAACAGCCGGGCGAACGGCTTGGTCAGCGCGACCTGTTCCTGGACAGCGACGTCGACCTCGTTGTCGACGCGCGCGCTCGTGATGTTGAACTGGGGCTTCTCGTACTCCTTGGCCAGCCGGTGCAGCAGGTCGAACCCGGCAGATATGCGCTGCGACATCGGCGTGTGCGCGAACGGCGACAGCGGGTGGTCGTACAGCTTGGCCGATGCGCTCGCGAACTCCGAAAACGGCGCCATCAGCGCTCGCTGCGATTCGTACAGGTGGTACAGCATGCGATGCCTCCGAATCTCGAAATATCAATGGTGCGCTGCAACAAATGTAGCGCGGTCCGGCGTCTTCGGGGCGCGCAAGTCGTGAAATTAGACGATTCAGCCCAGGCCAGGCGGAGTCGGGCGTGCGTTCGGCCCCCGACGGCATCCCGGCGCGCTACATGACTTGGGCAAGCGCGCGCGCCACGGTACCGAGGTTGCGGCTGTTCAGCGCGGCGACGCAGATCCGGCCCGAGTCCACGCCATAGACCCCGTACTCGGCCCTCAGTCGCTGCATCTGTGCGGCGTTCAACCCGGAGTAGCTGAACATGCCTCTCTGGCGCGTGATGTAGGAAAGGTCCTGCTTGACGCCTGCGGCCTGCAGTTCGGCGACCAGCGCGTGCCGCATGGCGCGGATCCGCTCGCGCATCGCGGCCAGTTCCCGCTCCCACAGGGTGCGCAGGGACGGTGTGTTCAGCACGGTCGCGACCAGCTGGGCGCCAAAGGTGGGCGGGTTGGAATAGTTGGTCCGGATCACGATCTTCAGCTGGGACAGCACCCGTGCCGCCTCGTCGGCGCTGTCGCAGACCACGCTGAGCGCACCCACGCGCTCGCCGTAGAGGGAAAAGCTCTTCGAGAATGAGGTCGCCACGAGGAAGTCGAGCCCGGCGTCGAGAAACTGCCGCACCACGGCCCCGTCTTCGGCGATGCCGTCGCCGAAGCCCTGGTACGCCATGTCCAGGAATGCGACGAGATTGCGCGCCTGCACCCGTGCGGACCACCTGGCTCCATTGGTCTGTCGATCAGGTCGCAGCCGGTGGGGTTGTGGCAGCAGGCGTGCAGCACCACGATGGTGCCCGGCGGCGCCTGGTCGAGACCGGCGAGCATGGCGTCGAAGCGCACGGCGCGGGTGGCCGCGTCGTAGTAAGGGTAGGTCTGGACCTCGAATCCGGCATTCGTGAACAGCGCGCGGTGGTTCTCCCAGCTCGGATCGCTGATCAGCACCTTCGATGACGGATGCAGGCGCTTCAGGAAGTCGGCACCGACCTTCAGACCGCCGGTGCCGCCCAGCGACTGGACGGTGGCGATCGCGCTTGCCCGTCACAGCCGGATGGTCGGCGCCGAACACGAGCTGCTGCACGGCCTGGTCGTAGGCGGCGATGCCGTCGATCGGCAGGTAACCCTTGGGCTTGGGCGCACCAAGCAACTGCGCCTGTGCCTGCGCCACGCAGTCCAGCAGCGGCAACTTGCCCTCGCCGTCGAAGTACACGCCGACGCCGAGGTTGACCTTGTTCGGGTTCGGGTCGGCGGCGAACTGTTCGTTCAGGCCCAGGATGGGGTCGCGCGGGGCCATCTCGACGGAGGAGAGAAAGGACATGGCTGGTGTTCCTGTGCTGGGCTTGCGCTACGCTTACGGGTTGCCCGCAATTCTAGGGTCGCCCCGATGGCCGAACTGTCCGAAGTCTCCGACCTGCCCGCAGCCCCCGCTGCCGAGCCGGCGGGTGAATTCGTCGATTTCCCCGGCTCGCCGTTCCAGCTCTTTCAGCCCTACCCGCCGGCGGGCGACCAGCCGGCGGCGATCGCCCAGCTGGTCGAGGGCCTGCAGGACGGCCTGAGCTACCAGACCCTGCTGGGCGTGACGGGTTCGGGCAAGACCTTCACGATGGCCAACGTCATCGCGCGCCTGGGACGCCCGGCGATCGTGTTTGCGCCGAACAAGACGCTGGCGGCACAGCTCTACAGCGAGTTCAGGGAGTTCTTCCCCAGGAACGCGGTCGAGTACTTCGTCAGCTATTACGACTACTACCAGCCCGAGGCCTACGTGCCCCAGCGCGATCTGTTCATCGAGAAGGACAGCGCGATCAACGAGCACATCGAGCAGATGCGCCTGTCGGCCACGAAGAGCCTGCTCGAGCGCCGCGACGTGATCATCGTGGCCAGCGTCAGCGCCATCTACGGCATCGGGAATCCGGCCGACTACCACCGCATGGTGATGACCTTGCGGGTGGGCGACAGGATCGGCCAGCGCGACGTGATCGCGCAACTGGTCCGCATGCAGTACACGCGCAACGAGACCGACTTCTCGCGCGGCAGCTTCCGGGTGCGTGGCGATGTGATCGACGTCTTTCCCGCCGAGCATTCGGAGCTGGCGATCCGGATCGAACTGTTCGATGACGAGGTCGAGTCGCTGCAATTGCTGGACCCGCTGACGGGCCGCGTGCGCCAGAAGATCCCGCGTTTCACCGTCTACCCGAGCAGCCACTACGTGACGCCACGGGACCGGGTGGTGGCGGCCATCGACACCATCAAGGCCGAGCTGCGCCTGCGGCTGGACGAGCTCGTGAAGGTCGGCAAGCTGGTCGAGGCGCAACGGCTGGAGCAGCGCACCCGCTTCGACCTGGAGATGCTGCAGGAAGTGGGGCATTGCAAGGGCATCGAGAACTACTCGCGCCACCTGTCCGGCGCCGAGCCCGGCGAGCCGCCGCCGACGCTGGTGGACTATCTGCCCGCCGACGCGCTGATGTTCATGGACGAGAGCCATGTGCTGATCGGCCAGTTCGGTGGCATGTACAACGGTGACCGGGCGCGCAAGACGACGCTGGTCGAGTACGGATTCCGGCTTCCCAGCGCGCTGGACAACCGACCGCTGAAGTTCGAGGAGTTCGAAGGCAAGATGCGGCAGGTGATCTTCGTCTCGGCCACCCCGGCCGACTACGAGAAGACCCATGCCGGCCAGGTCGTCGAGCAACTGGTGCGCCCGACCGGGCTGGTCGACCCGGCGGTGGAGGTGCGACCGGCGACCCACCAGGTCGACGACGTGCTGCAGGAGATCCGCATCCGTGTCGACAGGCACGAGCGTGTGCTGATCACGACGCTGACCAAGCGCATGGCCGAGCAGCTCACCGACTACCTGACCGAAAACGGCGTCAAGGTGCGCTACCTGCACAGCGACATCGACACCGTCGAGCGGGTCGAGATCCTGCGCGACCTGAGGCTGGGGGCCTTCGACGTGCTGGTGGGCATCAACCTGCTGCGCGAGGGGCTGGACCTGCCCGAGGTCAGCCTGGTCGCGATCCTGGACGCCGACAAGGAAGGCTTCCTGCGCGCCGAGCGCAGCCTGATCCAGACCATCGGCCGCGCGGCGCGCAACGTCCATGGGCGCGCGATCCTGTACGCCGACCGCATCACCGACTCGATGAAGCGGGCCATCGACGAGACCGAACGGCGCAGAACCAAGCAGATCGCGCACAACCTGGCGCAGGGAATCACGCCGCGCAGCATCAGCAAGCAGGTGCGCGACCTGATCGACGGCGCGGTTTCCGACAAGGCGGCCAAGGAAGAGGCGCAACGCGTCAAGACCGCGTCCGAGTTCGACAGCCTGTCGGAGAAGGACGTCGGCAAGCGCATCAAGGCCCTGGAGAAGCAGATGCTCGAGCACGCGCGCAACCTTGAGTTCGAGAAGGCGGCCCGGGTGCGCGACCAGCTGGCCATGCTGCGCGAGCAGATCCTGGGCGGGGCGGGTCATGATCTGAACGTCGTGCCGTTGATCCCGACTGCACCGGCTCCCGGGGGGCGGCGATGAGGCGCTTTCTGCGCCGGGCGCCGCCACCGCAGCTGTCGGTGCTGATGGTCTGCATGGGCAACATCTGCCGATCCCCCACTGCAGAGGGCATGCTTCGCCACAAGCTGCAGGGCGCGGGCCTTGGCGACCGGGTGCACGTGGATTCGGCCGGCACCTACGGATTCCATGTCGGCGGGCCTGCGGATCCACGCGCGGTCCGCCATGCGAAGGCCAGGGGGGTCGACCTGTCGGCCCTGCGTGCGCGCAAGGTCGACGAGGCCGATTTCCAGCGCTTCCAGCTCATTTTGGCGATGGACGACGACAATCTGGCGGAGTTGGAGCGCATGCGGCCCGGCACGCAGGTCGCCCAGTTGCGACTGCTGATGGACTTCGCACTGCGCCACCGCGCGCAGCCGATCGTTCCCGACCCCTACTATGGCGGGCCGGACGGTTTCGAGCACGTGCTCGACCTCGTCGAAGACGCCTGCGACGGGCTGCTGTTGCACTTGCAGCAGCGCTTGGCCGCCTCACCCGACGGAACTTCCTGAGCTGTTCCCGACCAAAAGAGTCGGGTTCCTGTATACTTGAGTAGACCGCTCGGTTATGCGGGCCTTGCGCTACGAAAGTAGCGGGACCCGTTGACCCCTCGGGCCGTCGGTTTCCGCCGGTTCTTGGGGCCTCCCAGCCTCGCAATGCACACAGGAGATCCCAATGCGTTTGACCACCAAAGGCCGATTTGCCGTCACTGCGATGATCGACCTCGCACTGCGCTCCCATTCGGGGCCGGTGGCGTTGGCCGCGATCAGTCAGCGGCAGCAGATTTCCCTGTCCTATCTCGAACAGCTGTTTGGCAAGCTGCGCCGGCACGAATTGGTGGAGAGCACCCGGGGGCCCGGCGGCGGTTACTCGCTCGGGCGGGGTGCCGCGGAGATCACGGTGGCGGACATCATCGTCGCCGTCGACGAGCCGATCGACGCCACGGGCTGCGCGGGCAAGGAGAACTGCATGGGCGACGACGCCGGTCGCTGCATGACGCACGACCTGTGGGCCAGCCTGAACGCCAAGATGATCGAGTACCTCGATTCCATTTCGCTGAAGAAGCTGGTGGACGACCAGCTCGCCAAGGGCGTTTCGATCGAAGAGGCGCCGGTCAAGCGCGCCATCTCTTCGTCGCCGGTCGTCAAGCCGATCAAGGTGACGGCACCCAACTCCGTGTTCGCTCTCGGATCCGCACTGACGAAGTGACCATGACTCCTCATTTCCCGATCTACCTGGACTACGGTGCCACCACGCCGGTGGACCCACGCGTCGTGGACGCGATGATTCCCTGGCTGCGCGAGCACTTCGGCAATCCGGCCTCGCGCAGCCACGCCTGGGGCTGGGAGGCGGAGGCGGCCGTGGAGAAGGCGCGCGGGCAGGTGGCGTCCCTGATCAACGCCGACCCGCGCGAGATCGTCTGGACCTCCGGCGCGACCGAATCGAACAACCTCGCGATCAAGGGGGCGGCGCACTTCTACCAGTCGCGCGGCAAGCACATCGTCACCGTCAAGACCGAGCACAAGGCGGTGCTGGACACCACCCGCGAGCTCGAGCGCCAGGGCTTCGAGGTGACCTACCTCGAGGTGCAGGAGAACGGTCTGCTCGACCTGGACCGCTTCAAGGGCGCGTTGCGCAAGGACACGATCGTCGTGTCGGTGATGTTGGTCAACAACGAGATCGGCGTCATCCAGGACATCCCGGCCATCGGCGCGATGTGTCGCGAGCGCGGCATCGTCCTGCACGTCGACGCGGCGCAGGCCACGGGCAAGGTCGCGATAGACATGGCCACGCTGCCGGTCGACCTGATGAGCCTGGCGTCGCACAAGACCTATGGCCCCAAGGGCATCGGCGCGTTGTACGTGCGGCGCAAGCCACGCGTGCGCATCGAAGCGCAGATGCATGGCGGCGGCCACGAGCGAGGCATGCGCTCGGGTACGCTTCCCACGCACCAGTGCGTCGGCATGGGCGAGGCCTTTGCCATCGCCCAGGCCGAGATGGGGGCGGAGAGCGAACGCATCCGCATGCTGCATCAGCGGCTGGTCGACGGGCTGACCGAGATCGACCAGGTCTTCATCAACGGCGACATGGAGCGCCGCGTGCCGCACAACCTGAACATCAGCTTCAATTTCGTCGAAGGCGAATCGCTGATCATGGGCGTCAAGGGCCTCGCGGTGTCGTCCGGGTCGGCATGCACCTCGGCGAGCCTGGAACCCAGCTACGTGCTGCGCGCTCTCGGGCGCAGCGACGAACTGGCGCATTCGAGCCTGCGCATGACGATCGGCCGCTTCACGACGCAGGAGGAGATCGACTACGCCGTCAGCGTGTTGCAGGACCGTGTCGGCAAGCTGCGTGAGCTGTCCCCGCTGTGGGAGATGTTCAAGGACGGTGTCGACCTCAGCACGATCCAGTGGGCCGACCACTAGAACTCAAGGAGAAGACGACATGGCATACAGCGACAAGGTCGTGGACCACTACGAGAACCCGCGCAACGTGGGTTCGTTCGACAAGGGCGACGAAGCCGTGGGCACCGGCATGGTGGGTGCGCCGGCCTGCGGCGACGTCATGAAGCTGCAGATCCGCGTGGACCCGAAGACGGGGCTGATCGAAGACGCGCGCTTCAAGACCTATGGCTGCGGTTCGGCCATCGCATCGAGTTCGCTGGTGACCGAATGGGTCAAGGGCAAGTCGCTCGACCAGGCCTTGACGATCAAGAACACCCACATCGCCCAGGAGCTGGCGTTGCCGCCGGTCAAGATCCATTGCTCGATCCTGGCCGAAGACGCCATCAAGGCGGCGGTGCAGGACTACAAGGCCAAGCACGGCGCTTGAACGACATGGCCGTCACGCTGACCGAAGCCGCCGCCAACCATGTCACGCGCTACCTGTCGCGACGTGGCAAGGGGGTGGGGGTGCGCCTGGGCGTCAAGACCACCGGATGCTCGGGCTTGGCCTACAAGCTCGAGTACGCCGATGACGTGGCGCCTGAGGACGTGGTCTTCGAGGGTCACGGGGTCAAGGTGCTCATCGATCCCAAGAGCCTGCCCTACCTGGACGGCACCGAACTCGACTTCGTGCGCGAGGGCCTGAACGAAGGCTTCAAGTTCCACAACCCGCGCGAGAAGGATCGCTGCGGCTGCGGCGAGTCCTTCCGCGTCTGATGGACGCTCCCGTCCTGCAGATCCGGCCCGGGCGGCCGGGTCACCCCGATGCCGTCGCGCTCCTGGCCAGGTCCGTCGTGCGATGAAACTGGACGACGACGACTTCACCCTGTTCGGCCTGACGCCGCGGTTCGCGCTCGACCGGCCGGCGCTGGACGCGCAATGGCGCCAGCTGCAGGCCAAGGTGCACCCCGATCGCTTCGCCGCCGACGGCGGCGCGGCCCGGCGCCTGGCCATGCAGTGGGCGGTGCGCGTGAACGAGGCCTACCAGCGACTGAAGGATCCGCTGAAGCGCGCTGCCTATCTGTGCGAGTTGCGCGGCGCCAGGGTCGACGCCGAGAACAACACGGCGATGCCGGGTGACTTCCTGATGCAGCAGATGGCCTGGCGCGAAGCGCTGGACGACGCTGCCGATCTGCCCTCCGTGGAGGCACTCGACGACGAAGTGCAGTCGCACGAGAGTCAGCTATTCGACACCCTGGCAGCGACCCTGGATCAACGTGACGACCCGACGGCGGCAGCCGAGCAGGTACGGGCGCTGATGTTCGTGGCACGTTTCCGCCAGGACCTGGCGCGCCGCCTGGAGGCGCTGGACGCCCCCCACTGACCGATGGCACTGCTTCAGATTTCCGAACCTGGCCAGGCACCCGACCCACACCAGCGGCGGGTCGCCGTCGGCATCGACCTGGGCACGACGCACTCGCTGGTGGCCGCGGTGCGCCATGGTGTGGCCGAATGCCTGCCCGACGAACAGGGCCGGGTGCTTCTGCCGTCGGCGGTGCGCTACCTCGGTGACGGCCGGCGAGCGATCGGTTACCCGGCTCGCGACGCCCAGGCCGAGGACGCAGAGAACACGCTGGTGTCGGTCAAGAGGTTCATGGGTCGCACGCTGGCCGACGTCGCGGGGCATGGCCGCCTGCCCTATCGCTTCGTCGACCGGCCGGGCATGCTGGCGATCACGACGCGCGAGGGCGACAAGTCGCCGGTCGAGGTGTCGGCCGAAATCCTGGCCACGCTGCGCCAGCGCGCCGAGGACAGCTTTGCCGACGACCTGTTCGGCGCTGTCATCACGGTGCCGGCCTACTTCGATGACGCCCAGCGCCAGGCCACCAAGGATGCGGCCCAGCTCGCCGGCCTGAACGTGCTGCGGCTGATCAACGAGCCGACGGCGGCCGCCGTGGCCTACGGGCTGGACAATGCCAGCGAGGGCCTTTATGCGGTCTACGACCTGGGTGGTGGCACGTTCGACATCTCGCTGCTGCGACTGACGCGGGGGGTCTTCGAGGTCGTCGCCACGGGAGGCGACGCGGCCCTGGGGGGCGACGACATCGACCATGCGGTGGCGGACTGGATGCTCGTCGAGACGGGCTGCCATGCGCCGTCGGCACAGGACAAGCGCGCCGTCCTGGTGGCCGCACGTGCCGCCAAGGAGGCGCTGACCGCGGCCGATGCCACCGTGCTGGCGGCCACCGTTGCCGGTCAGCCGCTGCGCATCGAGCTGTCGCGCGACCGTCTGGACGCGCTGTCCCGGCCGTTCATCGACCGCACGCTGGCGGCAGTGCGCAAGGCGCTGCGCGACGCCAAGGTCGCCCGCGCGGACGTGCAAGGTGTCGTGATGGTCGGCGGCTCCACCCGCATGCCTGCGGTGCGCTCGGCGGTGAGCGAGTACTTTGGCCGAGACGTGCTGACCAACGTCAACCCCGACGAGGTGGTGGCCATCGGCGCTGCGATCCAGGCCAATGCGCTGGCGGGCAACGGCCGCGACGGGGACTTGCTGCTGCTCGACGTGATCCCGCTGTCGCTCGGCCTGGAGACGATGGGTGGCCTGGTGGAGCGCATCGTCGAGCGCAACAGCACCATCCCGGTGGCCAAGGCACAGGACTTCACGACCTTCAAGGACGGCCAGACCGCGATGGCGCTGCACGTGGTGCAGGGCGAGCGCGAGCTGGTGTCCGAATGCCGGTCGTTGGCGCGCTTCGAGTTGCGCGACATCCCGCCGATGGTTGCCGGCGCGGCGCGCATCCGCGTGACCTTCCAGGTCGATGCCGACGGGCTGCTCAGCGTGTCGGCGCGCGAGCAGGTTTCCGGCGTCGAGGCGGCCATTGTCGTCAAGCCCAGCTACGGCCTGGCCGACGAACAGATCGCGCAGATGCTCAAGGACGGCTTCGCGAACGCCGAGGTCGACATGGCGGCTCGCAGCCTGCGGGAGGCCCATGTGGAAGCCGAGCGCATGCTGCTGGCCACGCGTGCCGCGCTCGCCGCCGACGGCCGGCTGCTGCAGGAAGAGCCCCGGGCGACTATCGACGCCCTGATGCTGGCCCTGGAGCAGGTGAACCGGGGCGACGATTGCGCGGCGATCGAGGCCGCCACCAAGGCTCTGGCCGACGGCACCGAGCACTTCGCCGCGTTGCGCATGAACCAGGGCATCCGTCAGGCGCTGGCAGGCAAGAGGCTGGAAGAAGTCTGACCATGCCGGTGATCACCATCCTGCCGAACACCGATTACTGCCCCGAGGGCGAGACGATCGAGGCGCCGCGTGGCACCAGCCTGTGCGAAGCCATGCTCGACAACGGCATCGCGATCGAGCATGCCTGCGAGATGAGTTGCGCCTGCACGACCTGCCACGTGGTGGTCAAGGAAGGCTTCGATTCACTCGGCGAGATGGACGAGGCCGAGGAAGACCTGCTCGACCGTGCCTGGGGGCTGGCGCCGACTTCGCGCCTGTCGTGCCAGGCGATCCTGTCGGACCAAGACGTGACGATCGAGATTCCGCGCTATTCGATCAACCACGCGCGCGAGAATCATTGAAGAAAAGAGGCCCCCGCGCCGCGAAGCGAGGGGGCCGGCCAGAGGGCAAAGCCCTAGAGAGGAGACTGAGAGACGCCCGCTCGACCTGGCGCCACTCGGTCGTATGCAAGTGGCGTACCCGCTAATGGCTCGAAAATCCGCCTCATGTTGGGGCGTCATGCACCGAAACACGTGATCGTTCTGGGCATCGAATCGTCTTGCGACGAGACCGGCGTGGCTCTGGTGCAGGCATCGACGGGCCATGCCGCGCCAAGGCTGCTGGCGCAGGCGCTCCACAGCCAGGTCGACATGCACCAGGCTTATGGCGGCGTCGTGCCCGAACTCGCTTCGCGCGACCACATCCGGCGGGTGCTACCTCTGACGCGCCGGGTGCTGTCGGAAGCCGGCATCGATTTGTCGCGGATCGACCTGGTCGCCTACACGAAGGGCCCCGGTCTGGCCGGAGCGCTGCTCGTGGGGGCCGGCGTGGCCGTGTCACTGGCGTTGGCGCTGAACCGCCCGAGCTATGGGGTGCACCACCTCGAAGGTCATCTGCTGTCGCCTTTCCTGGACGACGAACCTCCGCAGTTCCCCTTCCTGGCGCTGCTGGTCTCGGGCGGGCACACCCAGTTGATGCACGTGCGCGGGGTCGGCGACTACCGGCTGCTCGGCGAGACGGTCGACGACGCTGCGGGAGAAGCCTTCGACAAGACGGCCAAGCTGCTCGGCCTGGGATACCCGGGCGGGCCGGCGCTGGCCCGGCTGGCCGAGCGCGGCGACCCGGCTGCGGTGGCCTTGCCCAGGCCCCTGCTCCACAGCGGGGACCTGGACTTTTCCTTTGCCGGCCTGAAGACGGCGGTGATGACGCGGCTGCAGAAGCTCGGGCCGGCGCCAACGGATCGGGCCCTTGCCGACATGGCGGCCTCCACGCAGCAGGCGATCATCGACGTGCTGGTGGCCAAGTCCCTGAAGGCGCTGCGCGAGACCGGACTGACTCGCCTGGTGGTCGCCGGTGGCGTGGGCGCCAACGTCCGGCTGCGCGAGACGCTCGACCGGCGAGCTTCCACCGTCGGTGCCCGCGTGCACTACCCGCCGCCTGCGCTGTGCACGGACAATGGCGCGATGATCGCGCTGGCTGCAGCGCTGCGCTGGCAGCACGGGCAACTGCCCGCCGACGTCGATGACGCCTTCGACGTCCGCCCGCGCTGGGCGCTCGATTCGCTCGCCCAGCACTGAGTCCCCTTCCGATGCGCCCGGCCATCGCCCGACTTCCCGGTTCCTTGATCCGAGAGGTCGCCAACGCCGGCCTGGGCCGACCCGATGTGCTGGCGTTCTGGTTCGGCGAGAGCGACGAGGTCACGCCGGCGCCGGTGCGTGAAGCGGCGGCAGCCTCGCTGCAGCGAGGCGAGACCTTCTATTCGCACAACCTGGGCCTGCCCGAGCTGCGCCAGGCGATTGCTGAGTACATGTCCGCGCTGCACCCCGCGATAGACGTGGACCGGGTCGCCGTGACCTCGTCCGGCGTGAGCGGCCTGATGATCGCGATGCAGATGCTCGCCGGCGCGGGCGACGAGGTGGTCGTCGTGGTTCCCGTATGGCCCAACCTGACCGCGCAGCCGGCGATCCTGGGCGCCCGCGTGCGCCGGGTCCCGCTGCACCCGCGGGACGGCATCTGGCGTCTGGACCTCGACGAACTGCTGGCCAGCGTCACCGCGCGCACGGCGGTCCTGCTGCTCAACGCCCCCAACAACCCCAGCGGCTGGACGCTTTCGCGCGACGAGCAGGAAGCGCTGCTGGCGCACTGCCGCGGCACCGGGACATGGATCGTCGCCGACGAGGTCTACGAGCGAGTCTGGTTCGGCGACGGCCCGGCAGCGCCGAGCTTCCTCGACCTGGCGGCGCCCGACGATCGCGTCGTCGTCGTGCACAGCTTCTCGAAGAGCTTCCTGATGACGGGCTGGCGGCTCGGCTGGCTGGTGCTGCCTGCCGACCACGTGGCGGCAGCGGGCAAGCTGCTCGAATACAACAGCTCTTGCGCGCCGGTATTCGTCCAGCGCGGCGCGCAGGCCGCGCTGGCGGATGCCGGTGCTTCGGTGCCGGCCCTGGTGGCTCGATTGCGTGTCGCGCGGGACCGGCTCTGCGCCGGACTGCAGCCCTTGCCCGGCGTCACGGCTGCCGCGCCGCAAGGCGGCATGTATGCCTTCTTTCGCATCGAGGGCCAGGGCGATTCGCTCGCGCTGGCCAAGCGCCTCGTACGCGACCACGGTCTGGGGCTGGCGCCGGGCCTGGCCTTCGGCCCCGAGGGGGAGGGCTGGCTGCGCTGGTGTTTTGCCACCCACCGGCTGGAACGGCTCGACGCCGGCGTGCAGCGTCTGAAGCTGGCCTTGAGCCTATAATGTTTCTTGGCTGGGGGTTCTGATCCCGGGCCTTAGCACGGCGCCGGTCGGTTTCACTGGCGATCCGCAAGTTTGAAACACCGGAAGCCACCCGCCTCGCCTGGCCTGGGCCACGTGGCATGGGATTCCGGAAGCTTCAGGAACTTTCCATGACCATGACCGTGGCCGAGAAGGCCGAAATCATCAAGGACAACGCGCGTGCCGGTGCCGACACGGGTTCGCCCGAGGTGCAGGTGGCGCTGCTGACAGCGCGCATCAACCAGTTGACGCCGCATTTCAAGGAACATCAAAAGGATCATCACGGTCGACGTGGACTGATCAAGATGGTCAACCAGCGCAAGCGCCTGCTGAGTTACCTGAAGAGCAAGGATGCGGACCGCTATACCTCGCTCATCTCTAAGCTCGGTCTGCGTAAGTGAGTCTTGCCGTCCCGGGTGCCTGCCGCCGGGGATGGTGTCCAACCCGGAGTCGGACCGCGTCTCGAGCACCTGCTGTGTCATTCCATGGCCGTACCTGCCCGGGTGCCGCGATGGAATGGCATGGTTGCCTCGGCCCGGCGACTCCCCACCCTGAGGAGAGATCCGCATGAGCATCTTCAACAAGGTCACCAAGACCTTCCAGTGGGGCAACCACAGCGTCACCATGGAAACGGGCGAGATCGCCCGCCAGTCCTCCGGTGCCGTGCTGGTCAACATCGACGACACCGTGGTGCTGGCCACCGTGGTGGCGCGCACCGCGGCCAAGGCGGGGCAGGACTTCTTCCCGCTCACGGTCGACTACATCGAGAAGACGTATGCCGCCGGCAAGATCCCGGGCAGCTTCTTCAAGCGCGAAGGTCGTCCGAGTGAACTCGAGACGCTGACCAGCCGGCTGATCGACCGGCCGATCCGGCCGCTGTTCCCGGAAGGCTTCTTCAACGAAGTTCAGGTCGTCATTCATGTGCTGAGCCTGAACCCCGAGGTCCAGGCCGACATCGCCGCGATGATCGGGACCAGCGCGGCGCTGGCGATCAGCGGCATCCCGTTCAACGGCCCGATCGGTGCCGCGCGCGTGGGCTATGTCGATGGCGGCTACGTGCTGAACCCGGGCAAGACCGAGCTCGGCTTCAGCCAGCTCGAGCTCATCGTTGCCGGGACCGAATCGGCGGTGTTGATGGTCGAGAGCGAGGCCGACCAGCTGAGCGAGGAAATCATGCTGGGCGCCGTGGTCTACGGCCACGAGCAGGGCAAGGTGGCCATCGCCGCCATCAACGAGCTGGTCCGCGACGCCGGCAAGCCCGAGTGGCAGTGGACGCCGCCGGCCAAGGACGACGCCTTCATCGGCAAGGTCACGGCGATGGCCGAGGAGCGCCTGCGTGCGGCCTACCAGATCCGCAGCAAGCAAGCCCGCACCCAGGCCTGCCGCGAAGTGACCGCACTGGTCGTGGGCTCGCTGACGGAGGAGGGCGTGGCGTTCGACAAGGTCGAGGTCGAGGGCATGCTGTTCGACATCGAGTCGCGCATCGTGCGAGGCCAGATCCTGGCCGGCGAGCCGCGCATCGACGGCCGCGACACGCGCACCGTGCGCCCGATCGAGATACGCCATGGCGTGCTCCCCCGGACCCACGGCTCGGCGCTGTTCACGCGCGGCGAGACGCAGGCGCTGGTGGCTGCCACGCTGGGCACCGAACGCGACGCGCAGCGCATCGACGCGCTGTCGGGCGACTTCGAAGACCGCTTCATGATGCACTACAACATGCCTCCGTTCGCCACCGGCGAGACGGGGCGCGTGGGCAGCCCGAAGCGGCGCGAGATCGGCCACGGCCGGCTTGCCAAGCGCGCCCTGATCGCCGCCCTGCCGAGCAAGGACGAATTCCCCTACACGCTGCGCGTGGTGTCCGAAATCACCGAGAGCAACGGCTCGTCTTCGATGGCCTCGGTCTGCGGCGGCTGCCTGGCCCTGATGGATGCCGGCGTGCCGATGAAGGCGCACGTGGCGGGCATCGCGATGGGCCTGATCAAGGAGGGCAACCGCTTCGCGGTGCTGACCGACATCCTGGGCGACGAGGACCACCTGGGCGATATGGACTTCAAGGTCGCAGGCACCGCCGCCGGCGTGACGGCATTGCAGATGGACATCAAGATCCAGGGCATCACGAAGGAGATCATGCAGGTGGCGCTGGCGCAGGCCAAGGAGGCGCGGCTGCACATCCTGGGCAAGATGGTCGAGGCGATGGGCGAAGCCAAGGCCGAGGTCAGCCCGTTCGCGCCGCGCCTGTACACGATGAAGATCAATCCGGAGAAGATCCGCGACGTCATCGGCAAGGGTGGCTCGACCATCCGCGCGCTGACCGAGGAAACCGGCTGCACGATCGACATCGCCGAGGACGGCACCATCACGATCGCATCGGTCGACGCCGACAAGGCCGAACACGCCAAGCAGCGCATCACCGAGATCACGGCCGAGGCCGAGGTCGGTGCCATCTACGAGGGCCCGGTGACGAAGATCCTGGACTTCGGTGCCCTGGTCAACATCCTGCCGGGCAAGGACGGCCTTCTGCACATCAGCCAGATCGCACACCAGCGCGTAGAGAAGGTGACCGACTTCCTGACCGAAGGCCAGGTCGTCAAGGTCAAGGTGCTGGAGACCGACGACAAGGGGCGAATCAAGCTGTCGCTGAAGGCCCTGCTCGACAAGCCCGAAGGCTATGTCGAGGAGGAGCGTCCGCGCCGGGACCGCGGGGACCGTGGAGACAGGCCGCGCAGAGAGCACCGGGAGCCGAGGGAGCCGCGCGAGGCGGCGGCCGAAGCGCAGCCGGCCGAAGGTGTGGCGCCTGGCGGCGAGCCGCCGGCGCAGTCCGACTAGGTCGCGGGCGGGTCTGGCCATGCGTGCGGTGGAGATCGTCCGCCCGGGCGCGCCCGAGGTGCTTTGCGAGACGCGACGCCCGGACCCGGTGCCGGTGGCCGGCGAGTTGCTGATCCGCGTGGTCGCCTCAGGCGTCAACCGGCCCGACGTGCTGCAGCGCAAGGGCCTGTACCCCATGCCGCCCGGCGTGTCCGACCTGCCGGGGCTGGAGATTGCCGGCACCGTGGCCGGCGGTTCGGCGGCCGATCTCCAGGCGGCCGGCGTGATGCTCGGCGACCGCGTGTGCGCCTTGGTGGCCGGCGGGGGCTATGCCGAACTGTGCGTCGCTCCGGCAGGGCAGGTGCTGCCTGTGCCCAAGGGCCTGAGCGACATCGAAGCGGCGAGTTTGCCGGAGACCTTCTTCACGGTCTGGCAGAACGTTTTTTCGATCTGCGGCCTGCGGGCTGGCGAATGGCTATTGGTACAAGGCGGCTCGAGCGGCATTGGCGTCACCGCGATCCAGCTCGCCAGAGCCCATGGTGCGCACGTGATCGTCACGGCGGGCAGTGAAGAGAAATGTGCTGCCTGCGTGGCGCTGGGCGCCGACCATGCCATCAACTACCGCAGCCAGGATTTCGCTGCCGAGGTCAAGCGCCTGACAGACGGGCGGGGCGTGAACGTGGTGCTCGACATGGTGGCGGGAGACTACATCGGGCGCGAGCTCCAGTGCATGGCCGACGACGGCCGCCTGGCACTGATCGCCGTGCAGGGAGGCGCCCGCAGCGAGGTCGATGCAGGGCTGCTGCTGCGCAAGCGTCTGTCGATCACGGGATCGACGCTGAGACCGCGGCCCGTGGCCTACAAGACGGAGCTGGCGCGAGCGCTTCGGGCCACGGTCTGGCCCTGGTTGGAGGCCGGACTGGTCAAGCCGGTCATCCACCAGGTGTTCCCTGCCGCCCAGGCCGCTGCGGCGCACGCGCTGATGGAGTCGAGTACCCATGTGGGCAAGATCGTCCTAACCTGGTGAACGCAATGAGAAAGAAGCTGGTCGTTGGCAACTGGAAGATGCATGGCAGCCGCGCAGCCAATGCCGAGCTGTTGGCGGGCATCCTGGCGGGGCGCCCGTATGCCGTGGACGTCGCGGTGTGCGTTCCGTACCCGTACCTGCCGGACATGGCGTCGACGCTTGCGTCGAGCGATGTCCGCTGGGGCGCGCAAGACTGCTCCCCCCACGAGCAGGGCGCCTACACGGGCGAGGTGTCGGCGGCGATGCTGGCCGAGTTCGGCTGCCGTTTCGCGATCGTCGGCCATTCCGAGCGGCGCGCCTACCACGCAGAAGGCGACGAACTCGTGGCCGACAAGGCGAAGGCGGCGCTGGCGCGGGGCGTGACACCCATCGTCTGCGTTGGCGAGACGCTCGAGCAGCGCGATGGCGGCCAGACGCAGGCGGTGGTCAAACGCCAACTCTCGGCGGTGATCCATGCGCTGGCACATTGTGCGAGCGAAATCGTCGTTGCCTACGAGCCTGTCTGGGCCATCGGCACCGGCCGCACGGCCACGCCCGAGCAGGCCCAGGAGGTGCACAAGGTGCTGCGTGCGCAGTTGCATGCAGCGACCGGCCATGGCGGCGAGATCAAGATTCTTTACGGCGGCAGCGTCAAGCCCGACAACGCCGGCATTCTCTTTGCCCAGCCCGATATCGACGGTGGCTTGATCGGCGGCGCTTCGCTGAAGGCTGCTGATTTCATCGCCATCTGTCGGGCGGTGGGCTAGCCTTTCTTCCTCGGATTCGGAGCCCTTTTCAAATGCACGTCTGGATGACCCTTGTGCTCGTGCTGCAGTTGCTCACTGCCTTCGTGATGATCGGCCTGGTGCTGATCCAGCACGGCAAGGGCGCCGACATGGGCGCCAGCTTTGGCGGCGGCTCCTCGGGCAGCCTGTTCGGCGCGACCGGCAGCGCCAACTTCCTTTCTCGCAGCACCGCCGTGTGCGCCACGGTGTTCTTCGCCGCCACGTTGGCCCTGGCCTTCATGGCCAATGACCGCAGTGGTGGCGTCTTCACCGGCGGCAGCGTGCTGGACCGGGCCGCACCCGCGGCGAGTGCACCCGCGGCATCGGGCGAGATCCCCGCTCCCGCAGCGGTGCTGCCGGCGGCCCCTGCCTCGCAGGTCGCACCGGGCGCGATCCCGACCCAGTAGGCCAGTCGGCTGCACGGCGGGAACCGCGCACAAACTGGATAGAATCTTCGGCTGATTCATGGGTCGTTGACCGATGCGAGCCGAACGAACGGTTGATTGCCCATCGGCGACCGGCCGGATTGAACTGCCGACGTGGTGAAACTGGTAGACACGCTATCTTGAGGGGGTAGTGGCGAAAGCTGTGCGAGTTCGAGTCTCGCCGTCGGCACCAGGCCCTGCGGGGCACTGAGCGAACGAACGAGGGGTCTCGTGCTGCCACGCCAAGGGGCAGCACGGGTGGATGGAAGGGCATGCGCTTAGCGCTGTTTCCGTGGGTTGCGCAAAGCGCGCTTGTTCTCCTGCCCGCGTCTTCCGAACTGACAAGGCGGTGACGACACGATGGACCTGCAAGCCTATGTGCCCGTGATCCTGTTCATCCTGGTGGGTATCGGCGTCGGCGTGGCGCCGCAGGTGATGGGATTCGTGTTCGGTCCGAACCGGCCGGACGCCGAGAAGAACAGCCCTTACGAATGCGGCTTCGAGGCCTTCGAGGACGCGCGCATGAAGTTCGACGTGCGCTACTACCTCGTTGCCATCCTCTTCATCCTGTTCGACCTGGAGATAGCCTTTCTGTTTCCATGGGCGGTGGCCCTGCGGGAGATCGGTCCGGCAGGGTTCTGGGCGATGATGATCTTCCTGGGCGTTCTGGTGGTGGGTTTCATCTACGAATGGAAGAAGGGCGCTCTCGACTGGGAGTGAACAAACAATGAACAACCCCCGAAGACACATCCGTTGGCAGCTTCCCGAGAGGGCTTCGGCGCCCTTGCGTCGACTGCACGGAGGCTGAGATGGGTATCGAAGGCGTACTCAGCGAAGGCTTCGTCACGACCTCCGTCGACAAGCTGGTCAACTGGTCGAAGACCGGCTCCCTGTGGCCGATGACGTTCGGGCTGGCCTGCTGCGCGGTGGAAATGATGCACGCCGGCGCGGCGCGCTACGACATCGATCGCTTCGGCATGCTGTTCCGGCCCAGCCCGCGCCAGAGCGACCTGATGATCGTGGCCGGCACCCTGTGCAACAAGATGGCGCCCGCCATGCGCAAGGTCTACGACCAGATGGCCGAGCCGCGCTGGGTCCTGAGCATGGGGTCGTGTGCCAACGGTGGCGGTTACTACCACTACAGCTATTCGGTCGTACGCGGCTGTGACCGCATCGTGCCGGTGGACGTCTACGTCCCCGGCTGCCCTCCGACCGCCGAGGCGCTGCTGTACGGGATCCTGCAGTTGCAGACCAAGATCCGGCGCGAGAACACGATCGCACGATGACAAGCAGGCTCGACTCCCTTCAGGCCTCACTGACCTCGGGCCTTGGCGATGCGGTCAAGACGATCGTTCGCGACCGCGGCGAGATCACCGTCACGCTGCACGCCAGTGCCTATGCGCAAGCGATGTCGACGTTGCACACCCATCCGGGGCTTCGGTTCGAGCAGCTGATCGACCTTTGCGGCGTGGACTACTCGAGCTGGAAGGACGCGCCGTGGGAGGGCGCGCGCTACGCCGTCGTGTCGCACTTGCTGTCCATCAGTCTGAACCACCGACTGCGGGTGCGCGTGTTCGCCCTCGACGAGGACATGCCGTCGTTGCCCAGCGTGACCGGCATCTGGAGCTCCGCAAACTGGTTCGAGCGCGAGGCCTTCGACCTTTACGGCATCGTCTTCGAGGGCCACACCGACCTCCGCCGGATCCTCACCGACTACGGCTTCATCGGTCATCCGATGCGCAAGGATTTCCCCGTCACGGGCCATGTGGAGATGCGCTACGACGCCGAGAGCAAGCGTGTGATCTACCAGCCGGTGACCATCGAGCCGCGCGAGATCACGCCGCGCGTGGTGCGCGAAGAGAACTACGGCGGCTTGAACTGATGCCATTGCACTTGGACGGTTACTTCGGCGGTGGCCGCCGGCGTCGCGAGCATGAACTCGCGGGGGAAAGACCCCTCGGCGTTGGATTCGTGCGTGATCCGTCCCTTGCCTGCAGGGTATGGCATGGCTGAGATCAAGAACTACACGCTCAATTTCGGGCCGCAGCATCCGGCGGCCCACGGCGTGCTGCGCCTTGTGCTGGAGCTCGACGGCGAAGTGATCCAGCGCGCCGACCCGCACATCGGCCTGCTGCACCGCGCGACCGAGAAGCTCGCTGAGACCAAGACGTTCATCCAGTCGCTGCCCTACATGGACCGGCTTGACTACATGTCGATGATGGCCAACGAGCAGGCCTATTGCCTGGCGATCGAAAGGTTGCTCGGCGTCGAGGTGCCCGAGCGAGCGCAGTACATCCGCGTCATGTTCGCCGAGCTGACCCGGCTGCTGAACCACCTGCTCTGGCTGGGTGCGCACGGGCTGGACTGCGGCGCGATGAACATCCTGATCTACTGCTTCCGCGAGCGCGAGGACATCTTCGACATGTACGAGGCGGTCTCGGGTGCGCGGATGCATGCGGCCTATTTCCGCCCGGGTGGCGTCTATCGCGACCTGCCAGACGTGATGCCGCAATACAAGGCCAGCCGCATCCGAAACCAGAAGTCGATCGACAAGCTCAACGAGAACCGCCAGGGGTCTTTGTTGGACTTCATCGACGACTTCTGCAAGCGCTTCCCGGCCAACGTCGACGACTACGAGACGCTGCTGACCGACAACCGCATCTGGAAGCAGCGTACCGTCGGCATCGGCGTGGTCTCGCCCGAGCGGGCGCTCAACCTGGGCTTCACCGGCCCGATGCTCAGGGGATCGGGCGTGGCCTGGGACCTGCGCAAGCATCAGCCCTACGAGGTCTACGGCCGCATGGACTTCGACATGGCGCTGGGCACGGAGGGCGACACCTACGACCGCTACCTGGTGCGGGTCGAGGAGATGCGCCAGGCGAATCGAATCATCAAGCAGTGTGTCGACTGGCTGCGCGTCAATCCGGGCCCGGTGATCACCGACAACCACAAGGTGGCGCCGCCTTCCAGGGTCGAGATGAAGTCGAACATGGAAGAGCTGATCCACCACTTCAAGCTCTTCACCGAGGGATTCCACGTGCCCGAGGGCGAGGTCTATGCGGCCGTCGAACACCCGAAGGGCGAGTTCGGCATCTACCTCATCAGCGACGGCGCCAACAAGCCCTACCGTTTGAAGATCCGGCCGCCCGGCTACCCGCACCTGGCTGCGCTCGACGAGATGTCCCGGGGCCACATGCTGGCCGACGCCGTGGCCATCATCGGGACCATGGACCTCGTTTTTGGCGACATCGACAGATGAAGTATTCCGACCAGACGCTGGCGCGCTTTGAGCGCGAAGTGGCCAAGTTCCCTGCGGATCAGAAGCAGTCGGCCGTCATGGCCTGTCTGGCCATCGTGCAGCACGAGAAGGGCCATGTCTCTTCCGAGGACGAGACGGCTGTGGCCGCCTACCTGGGCATGCCGCCGATCGCGGTGCACGAGGTCACCACGTTCTACAACATGTACAACCAGCAGCCGGTGGGCAAGTACAAGCTGAACGTGTGCACCAATCTGCCCTGCCAGTTGCGCGGAGGCGAGCAGGCGCTCGATCACCTGTGCCGCAAGCTCGGCGTGCAGCCTTACGGCAGCACCGACGACGGCGTCTTTACGGTGCAGCCCAGCGAATGCATGGGTGCCTGCGCCGACGCACCGGTGATGCTGGTCAACGACCGGCAGATGCTCAGCTTCATGGGCGACGCGCGGCTGGACGAGCTGATCGACACCTTGAGGAGCCAAGATGCTTGACCTGTCGAAGTTCCAGGCCAAGGGACACGAGACCTGCTTCCACGGCCGCCACATCGATCCGCAGATCTATGCCGGGCTGGACGGCCGCAACTGGCGGATCCAGGATTACATCGCCCGTGGGGGCTACGGCGCGCTGAGGAAGGTGCTGGGGGTCGACGGCGGCGCCGGCATGACGCCCGAGCAGGTCACGGCCGAGGTCAAGCTCTCCGCGCTGCGCGGTCGCGGCGGCGCGGGCTTCCCGACCGGCCTGAAGTGGAGCTTCATGCCGCGCCAGTTTCCCGGCGCCAAATACCTGGTCTGCAATTCCGACGAAGGCGAGCCCGGCACCTGCAAGGACCGTGATCTGCTGGCCTACAACCCGCACATGGTGATCGAGGGCATGGCGATCGCCGCCTATGCGATGGGCATCGCCACCGGCTACAACTACGTCCACGGCGAGATCTTCGAGATCTACGAGCGCTTCGAGCAGGCGCTCGAAGAAGCGCGCGCCGCCGGCTTCCTGGGCGACCGGATCCTGGGCAGCGACTTCGGCTTCCAGTTGCACGCCTTCCACGGCTTCGGTGCATACATCTGCGGCGAGGAGACGGCGCTGCTGGAGTCGCTGGAGGGCAAGAAGGGCCAGCCGCGCTTCAAGCCGCCTTTCCCGGCCAGCTTCGGCCTGTACGGCAAGCCGACGACGATCAACAACACCGAGACCTTCGCTGCCGTGCCTTGGATCATCAACCATGGCGGGCAGGCCTACCTGGACTGCGGCAAGCCCAACAACGGCGGCACCAAGATCTTCAGCGTCGTCGGCGACGTCGAAATGCCAGGCAACTTCGAGGTCCCCATGGGCACGCCGTTTTCCAAGCTGCTCGAGCTCGCTGGTGGGGTCAGCGGCGGGCGGGCATTGAAGGCCGTGATCCCCGGCGGCTCGTCGGCGCCGGTATTGCCGGCATCGATCATGATGGACACGACGATGGATTACGACGCCATCGCCAAGGCGGGTTCGATGCTGGGTTCGGGCGCGGTGATCGTGATGGACGAGACCCGTTGCATGGTCAAGAGCCTGCTGCGGTTGAGCTACTTCTACCAGCACGAGAGCTGCGGCCAGTGCACGCCCTGCCGCGAAGGCACCGGCTGGCTGTACCGGCTGGTCGACCGCATCGAGCACGGCAAGGGCCGCCTGCAGGACCTCGACCTGCTGGACTCGGTGGCCGACAACATCAAGGGCAGAACCATCTGCGCGCTTGGCGACGCCGCGGCGATGCCGGTGCAGGGCATGCTCAAGCACTTCCGCGACGAGTTCGTCCACCACGTCGAACACAAGCGCTGCATGGTGGGAGCGACCGTATGAGCCCACGGCGCCCCCTCGTTCGTCGGTCCCCTCAGGGTCCGGGGCGGCCCGGCGGAGCGGCCCATGGTTGAGATCGAGCTCGACGGCAAGAAGGTCAGCGTGGCGCCGGGCAGCATGATCATGCACGCGGCCGACGCTGCGGGGACCTACATCCCGCACTTCTGCTACCACAAGAAGCTGTCCATCGCTGCCAACTGCCGCATGTGCCTGGTCGACATCGACAAGGCGCCCAAGGCGATGCCGGCCTGCGCCACGCCGGTCACGCAGGGCATGGTCGTTCGAACCAAGAGCGACAAGGCGGTCAAGGCGCAGCAGTCGGTGATGGAGTTCCTGCTCATCAACCACCCGCTCGATTGCCCGATCTGCGATCAGGGCGGCGAGTGCCAGTTGCAGGACCTGGCCGTGGGCTATGGCGGCAGCGCGTCGCGCTACACGGAAGAGAAGCGCGTCGTCTTCCACAAGGACGTGGGACCGCTGATCTCGATGGAGGAGATGACCCGCTGCATCCACTGCACCCGCTGCGTGCGTTTCGGCCAGGAGGTGGCAGGGATCATGGAGCTGGGCATGATCCATCGCGGCGAGCATGCCGAGATCACCACCGTCACCGGCGGTACGGTCGACTCCGAACTGTCGGGCAACATGATCGACCTGTGCCCGGTGGGCGCGCTGACCAGCAAGCCGTTCCGTTACAGCGCACGCACCTGGGAGCTTTCGCGGCGCAAGAGCGTCAGCCCGCACGACAGCACCGGCGCCAATCTGGTGGTCCAGGTCAAGGGCGGCAAGGTCATGCGCGTGCTGCCGCTCGAGAACGAGGCCGTCAACGAATGCTGGATCGCCGACCGCGACCGCTTCAGCTACGAGGCCCTGAACAGCGACTCGCGGCTGACCGAGCCGATGATCAAGCAGGGCGGCCAGTGGCAGGCCGTCGACTGGACGACGGCGCTGAAGTACGTGGCCGACGGCCTGAAGCAGGTCAAGGCGGAGTTCGGCCCGGCAGGCATCGGCGCGCTGGGCTCACCGCACAGCACGGCCGAAGAGCTGCACCTGCTGGCCAAGCTGATCCGGGGTCTGGGCAGCGAGAACATCGACCACCGCCTGCGGCATGCGGATTTCGGCAACGTCTCGCCGCACGTCGGAAAGGCGCGCGGCCTGGATTTCCCGCTCGCCGACCTGAGTTCGTTGGACCGCGTGCTGGTCGTGGGTTCGTTCCTTCGCAAGGACCATCCGCTGTTTGCGTTGCGTCTGCGTCACGCGGCGCGCCACGGGGCGCAGGTGCATTCGGTCGGCGCCCTGGCAGACGACTGGCAGATGCCGATGGGCACGCGGCTGGTGGCTGCGCCGTCGGCCTGGGTGGAGGCGCTGGCGGCCATCGCGGCCGAGATCGCCGCCATCCGCGGACTGACACCGCCGCGCCCGGCCGAGATCACGCCACAGGCCGAGGCCATCGCGGCGTCGCTCCTGATCGGCGAAAGCAAGGCCGTCCTGCTGGGCAATGCAGCGGTGCAGCATCCGCAAGCCGGGCAGTTGCTGGCTTTGGCGCAATGGATCGCGGCCCAGATCGGCGCCCGTGTGGGCGTGCTCGGTGAAGCGGCGAACAGCGTCGGCGCGCAGTGCGTCAACGCCCTGCCCGGATCCGAAGGGTTGAACGCGGGCCAGATGCTCGGCCAGCCGATGAAGGCGCTGCTGTTGCTGAACGTGGAACCGCGGCTCGATGCCGCCGACCCAGCGGCGGCCGCACGAGCTCTGGAGGGCTCGGGCCTGGTGGTCGCGATGACGCCGTTCAAGGACGCGGTAAGCGACCTGGCCGATGTCATGCTGCCGATCGCACCGTTCACGGAGACCTCGGGCACCTTCGTCAACGCCGAGGGCCGAGCCCAGAGCTTCCACGCAGTGGTCAAGCCCTTGGGAGACACCCGTCCGGGCTGGAAGGTGCTGCGCGTGCTGGGCAATCTGCTCGGACTGCCGGGCTTCGATCAGGAGACCTCCGAAGACGTGCGCGCCGAAGCGCTGGGCGATCTGTCGGCGCTGGCCGCGAGGATCGACAACAGCGCACCGCCGATGGCGCCGGCAAGCCCTTCGGGCGGGCTGGAGCGGGTGTCCGACGTGCCGATCTACAGCGCCGATGCCCTCGTGCGCCGGGCTGACGCGCTGCAGCACACGGCCGACGCACGGGCTCCGGTGGCCAGTTTGCCGTCAGGCTTGTGGCGTCAACTCGGGTTGCATCGCGGTGACCGGGTGCGGATCAGCCAGGGTGCGGCGGAGGCGGTGCTGCAGGCGGTCGAGGACGAGTCGCTTGCGGCCTCGGCCGTCAGGGTGCCCGCGGGTCATCCCGACACCGCCACGCTGGGCCCGATGTTCGGCCCGGTCTCGGTCGTCAAGGACGAGGGAGCCCAGAGTCGATGATCGAGACCTTCAACCAGTACGGCACGGCACTGATGGGGCCTACCCTGTGGCTGGTGGTCTGGAGCGTCATCAAGATCGTCGTCGTGGTGATGCCGCTGATGGGTTGCGTGGCCTACCTGACGCTGTGGGAGCGCAAGGGCATCGGCTGGACGCAGATCCGCCCCGGCCCCAACCGCGTCGGCCCCTGGGGCCTGCTGACGCCGATCGCCGATGCGGTCAAGCTGATCTTCAAGGAGATCATCCGGCCCACGGCTGCGAGCAAGGGCCTGTTCTTCCTCGGCCCGGTGATGACCATCATGCCGGCGCTGGCGGCCTGGGCGGTGGTGCCGTTCGGGCCCGAGGTCGCGCTGGCGAACGTCAACGCCGGGCTGCTGTTCCTGATGGCGATCGCCTCGCTCGAGGTCTATGGCGTCATCATTGCCGGCTGGGCCTCGAATTCGAAGTACGCCTTTCTTGGTGCGCTGCGCGCGTCGGCCCAGATGGTCAGCTACGAGATCGCGATGGGCTTTGCCCTGGTGGTCGTGCTGATGGTCTCGGGCACCATGAACATGAGCCAGATCGTCCTGCAGCAAGGCCAAGGGCGCATGGCCGAGATGGGGCTGGGCTTCCTGTCGTGGAACTGGCTGCCGCTGCTGCCGATCTTCTTCGTCTATTTCATTGCCGGGCTGGCAGAAACGAACCGGCATCCGTTCGACGTGGTCGAAGGCGAGTCGGAGATCGTCGCCGGCCACATGATCGAGTACTCGGGCATGTCGTTCGCGATGTTCTTCCTGGCCGAGTACGCGAACATGATCCTGGTCTCCACGCTGTGTGTGACCTTGTTCCTGGGCGGCTGGCTGTCGCCGTTCGCATTCCTGGACTTCATCCCGGGCTGGATCTGGCTGGCGATCAAGGTGTTCGTGGTCGTCACGATGTTCCTGTGGGTGCGCGCCACGTTCCCGCGTTACCGCTACGACCAGATCATGCGCCTGGGCTGGAAGATCTTCATCCCGGTCACCCTGGTCTGGCTGGTGCTCGTGGGGCTGTGGATCCAGTCGCCGCTGAACATCTGGCCCTGAACTTGGAGCATTGAAGCCATGTCTGCCGTCAAGGAGTTCATCTCCAGCTTCTTCCTCATCGAGCTGTTCAAGGGCATGGCCCTGACCGGCCGGCACTTCCTGTCGCCTCACATCACCGTGCAGTTCCCCGAGGAGAAGACACCGCTGTCGCCGCGCTTCCGCGGTCTGCACGCGCTGCGACGCTACGAGAACGGCGAGGAGCGCTGCATTGCCTGCAAGCTGTGCGAGGCGGTGTGTCCGGCGATGGCGATCACCATCGAGTCCGACGTCAGGGACGACGGCACGCGCCGCACCACGCGTTACGACATCGACCTGACCAAGTGCATCTTCTGCGGCTTCTGCGAAGAGAGCTGTCCGGTCGACTCGATCGTCGAGACGCACATCTTCGAGTACCACGGGGAAAAGCGCGGCGACCTGTACTTCACCAAGGACATGCTGCTGGCCGTGGGCGACCGCTTCGAGGCCGAGATCGCCGCCAGCCGCGCGGCCGACGCGAAGTACCGCTGAGCCATGTCGTCGATCTCAGCGCTCTTCTACGTCTTCTCCGCGGTGCTGCTCTTCGCGGCTTTCCGCGTGATCACGGCCCGTTCCACCGTGCACGCGGCGCTGTACCTTGTGCTGGCCTTCTTCAGCGCCGCGTGCGTGTGGATGCTGCTGGAGGCCGAGTTCCTGGCGATCGCGCTGGTGCTGGTCTATGTGGGCGCGGTGATGGTGCTGTTCCTGTTCGTGGTCATGATGCTGGACATCAACAGCGACGCGTTCCGCGAAGGCTTCTGGACTCACTTTCCTCTGGCCGGGGTGGTGGGCGCGTTGATCGCGCTGGAGATGGCGCTGGTGCTCACGCGTGGCTTCGACCTCAGCGAGGCTGCGCCGATGGCCGGTGCCACGGCCCAGATGGGCAACACCAAGCAGCTCGGCGTGCAGATCTACACCCATTACCTCTATCCGCTGCAGGTGGCGGCGGTGCTGCTGCTGGTCGCCATCGTCGCGGCCATCGCATTGACCTTGCGCGACCGCAAGGCCAGCCGCCACTTGAACCCCGGGCAGCAGGTGCGCGTGAAGAAGGCCGATCGACTGCGCATCGTCAAGCTGGCGCCCGAGAAGGAAGCGCCTCCGCCGGCGCCGGCCGCACCCGAAGGGGGGCCGACCTGATGGGCTCGATCACGCTTGGCCACTACCTGTCCCTGGGCGGCATGCTGTTCGCGCTGTCGGTGGTCGGGATCTTCCTGAACCGCCGCAACCTGATCGTGCTGCTGATGGCGATCGAGCTGATGCTCCTGGCGGTGAACCTGAACTTCGTCGCCTTCTCGCACTACCTCGGCGACATGGCCGGGCAGGTGTTCGTGTTCTTCATCCTCACGGTGGCGGCGGCGGAATCGGCCATCGGCCTGGCAATCCTGGTCGTGCTGTTCCGCAACCGCGCTTCAGTGGACGTCGAGGAACTCGACGCGCTGCAGGGCTGAGCCACTCATGATTTCCGCGAACCTTCTCCTTCTCATCGCGCTGGCACCCCTGGCGGGAGCGCTGGTGGCCGGCCTGTTCGGCAAGGCGGTCGGCAGGGCCGGTGCCCATACCGTCACGATCGCAGCCGTGGCCATCTCCTTCGTCGGCTCGGCGATGGTGCTGTGGTCGGTGGTGCAGGACGGCGCGCGCTTCAACGCCACGGTCTACGAGTGGATGGCCATCGGCGGCTTGAAGATGGAGGTCGGCTTCCTGATCGACGGCCTGACCGCGATGATGATGTGCGTGGTGAGCTTCGTGTCGCTGATGGTGCACATCTATACCGTCGGCTACATGGAGGACGATCCGGGCTACCAGCGCTTCTTCTCGTACATCTCGCTGTTCACCTTCTCGATGTTGATGCTCGTGATGAGCAACAACTTCCTGCAGTTGTTCTTCGGCTGGGAGGCGGTCGGTCTGGTGAGCTATCTGCTGATCGGTTTCTGGTTCAAGAAGCCGACGGCGATCTTCGCCAACATGAAGGCCTTCATCGTCAACCGGGTGGGCGACTTCGGCTTCATCCTGGGCATCGGGTTGCTGCTGGCCTACGGGGGCAGCCTGAACTACAGCGAGACCTTCGCCAAGGCGGGCGAACTGTCGACGATCACCATGCCGGGCACTGACTGGAACCTGATGACCGCGGCCTGCATCTGCCTGTTCATCGGTGCGATGGGCAAGAGCGCGCAGTTCCCGCTGCACGTCTGGCTGCCCGACTCGATGGAAGGCCCGACCCCGATCTCGGCGCTGATCCACGCAGCCACCATGGTCACGGCCGGCATCTTCATGGTCACCCGCATGTCGCCGCTGTTCGAGTTCAGCGACACGGCGCTGAATTTCGTGCTCGTCATCGGTGCGATCACGGCGCTTTTCATGGGTTTCCTGGGCGTGATCCAGAACGACATCAAGCGGGTCGTCGCGTATTCCACGCTCAGCCAGCTCGGCTACATGACGGTGGCGCTGGGCGCGTCGGCCTATTCGGTGGCGGTGTTTCACCTGATGACGCATGCCTTCTTCAAGGCGCTGCTGTTCCTCGGCGCAGGCTCGGTGATCATCGGCATGCACCACGACCAGGACATCCGCAACATGGGCGGGCTGCGCAAGTACATGCCCATCACCTGGCTCACGTCGCTGGTCGGCTCGCTGGCGCTGATCGGCACGCCTCTGTTCTCGGGCTTCTACTCCAAGGACAGCATCATCGAGGCGGTGCACGCCAGCCATCTGCCGGCTGCGGGCTTCGCCTATTTCGCCGTCGTCGCAGGCGTCTTCGTCACGGCCTTCTATTCCTTCCGGATGTACTTCCTGGTCTTCCACGGCAAGGAGAACTTCCGCCACAAGCCTTTCCCGCCGGAGGACGATCACGCGCACGGCGGCGAAGGTGACCATCACGCGCACACCCCGCACGAGAGCCGCTGGGTCGTGACATTGCCGCTGGTGTTGCTGGCGATTCCGTCGGTCGTGATCGGCTACCTGACGATCGGACCGATGCTGCACGGGGACTTCTTCAGCGATTCGATCCTCGTGGATGCAGCCCGCCACCCGGCCATGGCCGAGCTGGGCGAGCTCTTCCATGGCGCGCTCGCCATGGCGACCCACGGGCTGACTGCCCTGCCGTTCTGGCTCGCGCTGGCGGGTGTACTGACAGCGTGGCTGTTCTACCTGCGGGCACCGTCGATACCGCAGGCGCTGGACCGGTCGCTGAAGCCGCTGCGCAGCGTGCTCGAGAACAAGTACTACATGGACTGGTTCAACGAACACATCCTGGCGGCAGGGGCACGGATGGTAGGCACCGGGCTGTGGAAGGGCGGGGACCAGGGCCTGATCGATGGTGTGCTGATCAACGGGTCGTCCCGCGGCGTGGGCTGGTTGTCTGGGGTGGTTCGACGGGTTCAGACCGGGCAGCTGTACTGGTATGCGCTGGTCATGGTGGTGGGCATCTTCGGTTTCCTGACCTGGCGACTGTGGCCGATGCTGGCGCGATGACGCGCATGACTCGAACAAGAAGACGAACGGGAGCGCCCGGCAGGGCGGAGGGAAAGAAGGACACATGGGTCTGTTGAGCGCATCCATCTGGCTGCCGATCGCCTTCGGCGGTCTGCTGCTGGCGATAGGACGTGACCACAACGCGCCGCTGGTGCGCTTGATCGCCCTCGTCGGCGCGGTGCTGTCGTTCGTCGTCACGGTGCCGCTGGTCACCGGCTTCGACCGTTCCACCGCGGCGATGCAGTTCGTCGAGAAGGCGTCCTGGATCGAGCGCTTCAATGTCAACTATCACCTCGGCGTCGACGGCCTGTCGGTCTGGTTCGTGCTGCTGACCGCGTTCATCACGGTCATCGTGGTTGTGTCGGCCTGGGAGGTCATCACTGACCGCGTGGCGCACTACATGGGCGCCTTCCTGATCCTGTCGGGGCTGATGATCGGCGTGTTCGCCGCGCTCGATGGCCTGCTGTTCTACGTGTTCTTCGAGGCCACGCTGATCCCGATGTACATCATCATCGGCGTCTGGGGCGGGCCGAACCGGGTCTACGCGGCGTTCAAGTTCTTTCTGTACACGCTGCTCGGCTCCTTGCTGATGCTGGTCGCGCTGGTCTACCTTTACTACAAGTCCGGTGGCAGCTTCGACATCCTGACCTGGCACAAGTTGCCGCTGCCGCTGTCGGCGCAGACCCTGCTGTTCTTCGCCTTCTTCGCGGCCTTCTCGGTCAAGGTGCCGATGTGGCCGGTCCACACCTGGCTGCCCGATGCCCACGTCGAGGCCCCCACCGGCGGATCGGTGGTGCTGGCGGCCATCATGCTGAAGCTGGGCGCCTACGGGTTCCTGCGCTTCTCGATGCCGATCGCGCCCGACGCGGCGCGCGAGTACGCCTGGTTCATCATCGCGCTGAGCCTGGTCGCGGTGCTCTACATCGGCCTGGTCGCGCTGGTGCAGCGCGACATGAAGAAGCTCGTGGCCTATTCGTCGGTCGCCCACATGGGCTTCGTGACACTGGGCTTCTTCATCTTCAACGAGCTCGGCGTGGCCGGCGGCATCGTGCAGATGATCAGTCACGGCTTCGTCTCCGGTGCGATGTTCCTTTGCATCGGCGTGCTCTACGACCGCGTGCACTCGCGCGAAATTTCGGCCTACGGGGGCGTCGTCAACACCATGCCGAAGTTCGCTTCGTTCGCGATTCTCTTTGCCATGGCCAACTGTGGCCTGCCGGGCACGGCCGGCTTCGTCGGCGAGTGGATGGTGATCCTCGGCGCCATCGGCTTCAACTTCTGGATCGGCCTTCTGGCGGCAACGACCCTGGTCTTCGGGGCCGCCTACACGCTGTGGATGGTCAAGCGCGTGTATTTCGGCGACGTGGCCAACGACAAGGTCGGCGCGCTTGCCGACATCGATGCGCGGGAGTTCACGATGCTCGCGCTGCTGGCCGTTGCGGTGTTGTGGATGGGGCTGTACCCGAAGCCGTTCACCGACGTGATGCAGGTCTCGGTGACCGAGCTCCTGCGGCACGTGGCCGTGCCGAAGCTGAACTGACGGGCGGGCCTGAACAATGGACACCATGAACTGGCTCGTCGTCTACCCGGAGATCTGGCTGCTTACGCTGGCATGCGCCGTGGTGCTGCTCGACCTCTTCGTCACCGACCCGCAACGTGGCCCGACCTTCTGGGCCACGCAACTGGGCGTGGCGGTCTTCTCGATCATGCACCTGCAGTACGTCGAGAACGGGCTCACCGCCTACGGCATGTCCGGCATGGTGGTGGCCGACCCGATGGGCCACCTGCTGGCCTTCTTCGCCGGCCTGGCGACCATGGTCACGCTGGCCTATGCCCGCCCGACGCTGGGCCCGCGCGACATGCAGCGCGGCGAGTTCTACACCCTCAGCCTGTTCTGCCTGCTCGGCATCTCGGTCATGACCTCGGCCAACAACTTCCTGGTCGTGTACCTGGGCCTGGAGCTGATGACGCTGTCGCTGTACGCGCTGGTGGCGATGCGGCGCGACCACGCGGTGGCCACCGAAGCGGCGATGAAGTACTTCGTGCTCGGCGCGCTGGCCAGCGGGTTCCTGCTGTACGGGTTGTCGATGATGTATGGCGCCACCGGCTCGCTGGAGATCCCGACCGTCTTCGACAAGATCGCCGCCGGCCAGATCAACCGCGACGTGCTCGTCTTCGGGGTTGTCTTCGTCGTCGCCGGGCTGGCCTTCAAGCTCGGCGCGGTGCCGTTCCACATGTGGGTGCCCGATGTCTACCAAGGCGCTCCGACGGCGGTCACGCTGCTGATCGGGGCGGCGCCCAAGCTGGCCGCTTTCGCGATCACGATCCGGCTGCTGGTCGAGGGCATGCTGGGTCTGGCGGTCGACTGGCAGCAGATGTTCATCGTGCTCGCGGTGGCGTCGCTGGTGCTGGGCAACGTCGCCGCCATTGCACAGAGCAACCTCAAGCGCATGCTGGCGTACTCGACCATTGCGCAGACGGGTTTCATCCTGCTCGGCCTGTCGGCCGGTGTCGTCAGCGGCAACACGCTGTCGGCGGGCAATGCCTACAGCTCGTCGATGTTCTACATGGTCACCTACGTGCTGACCACGCTGGGCAGCTTCGGTCTCATCATGTATCTGTCGCGCCAGGGGTTCGAGTGCGAGGCCATCGACGATCTGGCGGGCCTGGGGCGGCGCAAGCCCTGGCTGGCGGCGGTGATGGCGGTGTTCATGTTCTCGCTGGCGGGCATCCCGCCCATGGTGGGCTTCTTCGCCAAGCTGGCGGTGCTCCAGGCGCTGGTGTCGACCAATGTGCCGGCCTACATCATGCTGGCCGTGTTTGCGGTCCTGATGTCCCTGATCGGCGCCTACTACTACCTGCGCGTGATCAAGGTCATGTACTTCGATGCGCCTGCCCAGCAGACAAGCGACGTGCGCGGCACGGGCGTGTCGGCGCTGCTGGCGCTCAACGGCGCTGCCGTCCTGCTGCTGGGGCCGATGTCGGGCGGACTGCTGGCGTTGTGCCGTGATGCCATCGTCAAGACGCTGTCGAGCTGATGGCAGGCGCTGACGAGCACCTGGCCGAGCGCACGCTTTCGTCAGATCTGCTGTTTCAGGGCAGCTTCCTCCAGGTCCAGCGGGACACGGTGGCGCAGCCCGACGGCCGCCAGACCACGCGCGAATATGTCCGCCACCCCGGCGCCGTGGCCGTGCTGCCCTTGCTCGACGACGGCCGATTGCTGCTGGAGCGCCAGTGGCGGCATCCGCTCGGTCGCGTCCTGCTGGAGCTGCCGGCCGGCAAGATCGATCCGGGCGAATCCGCTGCGGCCTGTGCGGTGCGCGAGCTGAAGGAAGAAACCGGCTACACCGCCCGCGAATGGGCCTACGCCTGCACCCTGCACAATGCCGCTGCCTACTCCGACGAGCACATCGAGATCTGGTTCGCGCGGGGCCTGACGGCCGGAGCCCAGCGGCTCGACGAAGGCGAGTTCATCGAACTGGTGGCAATGTCCGAGTCGGCGCTGGACGCAGCGGCGAAGTGCGGCGAACTGACCGATGCCAAGACGCTCATCGGCCTGCTGTGGCTTCAGCGCTGGCTCGCCGGCGCCTGGCCGCTCCAGTGGCGCCAAGCGGGTACGATGCGCTGATGAAAGTCCTGGACCTGCGTTGTTCGAACGGCCACACCTTCGAGGGCTGGTTCGGCTCGGACGAAGAGTTCACCGGGCAGAACGGTCGCCAGGACATCGAATGCCCGCTGTGTGCCGACCGGGTGATCGTCCGCCTGCCGAGCGCGCCGCGCCTGAACCTCTCGGGCGCCAGGGAACCCGCGCCTGAGCACAAGCCGCAGCCGGCCGACCTGCAGGCGTCGTGGCTTGCGGCGGCAAGGCATCTTCTCGAGAACACCGAGGACGTCGGCGAGCGCTTTTCCGACGAGGCACGCAAGATCCACTACGGCGAGATCGAGGCGCGGGGCATCCGGGGTCAGGCGTCGATCGACCAACGGGCCGCGCTGCGGGACGAAGGCATCGAGATCTTCGCGATGGCGCTACCTGCCGCGCTCAAGGGCACCTTGCAGTAGCCGGGGCGCCGGCTGCGGGCCCTACACGACCCGCCCCGGATTCATCAGCCCCTTCGGATCGAGCGCGTTCTTCACCGCACGCATCAATCTCATCGCCACCGGCGACTTGCGCGCGTCCATCTCGTGGCGCTTGAGCACGCCCACGCCGTGCTCGGCGGAAAACGATCCGCCGAACGAGGCCACGGCGTCGTAGACGATCTGGTTGATGCGGTCTTCATGCAGGGCCAGGAAGCGCTTCGGGTCGTGTCCATCGGGCGCCTGGACGTTGTAGTGCAGGTTGCCGTCGCCGAGATGCCCGAAATTGACCAGACGCACGCCGGGTACCGCGGCCAACAGCGCCGCGTCGGTCTCGGTGCAGAAGGCGGGAATGGCCGACACCGGCAGCGAGATGTCGTGCTTGATGTTCGGCCCTTCCTCGTTCTGTGCGAGCGGGATCGATTCCCGCACATGCCA
>CAWJNP010000011.1:0-18414 GCA_963844255.1 uncultured beta proteobacterium
CGGCCATTTCGCCGACGATGCCTCGGCGGAACGCGAGCACGCAGATCACGCCCTGGATGACGGTCACCCAGCCATCGAGCTCGGCCAGCTGGTTCTGCAGGGCGACCACGGTGAATGCGCCCACCACGGGACCCGGCAGCGTGCCCACCCCGCCAATAGTGGGCCCATTGCACTGCAGAAAAACAACCGCCCCAGGACGCGGTGGATCCCTTCAGCCGGGAACGATCTCCCATATCGCGGAAACCCCCTTCGCATCGTGTGAGCGACTTGCATGCAAGCGCAAAAAGCGGTCGTGCGCAGCACAGGCTCCGGCCCACAACTCGTTCCAGGCGTCGAAGGCGGCCAGCGGATCCGCCGTACCGGTGCCCTGCAGCAGGCGCCAGCCGTCCATGCTGACTTCGACCCCTCTGGCGGTCTCCTGCATCCCGACAGACTCTCCTTCGGCGGCCAGCATGGCCGTCAGCCAGTGCCCGAACAGGTTTGCACTCGAGCGGGTCCCGGCGCTCAGGTTGGAGCCCTGGCCCATTACCTGTGCCGCTTCCTCGTGATACTGGAGCCCGATGAGTCGCGCAACGCGGCCCAGTTCAAGACGCGCGTCGTCGACGCCGAGCAGTTCCTGCATGACCGGCAGCAGGGTCGAGATGTAGGCCATCGCATAGCTGCGGAAAGTCCGCGCCAGCCTCTCCGCAGGCCATGTGGCCAGGTCGAGTATCGGCGCGCCCGCAGGATCGAACGGCGGCATGACTTCCTCTCCGTAGGCGAAACGCACGCGGGCTTCGGCCGCAAGGGGATGGTCATGTTCGTAGTAATAGCCCTCCAGCCCGGGCATGCCGTCCACGGTCATGCCGGTGCAGACGAAACCCAGCCTCGGGTTGCCAAGACTCACGCCGTTGTGTCCATGCCACGCATGCAGCATTGCAGCTGACACATCGTGCGGTATTGCGGCGATGGCCGTTCCCCGCCACATCCAGCGCGGCGGCGGGTAACGTACCCAGGCCTTGCGGTCCGATTCACGCACATACTCGGTCTTGACCCCGCCAAGTGCATTGGAGTGATAGTGGTAGAGCGCGCAGGCCACCGCGTGCGGCTTGTCCGCGAGGCCGAGCTTTTGCAGGCCGGGGAGGAATTTATCCAGATGCTGACGGCGAAACAGACCGAATACGATCCCGCGCGCCGTTTCGGTGCCACGTCGCGACACCAGCGAAACCACCGTGCCGGTGACCAGCGCGTTGTACAGCATGGCAAGCGCACGCCAACCCTGCGCCGAAGTTACCTCCACGCGGCTATTTCCAACGCGGCGGGCGCTTTTCGATGAATGCGTTCATCCCTTCCGCGCCTTCCGGATGCGCGAAACTGGCCGAAATCACACCACCGGCAAGTTCGTAGGCCTGCGCCACGCCCAGATCCATCTGCAGCGTAGAACGCGCGCTTTCCTGCAGCCACGGTCGACGGGCGGCTTGGTCGCAATCTTCCTCGCCAGCTCGGAGACGGCGGCATCGAGCCGCTCCGTGGGCACAACCTGGTTTACGAGGCCCCACTCCAGCGCCTTCGCCGCATCAACCAGATCACCCGTAAGCAGCATTTCCATCGCGTGCTTGCGCAGCAGATTGCGTCCGACCGCGACACCGGGTGTCGAGCAGAAGAAACCCCAGCTGACGCCTGGCGTCGTGAACTTTGCAGAATCGACTGCGACCGCCAGATCGCACTGCGCCACCAGCTGACAACCTGCCGCTGCGGCTGCACCCTGCACCCGCGCGATGACCGGCTGCGGCAGGCGCTGAATCGACATCATCATGCGGTTGCAGGTCTCGAACAGACCCGAGATCCTCTCCTGTGTGCCCAGGGCGCGGATCTCCTTGAGGTCGTGGCCCGCACAGAACCCTTTCCCTGCTGCGGCCAGGACCACCACCCGCGCGCGCTCGTCCTGTGCGATTGCGTCGAACGCGGACTGCAGCGCACCGAGCATTTCCGTGGTCAGCAGGTTCATCTGCGCCGGGCGGTTCAGGGTCAGCGTCACGATTCCGCCGCTGTCCTCGCGCAGAAGGGGCGGTTGCCCGTCCGGCGAAACGTCTCGAGGCACTGCACTCATGAAGACCTCCTATTCGATCGCGGCGGCCGACCGGGCCTGCTCGCGAAGCATGAACTTCTGGATCTTGCCCGTAGACGTCTTGGGCAGCACGCCGAAGACCACCGCGCTTCGGCGCCTTGAAGCGGGCCATGCTGGCTCGGCAGAACTCGATGATCTCGGCCTCGGTCGCACTCGCGCCGGCCTTCAGCTCGACGAAGGCACAGGGGGTCTCCCCCCACTTGGAATCAGGCTGCGCAACGACCGCCGCCGCCATGACTGCGGTGTGCCGGTAGAGCACGTCCTCGACTTCGATCGAAGAAATGTTCTCGCCGCCGGAGATGATGATGTCCTTGGAACGATCCTTGATCTTCACATAACCGTCGGGGCTCATGACTGCGAGGTCGCCAGAATGGAACCAGCCGCCCGCAAACGCCTCCTGCGTGGCCTTCGGATTCTTGAGGTAGCCCTTCATCGTGATATTCCCGCGGAACATGATCTCGCCCATGGTCTCGCCGTCCGCCGGTACCGGCTGCATCGTTTCCGGATTCATCACGGCGACCGCCTCCTGCACCGGATAGCGCACGCCCTGGCGGCCATTCAGTTGCGCCTGCTCGGCCAGCGATAGACTGGCCCATTCCTCGTGTTTGGCGCAGACCGTCGCCGGCCCGTACACCTCGGTCAGGCCGTACACATGGGTGATCGAAAAGCCCATCTGCTCCATGCCCTCTAGGATGGCCGCGGGTGGTGCCGCGCCCGCTACGAGGCAGCTCACCTTGTGCGCGATACCCCGCTTGAGTTCCTCGGGCGCGTTGATCAGGGTTTGGTGAACAATCGGCGCACCGCAATAGTGGGTCACCTTGTGTTCGCGGATGGCCTCGAAAATGGGCGCGGCCTCCACCCTGCGCAGGCATACATTGGTCCCCGCGTTGGCCGCCATGGTCCATGGAAAGCACCAGCCGTTGCAGTGGAACATCGGAAGCGTCCACAGATAGACGGAATGATGCGGCATGGCCCAGACCACGATATTGCCGAGCGCGTTGAGGTAGGCGCCGCGATGATGGACCACGACGCCCTTGGGATTTCCGGTGGTGCCCGAGGTGTAGTTAAGTCCAATGGCCTCCCACTCATCCGCAGGCCAGCGCCAGGCGAACGCCGGATCGCCCTCCGAGAGCAGCGATTCGTACTCTTTTTCCCCCAGCAGCGCGCCGCCAGTAAATGCCGGGTCGTCGACGTCGATGACGACCGGCCTTTCCCTGACCAGCGTGAGTGCTTTTTCGATGATCGCGGAGAACTCGCGATCCGTAACCAGCAGCTTTGCGCCACCGTGGTCGAGCATGAATGCGATCGACTCGGCATCGAGGCGCGTATTGAGGCAGTTGAGCACCGCGCCGCACATCGGCACCGCGAACTGGGCCTCGTACATCGGCGGCGTGTTCGGCAGCATGACGGCGACCGTATCCCCCGGACCGATGCCGCGCCGGCTCAGGGCCGAAGCAAGCCGTCTGCAGCGCGCATAGGTTTCCTTCCAGGTGAAGCGCTGCGCACCATGAATCAGGGACACCCGGTCCGGATAGGTGTGGGCAGCGCGCTCCAGAAACGATAGCGGCGTGAGCGGGGCGTAGTTAGCAGGATTCCGCTCCAGATCCTGCTCGTAGGGATTGGGCTTGCTCATCTGTACCCCTCTCAGTGCGGGTTTGGCGTTGTCCCTCGCAGTATACCGGCAGGACCGTCCGGCTCAGCCGTCGGGCGCGTCTCCGCTGAGCGTCCTCCACAGGGTCTTTCCCCTGGACTCCGCGTCGATCGCAGCGAGGACCTTTTCGTGCTCGGCGAGTTCCTCCTTGTTCGCGCGCAGACACGCTCAGCCGGGACGCGTCGAACGTCGCGCTGCCACCACCGACCGTGGGCGGCGAATCGGTCTCGACGATGAGGCTTTCCTGTCCGCGGGTCATGGCGAGGTAGACCTCTGCGAGCAGCGATGCGTCGAGCAGCGCACCGTGCAGGGTGCGATGCGAATTGTCCACCCCGTAGCGCTCGCACAGGGCGTCGAGCGTGTTCTTCTTCCCGGGATGCAGTTCGCGTGCACGCAACAACGTGTCAATCACTCCACTGCAGTGTTCGGACAACCGCCCCATGCCTGCCAGCGAGAGTTCCTGATTGAGGAACTCCACGTCGAACGCAGCGTTGTGGATGACCAGTTCGGCGCCTTTCACGTAATCGATGAAATCCGCTGCAATCTCGGCAAACTTCGGTTTGTCGGAGAGGAATTCGGTGGACAGGCCGTGCACGCGCTCCGCCCCCGGGTCGCTGGGACGGCCCGGGTTCAGATAGGCGTGGAACCGGTTCTCCGACAGGCGCCGGTCTAGGATCTCGATGCAGCCTATCTCGACCACGCGATCGCCCATGCGGGCGTTCAGTCCGGTGGTTTCGGTATCCAGAACAACGAGCCGCAATGCCATCAGTCACTCCTCGGCTGTTCGATGCCCATGTTGGCCAGCGCGTCGGCCCGCTCGTTGCCGGGATTGCCCGCATGACCCTTGACCCAGCGCCAGTCGATGCGATGGCCCTGCGTGGCCGTGTCCAGACGGCGCCAGAGGTCTTCATTCTTCACCGGCTTTTTGTCCGCAGTCTTCCAGCCGCGCCGCTTCCAGGAATGTATCCATTCCGAGATCCCCTTCTGCACGTACTGCGAATCGGTATACAGGACCACGCTGCACGGCCGCTTGAGCGATTCGAGCGCGCTGATCACGGCCATGAGCTCCATGCGGTTGTTGGTGGTCGCAGGCTCGCCGCCGAACAATTCCCTCTGCTTTCCCGCGGCAGTCAGCAGGGCACCCCATCCGCCCGGCCCCGGGTTGCCGCGGCAGGCGCCGTCAGCATAGATTTCAACCGTGTCTTCAGACATTTTCTTGTTTGTTGGCATGTCCATTGGATTGGGTGACCGGGGACAGGGCACGCGCCTTCACGCGTTCCCTGCGCCAGGCCGGCGTTACCAGGCGCATCCCTGCCGTGCGCTTGATCGCGCGCACCACGTATACACCGCCCGCAATCGGCCACCAGCGGGCACCGGCCTTCTCCATGAAGGCAAATCGCGACAACCACTTCTGGTTCGCAAACGGCGGCGCATAGCAGCCGAATTTTCCGCCGTTCAACTCGAAACCCAGAAGCTTGAGCCAGTCCTTGAGCCGCAGCAGCCCGATCATATGCGCATTCCACGGGCATGCGGCGCCGCGCCGCGCAAGCGACTGTTTCAATCCCCAGAGGGACAGCGTGTTGAAGCCGGAGATGACAATCTGACCTTCCGGCATGAGGACCCGTTCAGCTTCGCGCAGCACCAGATGCGGATCGGCACTGAACTCGAGCACATGCGGCAGAACCAGCAGGTCGACACTGGTGGAGGCGATCGGCAGCTGCAGCGGATCGGCCGCGACGGTCGCCCCCGGTTCGAGCGACAGCGGGAATCGGTACGAGATTCGGTTGCCGCGCAGAAAATCGAATGCCGGGCAATCCGATCTGAACCGCACGAAAACCGAACACGTCCTCGACGGCGCTGTCGAACTGCTCAAGTTCCCAGTCGAGCACATAGCGACCCTGGGGTGTACTCAGCCAACTCGCAAGCGCCGGGAGGGCCGCGGGAGCTACAATGGACATATGCGAAAAAATGCTTTGCTGACGGCGTTCGGGGAGACTAACACGCGACCGTCGCGGATTGCGGCCACGACTGGAAACATGGAACACAGTGCGCAGGCCTGCCGCTAGAGCCGCGCTGTTCGCGTGTGTGCTGCTGGGCGCCTGCGCGACCCAACCTCCGGTCACGCCCGAACCCGTCCGCCAAGGTTCCCCATGTGCCCTATCAGGTCCCCAGAACAGCGCCTGCCGATGCCGCGAAGCCGGCGACCGCAGATGTAGCGGCAAGCAAACCGCTCGACGGATCACGACTGCCTCCATTCGACGGTGAAAAACAGACGGTCAAGGAGCCGTTGCGCGGCGTTGCGACCGTCGACCTCACGGTACAGCCGGACGACCTGTGGCAGCGCATCCGCGCGGGTTTTTCGATGCCCAATCTTGAGAGTCCGCTGGTCCAGGATCGAACGGCCTGGTACGCGGCGCGTCCGGAGTATCTGAAACGCATGTTCGAGCGCAGCCGGCGCTACCTGTATCACATCGTCAACGAACTGGAAAAGCGCGGCATGCCCACGGAGCTCGCGCTGCTGCCGATGGTGGAGAGCTCGTTCAACCCGATGGCCTACTCGCGTGCACACGCCTCCGGGCTCTGGCAGTTCATCCCCGGAACCGGCAAACGCTACGACCTGGCGCAGACATGGTGGTATGACGGGCGCCGCGACATCGTCGCCTCGACCTCTGCTGCGCTCGACTATCTGCGGGACATCTACGAAATGAATGGTGACTGGCACCTCGCGCTGGCCTCGTACAACTGGGGAGAGAATGCGGTAGCCAAGGCGATCGCCCGCAATGAGGCGGCCGGGCTGCCGACCGACTATTCGAGCCTGCGCATGCCTCAGGAAACCCGCTATTACGTGCCCAAGCTCCAGGCGCTCAAGAACATCATCGCGGATCCCGCCCCTTTCGGAATCGTTCTGGATCCGATTCCCAACCAGCCGTATTTCGCGACCATCCCGCGTGAAAAGGACATCGACATCCGCCTGGCCGCCAAACTTGCGGAAATGCCGGTCGAGGAGTTCGTCGCGCTGAACCCGGCCTTCAATCGCCCGATCATCCCCGCCGCCGAAAATGCACGAATCGTGCTTCCCGCGGACAAGGTGCAGGTATTTCACGCCAACCTCGAGAAATACGACGAAAAAGCCCTGGTCTCCTGGCAGACCTACCACCCGAAACGCGGCGAAAGGCTCGATACAATTGCACAGCGCTTCGGGGTGTCACTCGCGCGCCTTCGCGAGGTGAACGGGGTGTCCGCGCGCACCCGCCAACTGCCCGCCCTGCTGGTGGTTCCAATCAACGGAGCGGCCAGGGACGGCGCCAGCCTGCCGCTGATGTACGCGCCGCCCACGCCTGTCCCTGTCACGAGTACCCAGGTGCATACGGTGCGTCCCGGCGAGACAATCAGCTCGATTGCGAGTCATTATCAGGTAACCCCGGACGATTTGCGACGCTGGAATCCGATCGGACGGGTGCTGCATGCCGGTCAGAAACTGCGCGTACAGACAACTTCCGGGGTACATAAGAAAGCGACAGTTAAAAAAATAAAACGCAATATAATCAGTAAGAAGAACAATAAACGTAAAGTAAATAAGTAAGTATCGTCGGCAGTCGATGGCGCGCTCGCCGCTGCGCTGCCACAAGCGTTCCGGGTACGATTTGGCTTGCGCGGGGATCTGACAGGTCTAGAATCAATCCCCCGCTTTTCGCCACCTCCCCTCCCGCCCGGACATGAGCCCCGCCCTGCGCAGGATCGCTTTTCTCGTGGTCGCCATGCTATGGGCGCTGCCGGTGCGCGCCGATCCGCTGCTGTTTTTCCTGATGAGTGTGGCCAAGGAAATTGCGGCAGCGTCGGCGGCGAGGCCTGCGCCGGAGGTAGCGGCGCTGGCCGTTCCCGAACCGTCTTCAACCTACCCGGGCACTGCCGTCGAGCCGGAAACACTGCGTCAGATCATCGACGACAGCTTTGGCTACCTGAGCCAGTCCCAGCGTCGCGAGGTGTTCGAAAGCCTCAATGAAATGCTGCTCGACCCCAAGCTCGGCACGAGCCGCGCGACCCTGATCGAGTTCTTCCTGCACAAGGCGCTGGCAGTACGCACCGCCCAGGTCGAGCTTGCAAAGCTTTCGAACGCGGAAAAACAACGCCTGGCGGCCCAGTTCAGGCAGGAAACCGCCGGCTTGCCCGAAGCCGAGCGTCAACAGTTGCTGGGCCTGCTGGAACACAACCTTCTGCCGGTACCCGCCGATCTGAACCGGCTGCTGCTCGCCGAACTCCAGGAACCCCGCTAGGAACAGGGGAACCAAGGTTTCCCCCGTTACCCCCTCCTCATTCGTCGATCGTCGGCACGGCTGCGAGCAACTCGCGGGTGTAGGCATGCTGCGGCCGTTCCAGAACGCTTGTCGCGTCGCCCTGCTCCACGATCCGGCCGCGGTGCATCACTGCAACCTCGTGCGCCAGATGACCCACCACCGCAATATTGTGGGTAATGAACAGATAGGCCAGACCCAGCCGGCTCTGCAGGTCGGAGAGCAGGTTAAGAATCTGCGCCTGCACCGACACGTCCAGCGCGCTGGTCGGCTCGTCGCAGACGATCAGGCGGGGCTCCACCGCGAGCGCCCTCGCGATCGCGATTCTCTGGCGCTGGCCACCAGAGAATTCATGCGGATAGCGAACCTTGGCCCGGGGCGAGAGACCGACCTGGTCAAGCAGCGTATCGATGCGCCGGTCGCGCTCGGCGGCCGTCGCCGTGGCGTCCAGCGCACGCATGCCTTCCTCGATGATGTCGGCAGTGCGCATCCGTGGATCGAGCGAAGCGTAGGGATCCTGGAACACGATCTGGATCGCCGCGCGCACCGGCCGCAATTCACGCCGCGACAGGCGCGTCAGTTCGCGGCCCTGGAAGCGCACGCTGCCGCTTGTCGGCCTGATCAGCTGCAGCAGCGCCTTGCCCGCGGTGGTCTTGCCGCACCCCGACTCTCCTACAAGTGCAAGCGTGCGTCCTTCGCGAATCCCGAAAGACACGCCATCCACGGCCTTGACCCACCCGACCGTACGCCGAAACAGCCCCCGACGGACGGGAAAATGCATTTTCAACTCCGACACTTCCAGAAGCAGCGGAGCCTCGGCATCTGCGACCTGCGCAGTTGCGGCAGAGCCGGGTCGCACCCTTGGCCCTGCAGGCTCGCTCGTGCGCAGATGGCAGCGAACGCGATGCGACGCGCCGGCGGCTGAAAATTCCGGGGGCGTGGACCTGCACAGCTCGAACACAAACGGGCAACGGTCGGCAAACCGGCAACTGCCGAAGTCCTGCGTCAGTGCCGGCACCTGGCCCGGGATCACCGCGAGTTCCGTGCCACGGTTCTGCGCCGTGGGAAGTGCGGCGAACAGCATTTGCGAGTAGGGATGCTGCGGGGAGCGGAAGAATGCTTCGCGAGCAGCGACTTCGACGAGCTGACCCGCATACATCACGCCCACCCGCTGTGCCATCTGCGCCACGATGCCCAGGTCGTGGGTGATCAGCAGGATCGCCATCCGGCGCTCGGCCTGCAGCCGCCTGAGCAGCTCCAGGATCTGCGCCTGGATGGTGACGTCGAGCGCCGTCGTCGGCTCGTCCGCAACGAGCACGTCGGGATCAGCCGCCAGCGCCGCGGCGATCATCACGCGCTGCTTGAGGCCGCCGGACAGCTGGAAGGGATACTCGCCGAAGCGCCGCTCGCAATCGTCGATGCCGACGGCGGCCAGCAGTTCGATCGCCCTCTTCCTGGCCGCGGCCGCGTCCAGCGCAGTGTGCCGCTCGAGAACTTCGACGATCTGCCGCCCGACGCTCAGAACCGGATTCAGCGAGGTGGAGGGTTCCTGGAAGATCATCGCCACGCGCCGACCGCGTACGGCGCGCATCGCGACTTCAGGCAATGCCAGCAGATCGGTGCCGCCCAGACGCACGCTGCCCTCTGCGATGTGTCCCGCATCGGGCAGGAGCCGAAGCACCGAAAGTGCCGTCATCGACTTGCCGCATCCGGACTCCCCGACCAGCGCAAAGCATTCACCTGCGCGGATCTCGAGGTCGACACCATCGACCGCATGGAGCGGCCCGTCCGCGGTTTCGAGCCAGGTCTTCAGACCTTCGACCGCCAGGGCGCTCTCGTCGTTCTCGTGCACCGCGCTCATGCCGTCGCCTTGCCGGGTGTGAGCCGCACCGCGCCGACGCGTGTTCGCGGATCGAATCCGTCCCGCACCGAATCCGCGAACAGATTGGCGACCAGAACCAGCACGAACATGAAGAAGAATGCCGCCGCCAGGGACCACCAGACCATGGGCTCGCGCGCCATCTCGAGGCGCGCGCTGTTGATCATGGTTCCGAAACTGATGGTCGAAGGATCCACGCCGACACCGACGTACGACAACACGGCCTCGGCGAGCACGAGGCCGGAAAAATCCATCACCAGCGAAATGATGATGATGTGCATGACATTCGGCAGGATGTGCCTGGAGAGGATGCGTGCGTGGCTCACGCCGAACGCATGCGCCGCCTGGATGTACTCGAGCTCACCGAGTTTCAGCGCCTCGCCGCGCAGCAGCCGTGCAAGGCCGGTCCAGCTTGTCAGTCCCAGGATCATGCAAAGGAACAGCAGGCGCAGGTCTGCGCGCTGCGCGGACGTCGGAAAAAGGTCGGGATGCGTGTCGATGTACAACTGCATCATCAGCACGCTTGCCGCAATCAGCAGCACGCCGGGGATCGAATTCAGGGTCGTGTAGGCATACTGGATCAGATCGTCCACCCAGCCCTTGAAGTACCCCGCCATGATCCCGACGGTCGCGCCCAGAGGCAGCATCACCAGCGTGGTCAGGGTCCCGATCACCAGGCTCGTGCGTATGCTTTTCAGCGACAGATAGAACACGTCCTGACCGACCTTGTCGGTCCCCAGCACGTGATAGCCCGTGGACAGGCCGAACGCCGGGCCGGCGAGCGCGAGCAGGACACCGAGCGCGAGGAACGCCGCGCGCCACGGAACTTCCGGCCGGCGTCGGGCGAATCCGCGCAGGCCCAGTCCGACCGCGGCCCACAGCACCGCAGCCGCCGCGAAGCCGGCGAGGGCTCGTCTCGTGATGTCCGGAAAGTGCGAGGCTTCGTCGGACAGGTGTGCACCCCCGAATCGCAGACGGGGATAGGCGCGCATCATTTTGCCGTCCGGCTGCTCGATCTGCTCCTTCTGGTACAGGCGTGTGGCCAGGGGCATGGAGTAGGTCTTTTCGCTGTTGCCGCGCAGGTGGGACAACGCGAGGTCGAGGACCGATCGCACCTCGACGGAATAGGCCGCCGCAGCCTTTGGATCCGTCGAACTCAGTTGCGGGCGATAGTGCAGCGAATCGAGCAGGCCGACGCCAAGGTAGACCGTCAGTACGACCGCAGAGGCCATCGCGATCGGACTGCGGAACACGCGCGCCCAGGGCGCGGCGAGGTGCGGCCGGCGGCGGCAATGGAGCGCATACGCCGTACCGGCAATCAGCAGCAACCATACCAGCGCGTCGGTCCAGAGGAGCAGAGGCATCCTATTCGAGCCTTATGCGTGGGTCGACCAGGGTATAGGACAGGTCGGTGAGCAGCAGACCGAGGATGTAGAGCACCGAGCCGATGAACACCATCGAACGGACGACGGCGAAGTCCTGTGCCTGGATGGCGTCGATCGTGTAGCTGCCCAGGCCCGGAATACCGAAGAACGATTCCGACAGCAGGCTCCCCATGAACAGCAGAGGAATCACGACCACCGCACCGGTAAGAATTGGAATCATCGCGTTCTTGAGCACATGGCGAAAGAGCACCACGGTTTCGGTGAGGCCCTTGGCGCGCGCCGTGCGCACATAGTCCTTGCCCATCTCCTCCAGGAACAGGGTCCGATACCAGCGGCTGCCACTGCCGATCCCGCTCACGACACCGATCAACACCGGAAGGATGAGGAATTTCACCGCATGGAGCCCACCGTCGTAGCCCGAAATGGGCACGAGATGCCAGAGCTTGGCCACGAGGAACTGTCCGCCGATGATGTAGAAGAGCGTCGAGATCGACATCATTGCGACGCACAGCACCACGCCGGAGAAATCGAGTGCGGTGGCGCGGAAGAACGCCATGCCGAGCGCAAAGCTGATGTTGACTGCAATGCCCACCAGAAAAACCGGAATCGCGAGCGCCAGGCTCGGCCACATGCGACTGCGGATTTCGCGGCCGATGTCGCGCTTGTCCTCGGCTGTGCCGAAATCGAGCACGAACAGGCGCACGGACTTGGCGTAGAAGATCGTCTTCGTGAGCCTGTCGGTTCCCTCGGCCGATGTGTTCCAGAACAGCGGCCGGTCATAGCCGCGCTCCGCCTTCCACTTCTCAATTGCATCCGGTGTGACGCGTTTGGCGCCAAGCTGCATGCGTGCCATGTCGTCGGGCGTGTTGACGACGAAGAACAGGGAGAACGTGATGAGGTTGACGCCGATCAGGATCGGAATCGCGTAGAGGATGCGGCGGATGATGTACGCAAACATCGGTCTTCAGGCCTTCCGGGACGGATCGGACGCTGCGTGTTTTTGCGCAGGCGGCGCCCCACCCTCACGACCGGCCATGCGCTCGCGGCGGCGGTACCCGCGAATCGCCGGCACCAGGGCCAGCCCGAACAGCAGCACGACGACCAGGATCGGCCACACCACCGGCTGGTTCCATGTCTTGCGCAGTGCCGCTCGCCTGGCGGCGTCAACGCGCAGGTACTTGAGCGTATTGCCGGCCATTTCGTTGGACTTCACGTTGTGCAGCCAGCCGTGATACAGGGCGAATGTCTTGGGATGGAATCCGCCGATCCACGGTGCGTCCCGGCGCACGATCTCCTCCATGCGGTCGATCGCCTCCTGCCGCTGCGGAGAGTTCGGCATGTTGCGCATCTGCGCGAAAAGAATGTCGAACTGCGGATTCACGTAGTTGGCGGCATTCTCCCCCTGCGTGCGCGCACGGCTCTGCGCGCCGTTCAGGAGGAACATGAAGTTTTCCGGATCGGGATAGTCGGCGTTCCAGCCCATCATGAACAACTGCTGGCTGCCTTTGCGTATCTTTTCCTGGAAGCGGTTCCAGTCGGTCTGACGCGGTTCGAGCTGGATGGAGAGCTTGGCGTACTGCTTTCTCCACCAGTCCAGCTGCGCCTTGTCGCTCGGGCCGCGGGACGTGGTGTCGAAGTTGAGCACCAGCGGCTGCCCGGTCTTCGCGTCCCGGCCGTCGGGATAGCCGGCCTCGGCAAGCAGCTTCCTCGCTTCGTCGATCCCGCGGCGGCGAGCCATGCCGTCCCGCCAGACGTGGGTGTAGGGATTGATCCCGCGCTCGCCTTCCCGGAAGCCGAAGATTCCCGGCGGGATCGGCCCGCTGGCGACGATGCCGCGCCCGTTGGCGAATATTGAAAGGTACTCCTCCCAGTCGATCGCGATCGCAAGTGCCTGCCGCAGCTTGCTCGCGCGTTCCGCCGCTTCCCCGCCTGCCTGCCCGCCCACCACCGGATCGAGCCAGTTCGCGCCCAGGTAGTACACGGTCGCGGATACCGAAGTCTGCAGCGCGATCCCGCGCGCCTCCATGGCGGGCGTCAGCGCTGCATCGCCCTCCACCGACACACGCACGGCCTGGTCGAAATTGTCCGACCCGATTCCCGAGGAATCATAGTAGCCCTGCAGAAACTTGTTCCACAGGGGAATCCCTTCCTTCTCGCGGGTATACACGGCGCGGTCGATGAACGGCATGGTCTTGCCTGCGTCCTTCAGCAGCCCTGCTTTCGCGTCCCCCGCCTCACCCTCCCCGGGATACGGTTCTCCGCGGAAGTTTGGATTCTTTTCGAGCACCATGCGCGCGTTCGGGTTGTTCTCGGAGAGCATGTAGGCGCCGGTGCCGACCGGCCACCAGTCAAGATCGAAATTCTTTTCCGCCATGCCCGCCTGGCGGAAGAACTTTTCGGCCTCCCACGGCATCGGCGCAAAGAACGGCATCGCCAGCCAGTAGGCGAACTGCGGATAGCGCCCCTTGATCCGGATGCGATAGGTATGCGCATCGACGCGCTCGACACCTTCGAGCGGATAGTCGCGCAGGTCGAGCCAGCCGTCCTTCGGCGAGTCGGGTGCTCGCGGTCTTGAGGCGTTTGGCGAGGTCGTCCAAGCCCGACGATGTACTCGCTCATCAGGCCGAAGATCGGCGAATGCAGGTGCGGATGTGCGAGCCGCTTGATCTGGTAGATGTAGTCGTCGGCCAGCAGTTCGCGCGTCCCGGGCTCGGGCAGGTCGTAGGGCGTCTTCATGCTGCGCGATCGCCGCGCGATCGAGCGCGAGATGGCGCGGGTTGAATGCCGGATGCGGCTGATACCGGATCCCCGGTTTGATGCGGATCTCGTAGACCGTGTACTTTCCGCCCTCGATATCGGTGGGCTTCGGCACCTCGACCGCGGTCAGCGGGACCAGCTCGTAGGGCCGCTTCAGGTAGTGGTACTGCAGGGGCGGCTCATAGATCTGCCGCGTAAAGGTCGCTTCGTCCGAGGCATAGGACTGGACGGGGTCCAGGTGCTTGGGCCGGTCCACGAACACCGAATAAAGGATGTTCTTGCGCGATTCCGCAGACGGATGTGGGTTATTCCAGACCTCGCCGCAGCCAGCGACGCCGAGACAGGCGGCGGCCGCGAGCGCGAGGACCGGAGCAGGCCGGAATCGCATGCGGGAAGTATAATCTCACCCGACCTTAACAGAGGGAACAGCATGGGATTTCTCGCCGGACGCCGCATCCTGATCACTGGTCTGCTCAGCCATCGCTCGATTGCCTGGGGAATTGCGAAGGCCGCGCAGCGTGAAGGCGCCGAGCTGGCGCTGACCTACCAGACCGACCGCTTCAAGGAGCGCGTAGAGGACATGGCCAACGAGCTCGGCTCGGCGATCGCCCTGCCCTGCGAGGTCACCGACGATGCGTCGATTGCGAAGCTGTTTCAGTCGCTGGGTACGCACTGGGAGAAACTCGACGGCCTTGTGCATTCGATCGCGTTCGCCAAGAGCAGTGCCATCGCCGGCGATTTTCTCGAAGGCATTACGCGCGAAGCGTTCCGCGAGGCGCTGGACATTTCCGCATACAGTTTCCCGGCACTGGCCAAGGCGGCCCTGCCGATGCTGAGCGATCGTGCTTCGCTCGTCACGCTCACGTATCTGGGCGCCGAGCGGGTGATTCCGAACTACAACACCATGGGTCTTGCGAAGGCGAGTCTCGAGGCGAGCGTGCGCTACCTGGCCGACAGTCTCGGCCGCAATGGAACCCGGGTGAATGCAATTTCTGCCGGACCGATCAAGACGCTGGCCGCAAGCGGAATATCGGGTTTCGGCAAGATACTCAAGTTCGTCGAGCAGAATGCGCCTCTGCGGCGCAATGTCACGATCGACGACGTCGGTAACGCCGCGGCGTTCCTGCTCTCCGACCTCGCTGCCGGCATCACCGGCGAGGTCCTGCACGTGGACAACGGCTTCAGCACCGTCGTTGGCGGCATGCGCGCGCTCGGGGAAGAACCCGCGGTCTAGGAAAAGCACGGGGGCGCCGAACCGGCGCCCCGACCCTAGGGCTGTACCTTCTTTTCCAGGTTGGCCTGGTTGATCTCGACCTTGGCGCGCGAGCGCAGGTCGGCAATGTAGGCCGCGAACTGCTCTGCGCCCGTCTGGTTTTCAAGCTGGCTCACCGCAGACTTCTTTTCCGCCTCGCTTCCAGACGCGGACTCGACGATCCGGCCAATGCGATACAGGCCATACCCGCCCTCCAGCTCGGCGCCGGCATACGATGGCAGCTTTGCCGGGTCCGCTGACAGTATTGCGTGCAATGCCGCGGGGGGCGGATTCTGCGGCCCGGCACGGCTGACCATGCGCGGCTCGGACCACTTGAGACCCGCATCCTTGCCGCCCTTGAGCTGTTCGAGCTTTTCCGCGCCGTCCTTGCGCGCGAGCTTGAGCGCCTCCCGCTGGCGCAGGAGCGTCTCGATCCTTGCCTTGACCTCTTCGAACTTCAGCTGGGCCGCGGCGCGATGCTCGACCACGCGCGCGGCAACCAGCACGTTGGGGGACACTTCGACCGCATCGGTATTGCGCTTGGATTGGATCGCATCCGGCGAGAACAGCCCCTCGAGCAGCCTGGGGTTGGCCAGCATCCCCGCAGCCTGGGGCGCAGTCTTGCTGAACCAGTCGGAGTGCTGGATCACCAGCTTGAACCGCTCTGCAGCGGGCTTGAGGGTATCGGACTGCTCGTAGGCGAGATTGGTGAACGCCTCTGCCGCTTCGGCAAATTTCTTCGTTCCCTTGTCCCTGGCGACGTCCCGCACGAGTTCGCTCTTCACCTCGTCGATCGTCTTGGTCTTGCCGGCCTGAATGTCCGTGACACGGATCAGGTGGTAACCGAATTCGGTCTCGACCACTTCGCTGGTTTCGTCCTTCTTCAGCTTGAATGCGGCATCCTCGAAGGGTTTGACCATCATGCCGGGCGCCACCACCCCGAGGTCGCCGCCCTTGTCCGCCGATCCCGGGTCCTTCGAGTTCTGCTTCGCGAGTTCGGCAAACCGCCCGGGCGCCTTGCGTAGTTCCGCAAGCAGCGCTTCGGCTTTTTTCTTCGCCGCCTCTTTTTCCGCGGGTTTCGCATCCGAGGCTGCAGGAATCAGGATATGGCTGAGGCGACGCTGCTCGGGTTGGACGAATTGCGCCTTCCGGGCGGCGTAGGCCGCCTTGAGTTCGTCCTCGGTGGGCGGTTCGAGCGCCCCGAGCTGCTCGGAGGAAAGCACCAGATAGTCTGCCTTGACCTGTTCAGGGGTGCGGAATTCGCCGGGATTCGCATCGTAGTAGGCCTTGACTGCGGAATCCTCGATCTTCACCTGTGCGAGGAACGGCTGCAGCGCAATCACCGCCTCCTGGATCTCGCGCTTCTGGCCGGACAGCGCCAGCAGGCGTTCGGCAATTTCGCGCGACTGGATGGCGCTCCCCGACACCGAGCGGCTCAGCTGGGACAGCGTGAGGTCATAGCGCATGCGCGCCTCGAAGCTCGCGGGCGTCATGTTCTGCGCACGCAGCAGCGCCTCGTAGGTGTCCTTGGAAAAGCGACCTTCAACCTGGAACGGCTGCATGGTGGAGATGAGCTCACGCAGTTGCTCGTCGCTGATCGACAGGCTCGCCTTGACCGCGGCGGCGGCGAGCACCCGGCGGTCGATCATGCTGTCCAACAGGCCGCTGCGCGCCTCCGGGGTGTCGAAGCCGCTGACATCCGCGCCGCGTCCGAGCAGACCGCGGATGCGATCCAACTGCTGGCGCAGTTCCTCGGAGAATTCACGTGTGGAAATCTTCAGGCCATCGACGTTCGCCACGTCGTCCGCGCTGTTCATCGAGCGGGTGTAGGAGTCCAGGCCGAAGAAGGCGAACGGGATGATCAGCAGTCCCAGGATGATCTGGATGACGATCTTGTGCTTGTGAACTAGGTCAAACATTGGGGTTGTCGATTCGCCCGTGGGACATAAGTTCGCTGATATGAAAAAGGCGAACCGAGGTTCGCCTTTTCAGGAATGTTGGCGGAGTGGACGGGACTCGAACCCGCGACCTCTGCCGTGACAGGGCAGCATTCTAACCAACTGAACTACCACTCCACGCGTGTTGCCTCTCTACTATCGCACTCAACCGCTACCGGCCATCGGACCTATGGTGGGTGCTATAGGGGTCGAACCTATGACATTCGCCTTGTAAGGGCGACGCTCTACCGCTGAGCTAAGCACCCGATCCGGCCAAAGCCAACCCCTGCCGATCTTCACCGTCCGCCCATCTGCCATCTGTCCATGGGAAACAGGGCGTAAACAGCCTGTTAGTTTACCGCATCCTTGAGCGCTTTTCCAGCACGAAACTTGGGAACCCGCGCCGCCTTGATCTTGATCTCCGCGCCGGTGCGCGGATTGCGCCCGATCCGGGCGGCGCGCTTGCCGACATAGAACGTGCCGAAGCCGACGAGCGTCACCATATTGCCCTTCTTCAGGTTCGACTTGATCGCGACGACCATGGCATCGATGGCGCGCTCCGCTGCCGACTTGGAGATCTCCGCAGCCTGGGCGATCTGCTCGATCATTTCTGCTTTGTTCATTGCACTCCCTCCTCGATATGGCTCAGTGCGTGATCACGCCCGGTTTGGCGTCGCCGGCCTTTTCCTTGACGCTGCCGGCAGCGCGGCGACATCGACCTCGGTCAGCGGCACCGGCTGGCGCTCCAGCGCCACCTCGAGCACCTTGTCGATCCACTTCACCGGTACGATCTCGAGCTTGTTCTTGATGTTGTCCGCGATCTCCTGGAGGTCCTTCACGTTCTCCTCGGGAATCATCACCGTCTTGATGCCGCCGCGGTCCGCCGCAAGCAGCTTTTCCTTCAGGCCGCCGATCGCCAGCACCTCGCCGCGCAGCGTGATTTCGCCCGTCATCGCCACGTCGGCGCGCACCGGAATCCCGGTCAGCGACGACACCAGCGAGGTGGTGATCGCGATGCCGGCGCTCGGCCCGTCCTTCGGCGTGGCGCCTTCCGGGAGGTGGATGTGGATGTCGCTCTTCTCGAACGCCTCGTCTGATCCCGAGCTTGCGCGAGCGGCTGCGCACCACCGTTCGCGCGGCCTCGACGAACCTTC
>CAWJNP010000012.1:0-42207 GCA_963844255.1 uncultured beta proteobacterium
CCAAAAGTGCGTTGGCGGGTTCGCTGTTGGAAACCGTTGAGCAAGTCCTTTCGATTTCCAACCACCATAAATCGAAAGAACGGCTGATGCGGTTTACGACCAATACCCGCTTTCAATTCAATCTGAAGAATGATCAAGAGTTGATAGCTCCCCTGCTCGATTTCGTTGACGGGACCGCGGAAATACTTGGTATGGGCGATGTCGCCGAACGACGGCACGTGGCGGTTGCGATTGAAGAAGCAATGATCAATGCAATTTTCCACGGAAATCTCGAATTGGACGGTGCGCTGGTCCAGGATGCCCGTCGAGCACTTCATGATGGTTTGGTCGCGGAAGTCGTTAAGGACATGCAGCTTTGAGCCGCCTTTCAACGATCGGCGTGTGCGGGTCGGTATTGAATTATCTTCGAAACCGGATCGAAGTCATCATTCGCGACGACGGTAATGGTTTTGACGCGGCTGCCGAAACAAAGAATGCCTCTGATATTTCGCAGCTGTCAGGTGCTGGTGGGCGGGGATTGACGCTTATCCGGAACTTCATGGATGACGTCCAGTTCAACGAAGTCGGAAACGAAATTCGCATGGGCTTGAAGTTCAGAACCAAAGCCCGCCGTAAAACTGGCGTCGAAGTTTGAATCGCCGACTGAAAGATTGCGAATTGATGGGCATCCGTAATCGCTTAATCACGGGGATAGGCGACGTCATTCCGGGAAAAGTTTTGCTGACGCAAAGGGATGCCTGCAAAGCTGCCAGCGTTTTCTTTCCAAGAAGTCGTTTCCACCGATGTAGTCGGCACAAAGAGAAAACGGCGAAAAATAGCTACAACCGGAAAAATAGCTCATTCCAGAATCTTCGTAAGTCGAAGTTATTTACTAACGGCGCACTCCCTATTGGAATGAGATGCTTGATTGTGTTCCCGCGCTCTTTTGCACGAACAAAATTCTCGGCGTTGTTGGCTACTGGTGGTTTTACCCGGATAACTCGAATCCGCAGAACCGCGCTGGGGATTCGAAACACCTATCCGTTGGTATTGAGGACATGGATTTGTTCGATTTTCCAGTACGAATGGCACCGGTGACGTGGAAAAACCGTGATTTCCAAGTCAGGAAATTTTGGCAAAGTCGTTGATGTCGACCTCGGCATGGACGGCAAAAAAAGCGAATTCGAACTGAACTTCAGGCCGATTCGCCAAGTGAGGATTCAAGAACCGTTTTGACCCAAGGAATGAAATATGAACATCTCGAAACTCTCGATGTTCGGAGTCGCACTCGCCGTTATGTTCTGCACGAGCGCTTCCGACGCGACGGCTGTTCAGAACTGCTCAACCTGTAATGGTGCTGCCCATTACTCGACCTGGCAACAGGGAACGATCGTGCCATGTTCCTCGTGCTCGAGCGTTGCGCGGCGCTTGCGCATCTGGCCCCCGAGCTGGACGCGCTGTTTTCCGGCCCAACCCGGGCCGCGGTGTTCGAGACCCTGGCGCGTGCCGCCGCGGCGCAGGCGCCGCTGGCGGTGCGGTTTGCAGCACTCGCGTGGTTCGCCTCTGCGCAAGGAAAGGACGGTGGTGTGCGCGCGTTCCGCGCGCTCTGCGACCGTCTGCGCGCCCCGGTCGATGTTCGCGAACTCGCGGTACTTGCGTGCCGCTGTCGCGACGGGCTGCGCGGGGCGCAGTCCGGGGACGCGGCGGTCCTGCTTGGCCTGCTCAAGAACGCCGACGCCTTCCGTCGCGGCGAGCGCTTCGAAGCGTTGCTTCGCGCCGCCGCGCTGGCCGAACCGGAAACGATTGCAGGCGCAACGCGCGCGCGCGCGGCCCGCATTGCGGCGGCGAGGGTTGATGCGGGTGCGATCGCCAGGAACGCGGGTTCGACCGGGGAGATCGCGGCAAACGTCGATGTTGCCCGGCTGGCGGCGATCGATGAAGCAATGCGCCGCGGCACGCCGGACGCCTGAGGCGCGCGCCCCTTTTCAGCCATGCGGGAAACGCCAATCACGGGATTGATGCGCAACGTTTCGGCCGGCGCCCGGCTCGCATTCTTTCTGCCGGTTCGCTGGCTGAATTTTCGCGCGGGTGCTGCGCAGTTCGTGTTGCTGGCCGGCTTCAATCTGCTGGTCTGGGTCCTGTCCAACACCCTGCAGGCGGAAGGCGGCAGTTTCAATCCGGCCGCACTGGCTGCGTATCTCGCGCAGATCACGCTGCTGTTGCTCGCCTGCCTCGCGATCGCATCGATACACGGGAACCTGTCGCTCGCGATCCTGCTTGCCGTCGTCCTGTCGGCAGGAGACCTGGCATTCGAACTCGCAGGCCTCGCAGTGTTCGGGGCAGGCACGGGGCTGCGCACCCAGTTCATCGCCTGGATCGCCTTCGTGGCCTGGAGCTGGATCGTCGCGGTGCGCGGCGTCGTGGTCGTCATGGGCCGGCAGTGGCGCAAGACGGCCCTGTCCGCGACGGTCGTCGCCGCACTGATGGCAGCCTCCGTGCTGGTTCTGCCGCGGGCCGGGCTCTGGACGCCGGTGCCGGATGATGCGCCGGCCGAACTCGCCCGGGAGGCGGTGTTCCATGCCCAGGGCGAACTGATCGAGGAGAGCCTCGCGGCGGTCGAACCCGGGCGCGAGGGCGTGACCGAACTGTATTTCGTCGGCTTTGCGCCGGATGGGAGCCAGGACGTGTTCCGCAAGGAGATGCTTTCTGTCAGCCGCATGATGGAGCGGCGCTATGCCACCGGGCCGCGTTCGGTCGTGCTGCTTAGCAATCCCGCCACGCTGGATACGCTGCCGATCGCGACTGCGACCAACCTGCAGCGCGCACTCCGGCAGGTGGCTGCACGCATGAACCCGGACGAGGACGTGTTGTTTCTTTACATCACGGCGCACGGCGATTCGCGCTTCCAGCTCTCCGCGCATGCGCCGCCGCTTGCGCTCGAGGTGGTCAACCCGACGGTGCTCCTGCGCGCGCTGGACGATGCCGGCATCAAGTGGCGGGTGCTGGTGATCTCTGCGTGTTACGCAGGCGGATTCATCGAGCCGCTGCGCGGCGACAACACCCTGATCATCACCGCGGCGGCGGCGGACCGGCAGTCATTCGGCTGCGAGAACGGCAACGAATGGACCTATTTCGGCGAGGCCTACTTCAAGGAAGCGCTGGCACAGACCGGGTCGTTCGTGGACGCTTTTCCCCTCGCGGCGCGCGCGGTCGCGCAGCGCGAGTCGGCGGAGAATCTGTCTCCGCCCTCGAACCCGCAGATGGCGGCCGGCGCTGCGATCGTGGAAAAACTGCGCCAGCTGAGACCTGCGCCCGGCAGCTGACCCGGCGTTTATTCCCGGAACAGTCGGGAGCGCATGTCGGCGTAGCGCAGGTAGAGGTCGTCGGCGTTCCGGGCGCCCATGTTGAGCACTGCATAGCGGTAGCTGCCGAGCCACTTCATTTCACGCGCCAGCGCCGCGCCGTGTTTCAGGTACAGCATCAAGCGGGCTTCCGAGAAGCTGCGCGAGACCTTCGCGATGGCCTCGCGGCTGGGCTCGGCCGCCAGCGGCTTGCCGTCGAATTTCCGCAACGCGAAACTCGCCGCATGGCCGAAGCGCGGCGCTTCGCGCTCTAGGCGCGGCGTTTCACCCAAGGCAAGCTCGAGGTTCATGCGATAGATATTGATCCCGTCCACGCCTTCGTAGAGGTAGGCCAGTTGGGAGGCCATGCGCGGATTGATCTCAATCAGGTCGATGCGCCCGGTTTCCGGGTTCCAGACGAATTCGGCATTGAAGAAGCCGTGCCGGTAGCCGATGCCGCGGATGATCCGTTCCGTCAAAGCGGTCATGCGTGCGCGGACCTCGGCCGGCACACGCGAGGGGTATTCGAAGCTCGCGAACGCCTGGGTGCCCGGGTACATGTTCGCGTCGACGATGCCCAGCGTATTCACGCTGCCCTCGTGCACATAGCCGTCGAGGTTGAGCTGCACGCCCGTCAGCAGTTCCTCCGCGATCATGTGATGTGTGTCGACCCGGCAATCGGTGTACCAGGACAACAGGTCGTTGAACGGCTTCACCAGCCGCTTGATGATGAATTTTTCGAACGGCCAGAACGAAAGATGGCGGCGGAGATCCTCGAAACGGTCGATGCGCCGCGCGAGCACCGAGAAGGTCGCCTTCACCGGCTTCACGAAGCAGGGCAGCTCGAACGGGAGTTCGTCGCGCCGGCGGATGCCGTAGGGGAACGCGGCAAAGCGCGGTGTGGCTTCCGGCGCAATGCGGGCGTACTGCGTGCGCGCGTAGAACTTGTGCTGCGCGGTGATCACCGCGCGCGGATCGTTCCCCGGCAGCCCGAGCTTCTCGGCCAGCACGGCCGCGATGACGGCGCCGAACTGCTCGTTGTTGCTGACGATGGCGTCGATGCGCTCGCGGCGAAAGCGCTGCGCCAGGGCATTGATGTAGGCGAAGACGTCGAAGGTGAGCAGCCGGGCATTGTCCGGGAAACGGAAGAGGTCGAATCCCTCGTGGATGAATTCGTAGCGGCCGCGGTACTCGGGCCGGCTGAACTCGAGCCGGTCCCAGTCTTTGGCGAACAGGACGAGGATTTTTTTCATGGGTTGCCGCTGTGTCTGTGCGAAGTTTACGAAGTGCTCGCTCGTGTTGCTGCGGTATATTTTTGCCGCCGACTGGAATAGTCGCGCGAGCCCCGCTGTTCCTTACCGATCAACGACCGGAACCTGCTGACCGCGCGTCTCCCTGTCGCTTCGCTGACGGAGTATTGCTAGATCAGGCGGCCGATGAGCCAGGCGAGAAGGGTCAGGATCAGGGTGCTGGTCAGGGGCAGCAGGTAGTCGCGGCCGCGCAGGGTGAAGCGCATGTCGCCGGGCATGCGCCCGATGCCGAAACGGCGCGCAAGCCAAGGCATTGCCGCGGTCAGGACGACCAGCGCAACCGCCGTGGTGAAGAGCCATTTCAGCATGCGTTCAGGATAAACTGCCGCCTCCCCCACAGCAAACCGGAAAGTGCATCCCATGATCGATCTGTACACATGGACCACCCCCAACGGCCGCAAGGTGTCGATAATGCTCGAGGAGTGCGGCCTGGCGTATCGCGCCCACAAGGTGAACATCGGCCAGGGCGAACAGTTCAAGCCGGAATTTCTCGCCATCAGCCCGAACAACCGCATTCCTGCGATCGTCGATTCGGAAGGACCCGACGGCAAGCCGATCGAGATGTTCGAATCGGGCGCGATCCTCGTCTACCTCGCGGGCAAGACCGGCAAGTTCCTGCCGAAATCGGTGCGCGGCAAGTACGAAGCGCTGCAATGGCTGATGTGGCAGATGGGTGGCGTCGGGCCGATGTTCGGCCAGGCGCACCATTTCCTGCGCGCGGCGCCCGAGCAGGTGCCTTACGGCATCAAGCGTTACACCGATGAGGCCAGGCGCCTCTACGGCGTGCTCGATCGCCGGCTGGCGGACGCGGCCTACATGGCGGGGGAATATTCGATTGCCGACATCGCAACCTACCCCTGGGCCGCGCGTCACGAGTGGCACAAGGTCGACCTCGCCGAGTTCCCCAACGTGAAGCGCTGGTACGACACGATCGGCAAGCGGCCGGCTGTGGTTCGCGGCATGGCGGTGCCCGCCGTTTGAAGATGGCCCAGGCCGCGCTGGCGCGGCCGCAGAACCTGTATTCCCGGTACCACCCACGCACCCTGGCTGGGTGAGCCCGCGCTACTTGATCTCCCGGGTTTCGGCGGCTGAGCCGGATTTTCGCCTGGCGTGGAAAGGCTATGGCGATCGCCGGGCGTATTTCGCGAGAAAGGCGTTGATGTCCTCGATCTTCAGCTGCGGCTCGCCGCGCGCCGGCCTGGAGCCCACCACGCGGTTCATCCATTCCATGTTTTTCTCCATACGCGCGACCACCGCGCGCCACTCTGACGCAGTATGGCGGCGCGGATCGGGCAGGGTGTGGCATTGCTGGCAGGCCAGACGGAAGGGCTCAGCGGACGGTGAATTGATTTCGGGAATCGTTGCCGGATCCAGCGGTTTCTGTGCGTGTCTGCGCAGATAGGCGAGCAGAACGCCGGCCTCTTCTGCGCTCGGTTCCGCGACGCCGGCCATCATGTCGGCCATGAGCCTGCCCATGTTGCCTTCGCCCCGCATGCGCACCGTCATGCGCTCGACGATCTTTGGCCACTTCTGTGCGTGATGCATCGCCGGGTTCGGCAGGTTGTGGCACTGGACGCAGTATTTGAGAGTGAGCTTCGCGCCGCGCGATTCGGGCTGCGGCAGCATCACCGGGGAGAATCCCGGCGGCAGGATGCGCTCGAGGAACGGACCGTGGGGACTGTTTTCCCAGCGCTGCATCGCGTCTGCGATCGGGTCTGCTGCCTTGCCGGCGGTGCAAAGGCAAAGCAGCAACAGAAAGACAAGCGGGGGCAGCGCCCGGATCATGGCCTACAGCGCATGTGATCGGTCGCCGCGCGCAAAGCCCGACAATCCTGCATCGATGCCGCGTCCGAAGCAGAGCACCTTGAACAACTCTCCCATCTCCGCGGGTGACAGCAGTTTGTGCGCGCACGCCGCGAGCGGGGCGTAACGCCGCACGTCTGCCGGGTCGGTGCGCTCGAGTATTCCGGTGATGCCGCAGTTGACCAGGAAATGCGACTGGTCCGTGTAGCCGAGCAGGTCGAGGCCCGCCGCCGTGCCCGCTGCTGCAAGTGCACTGAAATCGACGTGTGCCGTGATGTCCTGCAGGCCGGGAAGAAAGAACGGGTCGGCATGCGCGACGTGGCGGTAGTGGCACATCAGCGTGCCGGTCGTGCGTTGCGGATGGTAGAACTCTCGTGCCGGAAAACCGTAGTCGATGACCAGCAGCGCACCGAGCTGCAGTGCGTCGGCCACGCTGCGGATCCAGCCGCGCGCAGCCAGCCCGATTTCCCCGGCGTAGGGTGGCGCAACCGGCAGCGACGCGGCGGCTTCGAGCAGTTCGCCCTGCGCCGCGCGCTCGGCCCAGGCAAAGCCACCGCCGGCGCGCGCCACACCGCGCTCGAAGATGCCCTCGTCACGCCACGCAATCAGATGCACCGGCATGGCGTCGACGACTTCGTTGGCGATCATCACGCCACGACAGTTCTTGGGCAGCCGGTCGAGCCAGGTGACGCACGAGGCACTCTGCGGCGCGCGCTGCGCAATCGTTTCGCGCTGGCGTGCGGCCAGCGCTGCGCTCGGTTCGAGGATCGCGTAACTCGCCACCGGGCAGCCACGGTGTGCGAGCTCGGCCAGCAGGTCCCCCGCCAGTGCGCCGTCGCCGGCCCCGAACTCGAGAATTTCAGGCGCGCTGTGTTCGAAGAGTTCCGCCACCTGCGCTGCCAGCGTCTGCGCAAACAGCGGCCCCAGCGTCGGCGCAGTGACGAAGTCTCCGGCCGGCCCGAATTTGCGCGCGCCGCCCGCGTAGTAGCCGAGTCCCGGTGCATACAGCGCCTGCTGCATGTAGTCGGCAAAGCTGAGCCAGCCGCCGCCGGCGTCGATTGCGCGACCCAGATGCGCAACGAGCGCAGCGCTGGCTTCCAGCGCATCGGCCCCGGGCGTGGGCAATCGCGTAGAGGAACTGGATGCGGAACTCGATGCGGAACGAGGTGCCAAAGGAGTCGCGGGGTACGACATGGGGCGGGAATCCTCGCCCATTTGGGTAAAATCCGCAATGCGCTCAACAATTCAAATCACGCGATGCAGGATCTGAACGACAAGGTGGCGATTGTCACCGGCGCAGCGCGACGCGTCGGTGCTGCGATTGCACGTCATCTGCATGCCCACGGCGCACGCGTGCTGCTGCACCATCGCGGCAGTGAGGCCGAGGCGGCGGCGCTGGAGGCGGAATTCAATGCACTGCGCGAGGGCAGCGCGTGGCGCGTCAAGGCCGACCTGCTCGCCCATACGGCACCCGAACTGCTGGTGCGTACGGCGCTGGAGCGATTCGGTCGCGTCGACCTGCTGGTCAACAATGCCTCGAGTTTCTTTCCGACGGCGCTTGGCGAGATAAACGACCGCAGCTGGGAGGATCTCATCGGCACCAACGTCAAGGCGCCGCTGCTGCTGTCGCAGGCAGCCGCGCCGGAACTCGCGAAGTCGCGTGGTGCCATCGTCAACATCGTCGACATCCATGCCGAGCGGCCCCTGAAGGGCTATGTGGTCTACACGATCGCCAAGGCCGCACTTGCCGCCCTGACACGTTCGCTCGCAATGGAACTGGCGCCGAATGTGCGCGTGAACGGGGTTGCACCCGGCGCGATCGCCTGGCCGGAGGACGGCCAGTTTCCGCCGGAGGTCAGGAAGCACATCATCGACGATACGCTGCTCGCCCGGCTGGGCGATCCAGAGGACATCGCCCGTGCAGTGCTTTTCCTCGCGGCCGACGCGCCCTATGTCACCGGACAGATCATCGCCGTCGACGGCGGGCGCAGCATCAACATCTGAGATGACATGAGCGAACCGGTTTCCGCACCGATCACCCTGGTCCCCGCCGCGCGCAGGGATCCGCGCAAGGACGGCCACGAGGCCAACAAGCTTGCCAAGCGCCTGCGCCGGCAGGTGGGACAGGCGATTGTCGACTTCAACATGATCGGCGAAGGCGACCGGGTGATGGTCTGCCTGTCGGGCGGCAAGGACAGCTACGGCATGCTCGAAGTGCTGCTCGCGCTGCAGGACAAGGCGCCGGTGAGGTTCGAGCTCATCGCGGTCAACCTCGACCAGAAGCAGCCGGGCTTTCCGGAGGACGTGCTGCCCGCCTATCTGAAGGCGCGCGGCGTGTCCTACCGGATCGTCGAGCAGGACACCTATTCGATCGTCAAGCGCGTGATTCCCGAGGGCAAGACGATGTGCTCGCTGTGCTCAAGGCTTCGGCGCGGCATCCTTTACCGTGTCGCCGACGAGGTCGGCGCAACCAGGATCGCGCTGGGGCATCACCGGGACGACATCCTTGCGACCTTCTTCCTCAACCTGTTTTATGCGGGCAAGCTGAAGGCCATGCCGCCGAAACTCGTTTCGGACGACGGCAGGCACGTGGTGATCCGTCCGCTGGCCTACGTGCCCGAAAGCGACCTGATTGCCTACGCGGAACTGAAGCAGTTTCCGATCATCCCCTGCACGCTCTGCGGTTCGCAGACCAACCTGCAGCGCCAGGTCGTCGGCGGGATGCTGCGCGAATGGCAGAAGAAATTCCCGGGGCGCATCGAATCGATCCTGCGCGCGCTCTCGGATGTGCGGGCCTCGCACCTGATGGACCGCGGGCTGTTCGATTTTGCCGGGCTCGCCGCGACCGGGATCGAGAATCCGGAGGGCGATACGGCCTTCGATCCGGAAACGTTTCGCGAGCCGAAGTTCGCCGACCTGACCGAAGAAGGCTGAACGCATGCGAGCGGTTCGAACGCTCCTCGGCAGGCTCGCCCTGACGGGCCTGGTGCTTGTAGCGGCGGCTGCGGGTTGTGCGAGTCTGTCGGGCGACTGGCGCACCGCAAGCCACGAACCGGTGGGCAGCGCCCCCGACCCGGCAATCGAGCGAGAAGCGGTGGTGCAGGTTTATGCCGCGCGTGCCTTCAGCTGGCGCGGCGCGTTCGGTGTGCACACCTGGGTGGCGGTCAAGCCCGCGAACGCGACGACCTATACCGTGTACGAGGTCATCGGCTGGCGCCTGCGCGCCCGCGACTCGGTGGTCGCGATCCACGAGCGCGCGCCGGATGCGCGCTGGTACGGTGCCGTGCCGGAGTTGCTCGCCGACAAGCGGGGCAAGGCGGCCGAAGCCTTGATTCCGCGCATCGACGCCGCGGCGCGCGCCTATCCCTGGGCCGGCGAATACACCGTGTGGCCGGGCCCGAACTCAAATACCTTCACCGCCTGGATCACGCGTGCGGTGCCGGAGTTGAATGTGGATTGGCCGCCAACCGCGATCGGCAAGGACTACAGCGGGAAGGTATTCGGTCCCGCGCCCAGCGGCAGTGGCGGTCAGTTCAGCGTGGCGGGCCTGTTCGCCCTGACGGCCAGCGGGGTGGAGGGTCTCGAGCTGAATCTGCTTGGGCTGACCTTCGGATTGAACCCCTTCGATCCGGCCCTGAAGCTGCCGCTCGTCGGGCGGCTCGGCGCAGCGCGCACGCTCACGCCCTAGGTTTCTGCGGTATTGCGGATGGGGTGCACAGAAAGGGTTAAATTCGTCAGAATTTACACTAAACCTCGAGCAGTGGAGCGGCTTCCAAGGCAGTTTGTGTATCGATATCGATACAGTCTGGTCGTGTCCGGCCCAACTAACTGCGCTCGATCAGTGCGTCCACGATCACCGTATCGGCTTCCCGCGCGCCGACCATCACGGGATTCAGGTCGATCGAGGCGATTGCCCCCGACGCGGTGTCGAGCATTGCGCCCAGGCGCACCGCAAGCTTCGCCAGCGAGCCGAGCGCAAGCGGCGACTCGCCGCGTACGCCCTTGTAAAGCGGCGCAATCCGCAGCCTGCCCAGTTGTTCGAGCACATCGTCCTCGCTGAACGGGTAGCGCAGCAAAGCAATGTCGGGAAGTGCCTCCACGTATTTGCCGCCGTCGCCGAGCATCACCATGGTGCCGAAGCGCGGATCGAGCCGCGCACCGACGACAAACTCATGCAGCGCGGGCCGCATCGCGGCGACGATCACGGCCCCGTCGGAGACACGCATTGCGGCAAGTTTTGTGGAGATCTCCTCGAACGCGGCGGCCGTTTCCGCGGCCGTCTTCCGGTTGAGGTGCACCAGGCCGTGCTCTGACTTGTGCGGAATCTCGGCAGAGCAGGCCTTCACTGCCACGGCTTTGCACTCCTTTCCGGTCAAGGCCTCGAATGCGGCAACCGCCTCCTTTGCAGTCCGGCACAGCCGGTGCGGTACCGAAGGGAACCCGCACTCAGCCAGCAGCGCGAGGCTGTCGGCTTCCGAGAGGAACCGGCCGGGGCGCTTTGGCAGCGTGATCGGGGTGAACGGCAGCGACTTCGCAGCGGGCCGGCGCATGAGCTCCATGTGCGCAAAGAACTGGCCGAGCGCGGCGACCGCATCGATGTCGTATTCGAACCCGGGTATCCCCGCCTCGCGAAAAGTCACGAGAGAAGCGTCCAGCGGCGCGGCGACGATCAGCGGCCTTCCGCTTTGCGCGACAAACCCCGCGCAGTCGCGCGCGAAGCGCGGCACGTCGTAGCCGGTGCCCGAGGCGGCCAGGCTGACGAATACGGCGTCGGTCGTGTCGCGCTTTGCGAGCACCGGCAGGAGCTCGCTGAACATCGCGTTGTTCTGCAGGAGCGCCGCAGTAAGGTCGATCGGGTTGCCCGAGGCGCCGAATTCGGGAAGCACCGCGCGCAACTCGGCGCGTGTTTCGGGATCGAACTGCGCGAGTACAAGGCCATGGTGTTCGGCGGCGTCGGCCGCCATCACGCACGAGGCCCCGGAGTTGCTGACCGCGACGAAGCGCCTGCCCGTCGGATTCCAGCCCTTGAGATAGAGGTCCGCGGCATTCACGAGGCTGCGGATGTCCGGCACCCGCCAGATGCCGTGCTGGCGGAAAAACGCATCCACCACGCGGTCCTCGGTGGCCAGTGCGCCGGTGTGCGAACTCGCCGCCGCCGCGCCCTGGGCGGAAACGCCTGCCTTGAGCGCCACCACCGGCAGGCCACGCTCGCGTGCGACGCGCGCAGCAAGCGCAAAGCGCTCCGGATCGGCGATCGCCTCGAGATAGAGCAGCAGCAGTTTCACTTCCGGATCGAGCGCGACCGCGAGCGCGAAATCCGCAACGGTGAGGTCGCTTTCGTTCCCGGTGGCGTGGGTATGGCGCACGCCGATGCCGCGCTTGCGCAGATAGGCATAGGGCACCGCGCTCATCGCGCCCGACTGGCTGACGATGCCCACCGGCCCGTTCATCGGCGGGGATTCGCTGAAGATGGTGGAGAAGGTCGCGATCGCGCCGCTCGCAAAACTCGCCAGTCCCTGGGTGTTCGGGCCGACCAGGCGCATGCCGGCCGCGCGCGCGGTCCGCACCATTTCGTCCTGCACGCGTTTGCCTTCTGCGCCGGTTTCGCCGAAACCGGAGGTCACGACAACCGCCACCTTTACGCCGCGGGCGGCGCAGGCCGCCACGGCCTCGACCGCGCCGAGACCCGGCACGGCGACGATCGCGAGTTCGGGGGCCTCGGGCAGTGAAGCAATGTCCGGATACGCCTTGAGCCCCTGGATCTCGGGACGGTTCGGGTTGATCGGATACAGGCGCCCGGCGTAACCCGCACGCAGCATGTACTTGATCGGCCGGCCGCCGATTTTTTCGGGATTGTCGGAGGCGCCGATCACGGTGATCGACTGCGGATTGAGCGCGGCCTCGAGGCGGTCCTCTGCGTTGAAATCGGTGCTGCTCATTTCAGCTCCATTGTGCGTCGCGCTTTTCGCGATAGGCCTGCATGGCCTCGGCGAAATCCTTTGATGCGAGGCCTCTGCGCTGGAAGTCGAGGTAGACCTCGAGCGCCGCATCGAAATCCATCATGGCGACCTGATTCATCGCGCGCTTGCTCGCGCGGGCGCCCTGCGATGCATACGCCACGGTCTTTTCGACCAGGGCGTCGAACTCGGCGTCCCGATGCTCGTCCGAGACGAGTCGTGTCACGAGGCCGATGCGAAGCGCTTCGGTGCCGTCGATTGTTTCGCCCCAGAGGACCATTTCCTTGGCGCGCCCCATGCCGATAAAGCGTGCGAGCCGCCATACCGCGAGCCCCGGCACCAGGCCCTCCTTCGCGGCGGGCAGGCCGAATTTCGAGGTCGGGGTACCGATGCGCAGGTCGCAGGCCAGGCCCAGCTGCACGCCGCCGCCGAGGGCGTAGCCGTGCATGAGTGCGATCACGATCTTGTCCATGCCCTCGATCAGGCGCAGGCAGTCCTCCCAGAGCGCGAAGTTATGGGCTTCGACCGTTTCGGTGGAAAGCTCCTTGAGATCGATGCCGGTGCAGAACGCGCGGCCTTCGCCGCGCAGCGCAAGCACGCGTGCCTCGGGGTCGGCCGCGGCCAGTTCGAGTGCCGCCTTCAAATCCCGCTTGGCCGCCCGCGACATCGCGTTCATGCGCTCCGGACGGTTGAAAAGGATCGTCGCGAGCTTTCCTTCGGTGCTGTAGATCAGGTGCTCGAAGTCCTTGCGCATGGATTGACTCTCCCGGTCGACTCGATTTCGGCGTTCTCAGCTGGTCTTGACGTAACTCACTTCGAGTTCCACGTTGATCAGCGCCTGGCGCTTTTCCACGCGGACCGCATGCAGGCCGCGCTCCAGCGCTGCCATCAGGTCTTCGGGACGGCTGACGCGGATACCGAGGCCATCGGAGGCCTCGGCCACCTTTTCGAAATGCGGCGAAGGTTCAAGCGTCGCGAACGGCGGCTGTTCCATCTTCGAGGCTTCGCCATCCGGGTACATCGCCAGGGTGGAGCGATGCACGGCGGCCCAGCGCGCATTGTTATAGACGATGAACAGCACCGGCAGGCCCATCGCGCGGGCGGTGAAGTGTGCGGCCGTGGGGTTGCCGAACATGTAGGCGCCGTCGCCCACGGTGCAGATCACGGTCTTGTCGGGTGAGGCGAGCTTGGCACCGAGCGCGGCGCCCAGGCCCCAGCCCAGGCCGCCGGCCGGTGCGCTGGCGAAGTAGCGGCCCGGTGTGCGGATCTGCATTTCCTCGAGCACCAACGGGTATTCGTTGACGAAAATCGCGTCTTCGCCGCACTGCTCGCCCACGAGTTTGTTGAGGCAGGCCGACAGGTACTTGGTCGAGAGCGTTTTGGGAACCGACGCTGCACCGCTGCGCTGCGCATTGCGCTGCGCGTCGCACTTTGTTGCGGCGGCGGTGGCGCGCGCCTTGAGCGCGTTGCCGTCCGGTGCGCGTGTTTTCGCAAGATCGGCCAGCGCGCCGAGCGTCGGCGCCACGATTCCGGTCAGGGCAATGTCGGTCCGAAAGCCGCGCAGCGGATAGCGGGAGAACAGCGGGTCGGCACCGATGTGAACGACCTTTGCGTCCTTGCGCGGGCCGCCCTGCACCGGAATCCAGGGCACATCGCACTCGACCACGATCACGAGGTCGGCGTCCTTGAGCGCGGCATGCGGCTCCCAGCCGGCGGCGAGCGGGTGCTCGGTGGACATCGCGAGATACCGCGGACGGTAGTGCACGACCGGCACGGCCCAGGCTTCCGCGAAGCGCGTGAGCGCGCGCGCGCCTTCGGGCGTGCGGCCGCCGTTGGCGGTGATCAGCAGCGGGTTCTTCGCCGCGGCCAGCAGCTTCGTCACCTCTTCCAGCGCCACGGGATCGGCCGAGGGCGGCGTTGCGGCGGCCATGCTGGTCGTGGCCCCGGGTTCGCGCTTGCTCATGGGCAGGCCGAGGATTTCGCGCGGCAGCGTGAGGTAGACCGGGCCGCTCGGTTCGGATTTCGAAATCGCCAGTGCGCGATCGACCACGGTCTCGACCTGCTCGGGATGGCGCAGCTCGTAGTCCCACTTGACGAACTCGCGCAGCATGGCGCCCTGGTCGAAGTGCTCCTGCGCCCAGTGGATGTAGTTGTTGCGTGCTCCCGGCACATCGCCGGATTCGGTGATCGGCGTGCGTCCCGCCGTGAACAGCATCGGGATGTTCTGGCGTGCCGCGTTGATGATTCCGTTGATCGAGTTGGCGGTGCCCATGCCCACGTGCACCATCATCGCCTGCGGGCGGCCGGTGACCATCGTATAGCCGTGCGCCATCGCCACGCCCATGTTCTCGTGCGGGACGATCACCGGTACGGGCATCCTGGTGCCGGCTTTGAGGCCGCGCGCATACGCCTCGACGATGGGTGCGAAGTCCGTGCCGCCGTTGGCAAACAGATAGTCGACCCCGCGCGAGGCGAGCAGGCCGAGATAGGCTTCACCGGTGGTCCTCGGTGCGGGCTCAGGTGAGATCGACGGGACGGCGGCGGCAGCGTTGGCGGGTTTCACGGGTTTCTCCTCGGAACAGACAACAGGGCAGGCAAGGCTGCATGCTACGCCGCACGGGGCCTCGGTCAATCGCTGTTCCGCAGCTCACCCGGCGGACTGCCATTGCGCGCTGCGCCGCCATGCAATCTTCGCAATCGGAAGATTCGCAGCGAGCCCCACGATTGACAGGGGTTTCATTCGATGCGAACGTGGAGCGAATCGATTTGGAGGTGCCTGACATGACGGTAGCAAGACACGCAATGCCTGCTGAAGTCGCCAAACTTTCCCTGGACGAAATCGCGCAGAAGTACGTCGCCCGGTTTCGCGAGCGCAAGGCCGACTGGGTGGCGTTCGAGGACGCGAAGATCGAGGGTTACAAGCGCGCACAGCACCGCTTCATCGGTGCAGGTGGTTCGGCAAAGCACGGGGATGCTTCGGTGATCCCGCCGCGGGCATTCACGCTGAGCATCATGTACGTCGAGCCGGGGCAGGGCAACGCGCCGCATACGCACGAAGTGGAAGAGATCTTCTTCGTGCTGCAGGGCTACCTGACGGCGTTCATCGAGGACGAGAGCGGCCGGCGCATCAATGTGAAGCTCGGGCCCTGGGAGTGCATCGCCTGTCCGCCGGGAGTCATCCACGGCTATATCAACGAGAGCCTCGAGCCGGTCTATTTTCAGGTGATGCTCGGCAAGGCGCGTCCCGAGGCGATGGGCTATGCCGACGAGGCGCTGTTCCAGCGCAGGGATGCGCACCTGAAGGACGATACCGCTTCGGCTGCATGAAGCTCCCGGCGTTCGACTACGCCTCCCCCACCTCCCTGACGGAACCGATCGGTCTGCTCGCCGCAGGCGCGGGCTCGGCGGCGCGTTCATGGAGCGCCTGCAGTAAGACGAGAACGGTCGATTCCTGACCGGATCGCTGGCCGATTACCTGTTGCCGACCGCCACGGATTTCCCGGTGATCCGTGTGTTCGTGCTGGAGAGCTCGCTCTCGCCATCGAAAATCCGAGAACTGATTTACTCGGCCACCGCCTGCTGATCTTTAAGCCGTAGCGAGTGCTTACATAGATTGTATTCGCAGGACTAGTCGCTACCCTTTGGCGGAGTGCCATCCAGATCAAAATCTCAAGTTGTCAAAATAATTTTGTCATATTAGAATCCCGTCCCATGAACTGTGCGGAACGGCTTGTAGAGATATTCGGCAGCCAGGCGGATGTCGCCCGGGCCTTTCAACTCGATCGCGCGGTCGTCAATAACTGGGTCAAGACCGGCTATGTCCCCGCACGCTGGGCCATGGAGGTCGAGCAGCTGACCAACGGCAACATCCTTGCCGTCGACGTGCTCAACGACGCCGCCGCCAGAAAACCCGTACGAGTGAAATCCAGGCCCGACGACTTCGTCGGCGCCGTTCATGGGAGTAACGAGGCAATGAACAAGTTCGCCCCCGCCAAGCGCATCCATTCCTTCCACCCGCCGCAGCGCACCTGATGGGCCCCGGCCCGACGGAGATCCATCCGCGCGTGCTCACCACCATGAGCCAGCCGGCGATCGGTTATCTCGATCCGATCTTCGTCGAGATGATGGAAGAGCTGAAGTCGCTGCTGCGCTACGCCTACCAGACCAAGAACGCGCTGACCTTCCCGATCTCCGGTCCCGGTTCGGTGGGCATGGAGTACTGCTTCGTCAACATGGTGTCGCCGGGCGACAAGGTCATCGTCTGCCGCAACGGCGTGTTCGGCGGGCGCATGATCGAGAACGTCGAGCGCTGCGGCGGCGTCGCCGTGGTGGTCGAGGACAACTGGGGCGAGCCGGTCGACCCGCAGAAGCTGGAAGACGCGCTGAAGAAGAACCGCGACGCGAAGATCGTCGCCTTCGTGCATGCCGAAACGTCCACCGGCGTGCAGTCGGACGCGAAGACCCTGGTCGAGATCGCGCACAAGCACAACGCGCTGACCATCGTCGACGCAGTCACCTCGCTCGGCGGCACGCCGGTGCTGGTCGACGAGTGGGGCATCGACGCGATCTACTCGGCCAGCCAGAAATGCCTGTCGTGCACGCCGGGCCTGTCGCCGGTGTCGTTCAACGATCGCGTGGTCGAGCACGTGAAGGCGCGCAAGGACAAGATCCACAGCTGGTTCATGGACATGAACCTGCTGCTCGGCTACTGGGGCGCGACCACGCGCACCTACCACCACACGGCGCCGACCAACTCGCTGTTCGCGCTGCACGAAGCGCTGCTGCTGATTCGAGGAAGAGGGGCTCGAGAACGCCTGGGCGCGCGCACACCGCCATCACCTCGCGCTCAAGGCCGGGCTCGAGGCCATGGGCCTGAAGTTCCTGGTGAAGGAGGAGTACCAGCTGCCGCAGATGAACGCGGTGCTGTGTCCCGAAGGCGTCAACGAAGCCGAGGTGCGCAAGACGCCTGCTGAACGAATTCAACCTCGAGATCGGCGCCGGGCTCGGGCCGCTGGCCGGCAAGATCTGGCGCATTCGGCCTGATGGGCTATTCCTGCCGCCCGGAGAACGTGATGCTGTGCCTGTCGGCGCTGGGTTCGGTGCTCGACGACATGGGCGTGCCGGTCCACGTGGGCGACGCCGAAGCGGCTGCGCACGGCGCCTACGCGCAGATGCACGTCAAGGACGCGCAGCGGAAGAAGAAAGCGGCCTGAAGCAAAGTCCGCGAAGAAGCCCCGCACAGGCAGGGCTTTTCGCGGCATGATTGAGGCCGTGGCCCGGCTATTCATCGCTCTGCTTCTCGCGCTCGCGCCGCTTGTTCCCGCGGCGCAGGGCGTGGTGGCGCCCGAAGATGCGCACGCCATGCGGGCCGTGGTCGAGGCGCAACTTGACGCCCTTCTGCATGACGATGCCGCGCGCGCCTTTTCTCTTGCAACCCCGGCCATCCGAGCAACCTTCGGCACGGCGGAAAAATTCCTCGCGATGGTGCGAGATTCGTACCCGGCGGTTTACCGGCCGGGCAGCGTGCAGTTCGAACCACCGGTGGTGATCGATGCGCAGGTCGTGCTGCCGGTCCGCCTGACCGACAGACAAGGCCGTGCGTGGATCGCGCTCTATCCCATGCAGCAGCAGGCGGACGGCGCGTGGCGAACGAACGGTTGCCAGCTGGTGCGCACGGCGGGTCTGGCCACTTGAGTGAGCGGGGTCATCCGTGCTTCGCGCCGGCCCCGGCTATCGGATCCTAGAGACCCAACCGCTGCCAGATGGTCGATACGGTACCGGCCTGATTGAGCGTGTAGAAATGCAGCCCCGGTGCGCCGGACGCGAGCAACTTGTCGCAAAGCGACGTCACCACATCGAGGCCGAAAGAGCGGATCGACGCGGTATCGTCGCGATAACCGTCCAGCTTGATCCGCATCCAGCGCGGGATCTCGGCGCCACAGGCGTCGGAAAACCGCGCGAGCTGCGAGAAATTACCGATCGGCATGATGCCCGGAACGATGGGTATGTCGATTCCGGCCGCCTCGCAATCGTCAACGAAGCGGAAATACGCGTCCGGATTGTAAAAATACTGGGTAATCGCGGCGTTTGCTCCGGCCTCGACCTTGCGCTTGAAGTTGCGGATCTCGTCTGCAGCATTCCGCGTCTGCGGGTGGTACTCCGGATAGCAGGCGACCTCGATGTTGAACCAGTCGCCCGTGGCCTCCCGAATGAACGAGACGAGGTCGCTTGCATGCTGCAACTCCCCGGATGCGGCCACGCCAGAAGGCAGGTCGCCGCGCAGGGCAACGATGTGGCGGATGCCGTTGTCCTTGTAGTGCGCGACGATCGCTGCGATCTCGGCCTTCGAGGAGGCGACGCACGACAGGTGCGGCGCCGCCTCGTGCCCGGCCGCGCGGATTTCAAGCACCGTGTCGAGCGTGCCTTGCTGGGTCGAGCCTCCCGCGCCGAACGTGCACGAGAAAAAGCGCGGCTTCAGCTGGGCAAGCTGCTGCCAGGTCGCGCGCAGCTTCGCCTTTCCCTCCGGTGTTTTCGGCGGAAAGAACTCGAAGCTGAACGTGCGCGGGAGCTGCTTCACGCGCGCACTCCGCTCAATACCGGTACTGGTCGGCCTTGTACGGGCCTTCCTTGGGCACGCTGATGTAGCGGGCCTGCACGTCGGTCAGGACCGTGAGCTGGGCATTCAATTTCTTCAGCTGCAGCCGCGCGACCTTTTCGTCGAGGTGCTTGGGCAGCGTGTACACGCCCACCGGGTACTTTGCGGTGTTCGTGAACAGTTCGATCTGGGCGATCGTCTGGTTCGCGAACGAGGAGCTCATCACGTAGGACGGATGGCCCGTGCCGCAACCGAGGTTCACCAGGCGCCCCTTGGCGAGCAGGATGATGCGCTTTCCGTCCGGAAAAATGACATGGTCGACCTGGGGCTTGATTTCGTCCCAGCTGTATTTCGACAGCGATGCGACGTCGATCTCGTTGTCGAAATGGCCGATGTTGCAGACGATGGCCTGGTCTTTCATCTTCTGCATGTGGTCGTGCGTGATCACGTGAAAGTTGCCGGTGGCCGAGACGAAGATGTCCGCCTTGTCGCAGGCGTAGTCCATGGTCACGACGCGGTAGCCCTCCATCGCGGCCTGCAGCGCGCAGATCGGGTCGACTTCAGTGACCCAGACCTGTGCGGAAAGCGCGCGCAGCGCCTGCGCCGAGCCCTTGCCCACGTCGCCGTAACCGCAGACCAGCGCCACCTTGCCTGCGATCATCACGTCGGTCGCGCGCTTGATGCCGTCGACCAGCGACTCGCGGCAACCGTAGAGGTTGTCGAACTTCGATTTGGTCACGGAGTCATTGACGTTGATTGCAGGGAACGCGAGGCTGCCCTCCTTGTGCATCTGATAGAGGCGGTGCACGCCGGTCGTGGTTTCCTCGGTCACGCCCTTGATCGCCGCGAGCCGGGTCGAATACCACTTCGGATCCTTTGCAAGCTGCGCCTTGATGGCGGCAAACAGGCACTCTTCTTCCTCGCTGGAAGGCTTGGCGATCACCGAGGCGTCGGTCTCGGCCCTGGCGCCCAGATGCAGCAGCAGGGTCGCGTCGCCGCCGTCATCGAGGATCATGTTCGACAGGGCGCCCGCGGGCCATTCGAAGATGCGGTGCGTGTAGTCCCAGTAGTCGGTGAGCGACTCGCCTTTCACCGCGAACACCGGCGTGCCGTTGGCTGCAATCGCGGCGGCTGCGTGATCCTGTGTCGAATAGATGTTGCACGAGGCCCAGCGCACTTCGGCACCGAGCGCTTCCAGCGTTTCGATCAGCACTGCAGTCTGGATCGTCATGTGCAGCGATCCCGTGATCCGGGCGCCGCGCAGTGGCTGGACCGATGCGTATTCCTCGCGGATCGCCATCAGGCCGGGCATTTCGGTCTCGGCGATCGCGATCTCCTTGCGGCCCCAGTCAGCGAGGGCAAGGTCTGCCACTTTGAAATCGGTGAAATTTGCCGGCGCCTTGCGGGCGGGCTTTGAAGTCTTCAGTACGGCGCTCATCTCGCGCTCCTCTCAGTTAAGAAAAAAGTTCGCGAGCGCCGTTGCTGGTGGAAACCCCGAGCCTAGCGACGGTTTGGAACTCGTCGTTGCAACGCTCCTCGGGAACCGCCTATTCTACGGGAATTCGACCAATTTCAGAAGCCCCCCCGATGAACGATGAACTCAATTCGGCCAATGCGTGCGCCCTTGCGCGGATCCTTGCGGTCGAACCCCGATGGACTGCCGTACGACCCGCGCGCGATGCGGTTGCCTTGGCCGAGCGCGTGCTGCTGCACGCAGGGCCGCCTCTGCCCGACCCGAAGGCGCTGCCGCCCCCGATGCTCAACGCCGCTGTGCTTGCCTGCCTCTATGAGGGCTGGGCAACGGACGCTCCAGGCGCCGAGCGCCTGATCGCAAGCGGCGCAGTCACGCTCGAGCCTTCGTATACGCGCCGTGTCTCCACGCCGCTCGTATCCATGGTGTCGGCGCGCACGACACTGGCCGTGATTGAAGACGCCCGATCGGGCGCGGCGTGGCACGCCTTTCTCGGAACCGGCGGCGGGGCGCAGATGCGGTTCGGCGCCCGGGACCCCGCGATCCTGGAAAAACTCGCTTTCCGGGAACGCGAACTCGCGCCCGGCTTCTCCGAACTTCTGTCCGAGCCGGTCGATCTGCTGTCGATCGCGCGTTCGGCGCTGACCGAAGGAGACGACCTTCACAACCGTCTCTCAAGCGCGACTGCAGTGCTGCACGCGGTGCTCGGCACGCGCAAGGCGGATTCCGGCGCCGCGCAGGCGGCCCTGCGCACCCTGCTGGAGGCGCCGCTTTACTTTCTCAATATGTGGATGCCGGCCTGTGCCCTGATGCTGGATGCGGCTGCAGGCGAGCCAGGTTCGAGCATCGTGACAAGCCTGTCGGCGAACGGGCAGATCACTGGCATACAATTGGCGGGTCTGCCGGGGCGCTGGTTTACGGCCCCCGCGGCGCTGGTGCAGGGTCCGTTCATGAAAGGCGCACCCGAGAATCCCCAGTATCCGCCGGCGACCGGTGACAGCGGCATCATCGATGCGTTAGGACTTGGCGGGCAGGTACTGCGGCGTGCTGCGAGCCTCCTGCTCGCGTTCGAGCCCTGGCTTGCGAAGGACGATGCACAGCGCGCGCTCGCGCAGACCTGTGGATTGCATCCCGTTCTTGGGGTGCCGGTTGCACTGGACGCGGCGGCCGTAGTCCGCGATGGCAGGTCGCCCCTGCTTTCCACGGGCATGGTGTCGGCTGATGGGCGCGGTCTTCTGGGTCGTGGCTTGTGCGCGATGCCGCCGGAGATATTTCAGAACGCCGTGGACGCGTTGCGCCGGAAATGAGTGGGATCCAGTATGAAATTTTCGCATCGAGGCGTATTTCGGTATGGACGGTGCAATAAAAAAGTGTAAGAATACAAACAGTTGGGTTGGCAACAAGCGATAGCTGATAGCTGAGCGCTGCCAAGACGCGAACTTGCCGGAGGATAATCTGTAAGATTACCGTCAGATTCAGGCAGGTCAAACTTTCCCGGAGGAGAAAACACAATGAAAGCCTTAGTTACGAGCTGCGTGCTCGCCAGTGCGGTATTGCTTCCTTTGAGTGGTAACGCTCAGGAAGTGAAGGGTCCAAAGCTCGACTGGAACATTACCGTCTGGGGCAACCCGCGTGCCTTCACGGCCGGGATGGAACTGATTTCCAAGGAGATCATCGCAAAGACAGGTGGCAATTTCACCATCAAGACCGTGTACGGCAGCGTCCTTTCGCCTGAGCGCGAGAACCTCGATAACATCAAGATCGGTTCGATCGACGGCGCCTTCATATGCACCGGATACCACCCGGGCAAGAACCCCGGCATGACCGTGCTCGACCTGCCGTTCCTTCCGACGCCCAATTTCGAAGTTCAGGAAACGGTCGCGGAAGCGGTCTACCACCATCCCTTCATCGTCGCCGAGATGAAGAAATGGAACGCCTATCCGTTCATGGCGGCGCTGCTGCCGCAGTATGAGTTCATGGGCGTGGGCAAGCCGCCGATGACGCTCGAGGACTGGAAGGGCAAGCGCGTGCGTGCGCTCGGCGGGATCGGCGAGGCGATGCGCGCCCTCGGTGCGACACCGACCTCGGTCACGGCGCCGGAGCTCTACACCTCGATGGACCGTGCCACAGTCGAGGCGGCATCGCTGCCGTTCTCATACGCCCTTGCCTCGTACAAGCTGCACGAGATCAGCAAGTGGTACACCGCGAACCTCGCCCCCGGCGCGAACAACTGCGGGATCATGCTCTCGTACACTGCGCTCGGCAAACTGCCGCCGGCGTACCGCACCCTGCTCGACAGCCTCAAGCCGGCGGCCTATGGCGCCCTGAAGGCGGCCTACAAGGCAGCAGACGACAAGAACATCCCGATGTTCAACAAGACGCTCAAGCCGATCAACTATCCTGACTCCGAACTCGCCAAATTCCATCAGATCGGCGGCAAGCCGGTATGGGACAAGTGGGTCAAGGAACAGTCCGCCAAGGGGGTCCCGGCACAGGAACTTCTTGACCTCGTGATGAGCACCGCGAAGAAAGCGTCGGGCAAGTAACCCCAGCCGCCGAGACTGCCTTGACCAACACGCAGCAACAACCGGCTGCAGCCGGCGGGGCGCTTGCGCGCCTCGACCGGCTGTATTCGAAGCTCGAAGATGGGCTGAATTACATCGCCGGCGCGATCGTTTTCGCGCTGATGCTGTTCGTCTGCGCAGAGGTATTTTCGCGCACGGCGATCAACCGCTCGATCTACGGCTTCCTCGACGTGACCGAGCTGACGATGGCGGCATTCGCGTTCCTCGGAGCGGCCTACTGCCAGCGGTTGGGCGGACATATCCGCATGGACATCGCGGTGGGTCTGTTGAAAGGGCGATGGCTGTGGGTCGCCGAGGCCGTTGCGACGCTGGTGGCCATGATCGTCTTCGCGCTGTTGATCAAGGGCACGACCGATCACTTCATGCGCGCCTGGACCATCGGCGACACCTCGATCGACGCCGAAATCAGAACCTGGCCATCCAAAATCCTTGCGCCGATCGGGTTGTCGGTGCTGTGGCTGCGCCTGCTGTTGAATTTGTGCGGTTACATCCGGCTGATACGCGATCCGGACGCGGAGCCGATCGCGATTCCCCCCGGGCCCGGTGCCGGCCAGGTATCTCACTGAAAGGCTGACCGGACATGGATCCGCATACCGCTGGATGGGTCGGCCTCGCCGCCCTCGGAATACTGGTCGTCATCGGCGTGCGCGTGGCGTTCGCCGCCGCGGCCGTGGGCGTCATCGGCCTGATACTTACGCGCGGGTGGGTGCCCGGCATCGGCATCGCGGGCGTTGTTCCCCACTCCGAGTCGGTGCATTACTCGCTCTCGGTATTGCCGATGTTCATCCTGATCGGCTATATGGCGTTCTACGCCGGGATCACCAAGGGCTTGTTCGATGCCGGCAAGATATGGCTCTCGCATATTCCTGGCGGGCTTGCGGTCGGAACCGTATTTGCCTGCGCCGGATTCGGTGCCGTTTCCGGCGCATCAACTGCGAGCGCGGCGGTATTCGCCCGGATTGCAATTCCAGAAATGCTGGCTGCGGGTTACGACAAGCGATTGGCGGCGGCAACCGTCGCGGTTGCCGGGACGCTCGCCAGCCTGATCCCGCCCTCGGCGATCCTTGTCATCTACGGCATCATCGTTGAGGAGTCCGTCGGCCGCCTTCTGATGGCCGGCTTCATTCCCGGCATCATTTCCGCCATTGCGTACGCGGCGGTGGTTTTCGTGCGTGTCTGGCTGAATCCGGCACTTGCGCCGCAGGTTTCGGCAAAGGCGAGCTTGCGCGATCGCTTGGTTGCGCTGAAAGGCACCGGCGGTGTCTTGTTCGTGATCGGCATCATCATGGGCGGAATCTATCTGGGCTGGATGACACCGACGGAGACTGGCGCCATCGGCGCGATGGTGATTTTCATCATGGCACTGCAGCGCAGGGAAATGACCTGGAGCGACTTCAGAAAAGCGGTCGCCGAGACCAGCAAGCTCACGGTGATGATCTTCACCATGGTCTATTCGATCCTGATCTTTGTGCGCTTTCTCGGCTTTACCGGCATGCCGGAGAGCTTTGCGCAGTGGGTCGTGAGTCTGGACGTGCCTCGCCTCGCGATCTTCCTCTGCATCATCGCGATCTATTTCGTGCTGGGCATGTTCCTGGATGGCATCGGCATGCTGATGCTGACCTTGCCGGTGGTGTATCCGGCGATCATCAAGCTGGGCTACGACCCGATCTGGTTCGGCATCGTCATCGTCAAGCTGGTCGAGATCTGCCTGGTCACGCCGCCGGTCGGGCTGAACTGTTACGTGGTGAACGGCGTGCGCCCCGACATCCCGTTGCAGGATGTGTTCCGCGGCGTGTGGCCGTTCGTGGCGGCCGATCTTGCCGTGATCGCGCTGTTCTACGTCTTTCCGGACATCGTGCTGTTCCTGCCGAACGCAATGTTCGGCAAGAGCTAGTTACTACCCCCTGAAGTCCCCCCTAGCGTAGGGGAGGGGGTACGGGGGAACCCGCCGTAAGGGTTCCCCTGTTCCGATTCCCCTGTTCCGATCTACGCTGCAGCCTTCAGCGCCAGCGCCTTGTCCGTTGCTTCCCAGGTGAATTCCGGCTCGTCGCGGCCGAAGTGGCCGTAGGCCGCAGTCTTCTCGTAGATCGGGCGCAGGAGGTCCAGCATCATGATGATGCCCTTGGGCCGCAGGTCGAAATTCGCGAGCACCAGCGCGGACAGCTTTTCGTCCGAAATCTTGCCGGTGCCGAAGGTCGTGACCATCACGCTGGTGGGCTTTGCCACGCCAATCGCGTAGGACACCTGGATCTGGCACTTCGAGGCCAGGCCCGAGGCGACGATGTTCTTTGCCACGTAGCGCGCCGCATAGGCTGCCGAACGATCCACCTTGGAGGGATCCTTCCCCGAGAACGCGCCGCCGCCGTGCGGCGCCGAACCGCCGTAGGTGTCGACGATGATCTTTCGGCCTGTCAGGCCGCAATCGCCCTTGGGTCCGCCGATCTCGAACGCGCCGGTCGGGTTCACGAGGAAGTTGATCCTGCCTTTGATGAGTTCCTTGGGCAGCACCGGCTTGATGATCTGCTCGATGACCGCTTCCTCGATCTGCTTGTGCGTGAGGCCGGGTGCATGCTGGGTGGACAGGACCACGGTGTCGATCGAATCCGGTCTGCCGTCGACGTACTTGACCGTCACCTGTGACTTGGCATCCGGGCGCAGCCACGCCAGACGCCCGTCGCGACGTACTTCGGACTGTCGCTCCACCAGGCGGTGCGAAAGGTTGATCGCCAGCGGCATGAGTTGCGGTGTCTCGTCGCACGCGTAGCCGAACATCAGGCCCTGGTCACCTGCGCCCTGATCCAGATCCAGGCCGCTGCCTTCGTTGACGCCCTGCGCAATGTGCTGGGACTGCTCGCCGTAGGCCATCAGCACCGTGCAGGTGTCGGCGTCGAAGCCGATCGCCGCATCGTTATAGCCGATGCGGCGGATCGTGTTGCGTACGATCTCGCGGTAATCGATATGCTTTGCGCCGGTGGTGATTTCACCGGCCAGCACGACGAGATTGTCCTTGACCAGCGTTTCCGCCGCGACGCGTGAGCGCGGGTCCTGGGCTAGAATCGCGTCGAGAACCGCGTCCGAGATCTGGTCTGCAACCTTGTCCGGGTGACCTTCTGAGACCGACTCGGATGTAAAAAGAAATTCGCTCATGTCGCCGCCGCCTGAAAAGAGTGAAAAGAATAGCCGAAAAAGAGGCGGCAAGGATATCAAATCTTGCCTGAATCCCCAAGCTTTTCCGAGGGTTGCGTAATCGCATGGCGCGCATGTTGATGCGCCTCGCGGCGGCGCTGCCCCTTGGCGTCGCGCAGGCGCTCGGCAGCATGCTGGGGTGGCTGATGTATGCGACCTCGCGTCGCTATCGCAGGCATCTGCGCGACAACCTCGCGGCCGCAGGATATGGCTCAAACACGCGCGTGCGGCGCGAGGCGATCGCAACGGCAGGCCGCATGCTCACCGAGTTGCCCGCGCTGTGGTTGCGTCCGCACGAGGAAGTCGCCGGACTGGTACGCGAAGTGAGCGGACTCGAACTCATCGACGCAGCCAGGGCGGCCGGGCGCGGGGTCGTGTTCCTCACGCCCCATCTGGGCTGCTTCGAGATCAGCGCACAGTACGGCGGCCTCCTGTTTCCGATGACAGTCATGTACCGCGCGCCCAAGCTGGGGTGGCTCGAACCGTTCATGCGCAAGGGTCGCGAACGTCCGGGGGTGCGGCTTGCCACCGCGGACCTCAATGGTGTGCGCGATCTGCTCCTCGCGCTCAGGCGCCACGAAGCCATTGGAATCCTTCCGGATCAGGTGCCCGGCGAAGGAGAGGGCGAATGGGCGGAATTCTTCGGCCGGCCGGCCTATACGATGACCTTGGTGCCCAGGCTGGCTGCGCGCAAGGACGTCGTGTGCCTGCTCGCCTTTGCCAGAAGACTTCCACGGGGCCGCGGATACACGATATCGCTGCGCGCGCTGGTCGAGCCCCTGCCCGGCGAAGCGCATACGCGCCGACTCAACCGTGCGATCGAGGATCTGATCCGGGAGTGTCCGGGGCAGTATCTGTGGGGCTACAACCGCTACAAGGTCCCCGCCGGGGCGGACAAGCCCGAATGAGCCGGCTCGTTTTTGCGCTCATGTGGTTGTCGCACTGGCTACCGCTGGGCATCCTCGCGGCCGTCGGAAATATCATCGGCCGCGCCGCATTCTGGCTGATCCCCGAGCGACGCCGCGTCACGCGCATCAATCTTGAGAAGTGTTTCCCGGACATGGACGCCGAGGATCGGGAGCGACTTGCGCGCGCGCACTTTCGCGCTTTCATGCGCAGTTTCGTCGAACATGCGCTGCTCTGGTGGGCGCCGCGCGAACGGATCATGCGACTGGTGCGCGTCGAAGGCATGGAGCGTCTCAAGGCCTTGGAGGGACGGCCGGTGATTCTCGCCGCGCCACATTTCGTCGGCATCGACGCGGCGTATACGCGACTGGGGTGCGAAATCGCCATCGCCGGGCTGTATGCCCGGCAGAAGAGCCCGGTCTACGACGCCCTGCTGTTGCGCGGCCGGACGCGGTTCGGTCTTTCGGAGGCGATTCCACGGCAGGCGGGAGTACGCGCGGTGCTGGCGTCAATACGCTCCGGAAGGCCTTTCTACTATGCGCCCGACCTGGATTTTGGACGTCGTGACGCGGTGTTTGTGCCGTTCTTCGGAGTGCCGGCCGCGACCGTCACAGGGGTGTCGCGGCTCGCAAGACTGACCGGCGCGAGCGTGCTGCCTTGCGTGACGCGGATGCTGCCGGGCGGTGGCGGCTACGAAGTGTCCGTGCTGCCTGCACTGGAGAACTTCCCCTCCGACGATGTCACGGCCGACACGCGCCGGATCAACGCGCTGATTGAAGCGTACGTACTGAAAATGCCGGAGCAGTACTACTGGGTCCACAAGCGCTTCAAGACACGTCCCGAAGGCCAGGCGTCGTTTTACGCCTAGAATTGCGCGATGTTTCAGAACCCCCCGCCGGATGCGATCCGGTCCCTGTTGCAAAACGCGAAAACGATTGCCGTCGTCGGCATCTCGCCGAGGCCGGATCGGCCAAGCCACCGGATCGCGCGCCGCCTGCTCGATCTGGGCTACACGGTGATCCCGGTACGTCCCGCCATCAGCGAGGTGCTGGGCTTGAAAGCCTATCCCCGGCTCGCAGACGTGCCGGGGAAAGTCGACCTCGTCGACGTGTTCCGCAATTCGTCCGAAGCCGGCCGGATCATCGATGAATGCATTGCGCTGAATCTGCCCGCCGTCTGGCTGCAGGAAGGTGTAGTTGACGAAGTCGCGGCACGCAGGGGACAGGTTGCCGGCCTGACCGTGGTCATGGACCGCTGCATCTCGGTCGAACACCGCAAGCTGCTGGGATGAAGCAGACATTTACCAAGATGCAGGGCGCGGGCAATGACTTCGTCGTGATTGACGCAACGGCGCAGCCGTTCGACCTGACTGCAACCCAGTTGAAGAGGATCGCGGACCGGCATTTCGGCGTCGGTTGCGACCAGATCCTGGTGGTCGGGAAATCCGTCGCCGCGGACGCCGATTTCGGTTATCGAATATTCAACGCGGACGGAGGCGAGGTGGAGCAGTGCGGCAACGGTGCGCGCTGCTTCGTGAAGTTCGTGCACCAGCGCGGCCTGACGCAGAAACGCGTGATTCGCGTCGAGACGCTCTCCGGGCTGATCGAACTGCGCCTGGAGGATGATGGCGAAGTGACGGTCAACATGGGCGTGCCGGTGTTTGAGCACGCAAAGGTGCCGTTCGTGGCCGCCGCACCGGGTCTGGTGCAGGTCATCGACCTCGATGGTGCAGCGGTCGAAGTCGCTGTAATGTCGATGGGCAATCCGCACGCCGTCCAGATCGTTCCCGACGTCGATTCCGCGCCGGTCGCGAGCCAGGGGCCGGGCATCGAGCGGCATCCACGGTTTCCGAAGCGGGTAAACGCCGGCTACATGCAGGTCGTCGATCGCCATTCAATCCGCCTGCGGGTCTACGAGCGGGGCGCGGGCGAGACGCTTGCCTGTGGCACCGGCGCTTGCGCCGCCGTGGTTTCCGGCATCACCCGGGGCGTTCTCGATTCGCCGGTTGTGGTCGAAACACGCGGCGGACGATTGACCATCGCTTGGGCGGGCAGCGACAATCCGGTCTGGATGAAAGGCCCGGCCATTTCCGTATTCGAGGGATCCATTGAACTCTGACGAAGTAGAGCAGTACCTGCACGACAATCCGGAAAGGTTTGCCGAATTGTTCGCCCAACTCCTGGAGCGCAATCCCGAGTTGCTCGAATCGATCACCGTCCCGCATCCGTATGGCGGCCGCGCGATCCCGCTTTCCGAGCGGCAGACACTGGGCCTGCGCGAGAAGGTGAAACTTCTCGAAGGCAAGCTGAGCGAACTCATCCAGTTCGGCGAGGAAAACGACGCGATCAGCGAGAAGGTGCACAGGGTGTCCTCGGCGCTGCTCGGGGCGAAGAATTTTGCCGCGGTCGTTCACGCGCTCTATTTCCATCTGGGCGAGGATTTCGCGGTTCCACATGTGGCACTCCGGGTATGGGGCCAGTCCCTGCTCGACGGCACGCTCGAGGGCACGCCCGTGACCGACGAGCAGCGCGCCCAGGTCGATACCATGGGCGGGCCGCTGTGCGGGCCGGCCGAAGGCAACGTGTTCCTGCCGTGGTTCCGGGATTCTGCGCAGCACGTGCGTTCGATCGCGCTGGTGCCGCTGGGTGCGACCAGGGCATTCGGGCTGCTCGCACTGGGCAGCGAAGATCCGCAGCGTTTCTATGCCGAGATGGGCACCCTGTACCTGCGCCGCATCGGTGACCTTTCGGCCGCGGCGCTTGCTGCGCGTTTGTAAGCGCATGGTCATGGTGACGGGGTGACACCGACCCGCACCGCCGAATTGCCGACGGTTCCGAAGGACGCACCGCACCCGGATGCTGCGCTGGTCGAAGAGTACTTGCGTTCACTCTCGCACCAGCGTCACCTCGCCCCGGTGTCCGTGTCCAACTACGCCCGCAGCCTCCAGCGGCTGCTGGACCTGCTCGCCGGCGTCAGGCTGGACGCGCTCGACAACGCGCAGGTACGCCGCTTCGTCGCGCGCCTGCACGCAGGCGGCCTTTCCCCGCGCGCGCTGGCCAATCTGCTCTCGGCCTGGCGCGGCCTGTATCACTGGCTGGTTCGCCACAAGGACTATGTGGTCAATCCCTGCCAGGGTGTGCGCGCGGCGAAAGCACCGCGGACCCTGCCCAAGGCGCTTTCAGTCGAAGCAGCTCAGCACCTGCTCGAAGCCGTGCCGGGCGGGACCGTGGAACTCGTGCGCGACCACGCAATGTTCGAGCTGATGTATTCGTCGGGCCTGCGCCGCGCGGAGTTGCTCGCGCTCGACTGTGGCGACGGGCGCCTGGACCTGCGGGAAGGTCTCGTGACGGTGACCGGCAAGGGCTCGAAGACACGCACGGTGCCGGTGGGGTCCAGGGCGCGGGAAGCGCTCGCAGCCTGGCTCGCGGTGCGCGCGCAGATTGCGCGACCGGCCGAGAAGGCGCTCTTCGTCGGCGCGCGTGGAGGCCGCATGTCGGCGTCGACACTCGCTGTCCGTCTGAACGCATGGGCTGCAGCTCAGGGCGCGGGCGCACGCGTCCACCCGCACGTCCTGCGCCATTCGTTTGCGAGCCACGTGCTGCAGTCCTCCCAGGACCTGCGCGCCGTGCAGGAGATGCTCGGCCACGCGAGCATCTCGACCACGCAGATCTACACGCATCTCGATTTTCAGGCGCTCGCCAAGGTCTACGACGCGGCGCATCCCCGCGCGCGCAAGAAATGAGCACTGCGACGACCGTTCCTCCGCGCTCCATCGCGGAACTCTTCTTTGCCTTCATGAAACTGGGCCTGCAGGGTTTCGGCGGCGTGCTGCCCGTGGCGAGGCACGCCCTGGTCGAGACCTACCGCTGGCTCACGATCGACGAGTTCACCGACATCGTCGCGCGCTGCCAGGCCCTGCCCGGACCGAACATCGTGAACGTGTCGATCTGCATCGGTTCCCGGCATTTCGGCGCGCGCGGCGCCGTCGCGGCGATCAGCGGGCTGATGCTTGCGCCCTTCGTCCTGGTCCTCGTGCTGAGCGCGCTCTATACGCGTTTCGGGGACGTGCCCGCGGTGGCGAATGCGCTGCGCGGCGTCTCGGGCGTGGCGGCCGGACTGGTCCTGGGGACTGCGCTGCGCATGGCGGCGTCAAAGCGACTGCGCTCGTGGCGCGCGCTGTTCGGTGTGGCGGCTTTTGCCGCAGTGACCTGGCTGCGGCTTCCACTGGTCCTCGTTCTTTCGGCGCTCGTGCCGTTGTCGCTGGGCGTCGCCTGGATGGGCGTGCGGGTGAGAAAATGATCGAGCGCCTCGTTATCCTTGCGGCAGATTTCGGCGTGCTGTCGCTGCTCTCGGTCGGTGGCGCGAGTGCGGTGCTGCCGGAGATGCACCGCAGCCTGGTCGAGGTGCACGGTTGGATGACCAACCGGGAATTCGCCCAGCTCTATGCGCTGGCCCAGGCTTCCCCGGGGCCGAACGTGCTCGTCGTCAGTTTGTTCGGTTGGCAATCCGCCGGGGCGGCCGGCGCAGTCGTCACGACCCTTGCCATGATCCTGCCTTCCAGCGTGCTCACTTTTTATGCCGACCGGCTGCTCTGGCGTGGCGCCGGCTCGATCACATGGCGTGACGTCTTCGACAATGGCCTTGCGCCGATCACGGTCGGGCTGATCGCCGCGAGCGGCACGATCCTTGCCAGTGCGAACATGAACAATCTCGTGGCGCTGTGCTTCACGGTGGCGACCGCGCTGATTTCCTGGCGCACCAGACTCCATCCGCTCTGGCTGATTGCGGCAGGGGCGCTGGCCGGCCTCACGGGTCTGGTATGAACGGGCGCAGCACGCCGCCGGTTCTGGTCCTCAAGGCCGGGCGCGAAAAATCCCTCAAGCGCCGTCATCCCTGGGTGTTCTCGGGTGCGATCGAAAAAGTCATCGGTGATCCGCAGAGCGGGGACACGGTGCTGGTGCGCAGTTTCGAAGGCCAACCGCTCGGCCTTGCCGCCTACAGCCCGGAGTCGCAGATACGCGGCCGGGTCTGGAGCTTCGATGCGGGCGCAACGATCGACGCAGGATTCCTGCGCGCGCGGGTGCAAGCGGCGCTGGACCTGCGTGCACGCCTGCCGCTGGCGAGTCACACCAATGCGATGCGGCTGATACACGGTGAATCCGACGGCTTGCCGGGCCTGATTGTCGACCGCTATGCGGATGTGCTGGTCGCGCAGTTCCTGTCGGCTGGCACTGAGCGCTGGCGCGAGGATATTCTGGATGCGCTCGTCGAACTGACGCATTGCGAAGCTGTGTTCGAGCGCTCGGATGCCGAGGTGCGCACGCTCGAAGGCCTGCCGGAACGCGCCGGATTCGTGCGCGGCAATGCGGACGCCTCGCGCAGCGCCATCAGCGAACACGGCCTCGTGTTTCACGTCGACATCGCGGCCGGACAGAAGACGGGCTTTTTCCTCGATCAGCGCGCCAACAGGCTCCGGGTGCGGGAACTCTCGGCCGGCCGAGAGGTTCTGGATTGCTTCTGCTACACGGGTGGATTTGCGATCTCCTCGCTCGCCGGAGGTGCGAAGCGGGTGACGGCGATCGACAGTTCGGAAACGGCGATCGCGGCTGCGCGCAAGAACCTTGCGGCAAATGCGCTGCCTTCGCGCAACCTCGTATTCAAGGAAGCCGACGTTTTCCTGCACCTGCGCGAACTGCGCAATCGCGGGACGAAATTCGATCTGATCGTTCTGGATCCGCCGAAATTTGCGCCGACCGCCGCGCAGGTGGAGAACGCTTCGCGTGCCTACAAGGACATCAATCTGCTTGCGCTGAAGATGCTTTCCCCTGGGGGTTTGCTTGCCACGTTCTCGTGTTCCGGGGGCGTTTCCCCGGATCTGTTCCAGAAGATCGTTGCCGGCGCGGCGCTCGATGCGGGCGCCGATGCGCGCATCATCGAACGCTTCGGACCGGCGGCGGACCATCCGGTCGCGCTTGCGTTTCCCGAAGGTGACTACCTCAAAGGCCTGCTGGTCTACCGCGGCTGAGGGCGCTCGCCGCCGGATCCCGCGGGTCAGCCCTTCGCGATCCAGGGTGCACGCCGGCCCACGCATTTTTCCAGCATGTCCATCTCGGCATCGGTATGCGTCTGGAAGGGCGCGGGAACAAACAGTTGTCCGTCCCTTTCCTGGTTGAGGACCAGGCGCGGATTGTTGTGGCGGGTGGCCGTGATGCTCTCGCGGTCGCCTGGGTTGGCATTTGCGTGCAGGTCGACCGTCCCGAAGCAACTGCAGAAATAGGTGCCGTCGCCGCGCGTTTCTAGATACACGCCTGTTCCGCGGATTCCCGCCGTGACCGTCGTTGCCACGATGTTCACCTTTCCGCGCGGGCGGCGGCCGAATACCGCACCGAGGGCGCCCGTGAGCAGGCGCAGCCCGGTGACGAGGCGGCTTTGTTCCGGATTGGGCTCCAGGCGAAGCTCGCCGCGTTCGCGCAACATGAAGGCATCCTCTCCGAGCGCGAAGACGACGTAGCCGGTCGCGGTGGTGGTCACCGTGTCGCCGGCCCGGATTGCCGCGGTCTTGTCGATGCGCCTGCCATTGACCAGTACCTCGCCGCGCAAGTCGTGGATGCTGCTTTCCTCGGCCCTGGCGCTGAGCGGAAGCCACAACCCGGCGCCTGCCGCAGCCAGCGCGGCGGACGAGCCGGCAAGGAAGCCGCGCCGCCCGAGGCGCGCCTTCAAATACGGACTTGAATCCCTCATGTGATTGCTCCATATGCAGTTTCAGCTTCGTCGAAACGCGGGCCCGGTTCCTTACAGGTTCGCCCGCGGAGTAAAATCCGCCCTCTCACGCGCATTCCCCGACCTCGAGCCAGACCCAGGAGCAGTCATGCAGCAGGACAATATGATTCCCGTCACCATCCTCACCGGCTTTCTCGGCAGCGGCAAGACGACCCTGCTCAACCGCATCCTGAAGGAAGACCACGGGCACCGGATCGCCGTGATCGAAAACGAGTTCGGCGAGATCGGCGTCGACAACGACATCCTCGAGACCACGGACGAGCAGATCGTCGAGATGAACAACGGCTGCATCTGCTGCACGGTGCGCGGTGACCTGATCCGCATCCTGGGGACGCTGAAGGCAAAGCGCGACAGCGGTGCGCTCAAGTTCGACCGCGTGATCATCGAGACCACCGGCATGGCCGACCCCGGCCCGGTGGCCCAGACCTTCTTCACCGACGAGGAGATCGGCAACAATTTCCTGCTCGATTCCATCCTCACGGTCGTCGACGCAAAGCACGCGACCCAGACAGCTGGACGAGTTTCACGAGGCGCAGGAGCAGGTGGGTTTTGCCGACCGCATTCTGATGTCGAAGACCGATCTCGTGTCGGATGAAGAAGTGACTGCGCTTTCGGACCGGATACGCAAAATGAACCCGCGCGCGCCGATCAAGAAGGTGCACTTCGGCAATGCGCCGATCGGCGAGGTGCTCGACATTCGCGGGTTCAACCTGAACGCAATCCTTGAGCTCGAGCCCGACTTCCTCACCGATTCGGCTCATGAGCACCATGACGAAGTCGATTCGTTCGTCTACCGCACGGACAAGCCGTTCGACGGCGCGAAGCTGGAGCAGTTTCTCGGCGGCATGATCCAGGTCTACGGCCCGGACCTGCTGCGCTACAAGGGCGTGCTGTGGATGAAGGGCAACCCGAACCGCGTGGTGTTCCAGGGCGTGCACATGATGATGGGCGGTGACGTGGGCAAACCCTGGACCAAGGGAGAGAAGAAGGCGTCGCTGATGGTTTTCATCGGCAAGAAGCTGCCCAAGGACCTCTTCATCGCCGGGCTTGACCAGTGCCTGGCAGGCGCGAAGTAATTGGCGGCGCAAGGCGTATGATATTCGTGTGAGAACACGGTCCGCCTTGCTGCAGCTTCTTCTCGCGTTCGTGCTCGCCTGGTCGGGCGGCGCGGCGCAGCTGCATGCACTGTCGCACGCGCAACAGGACCTGATCGCAGCCACCTCCGGCGACAAGGCGCCTTCGCCGCTCAAGCATTCGACCGAACAGTGCCTCGTCGTGCACGCGCTCGACGGCACCTCGGTCGGCACCGCCACGCTGTTCGCACCGGAAACCTTTTCCCAGAACGTCGTCCCCTCCCCGGGCGAACGTCCCGGCCGCGCGTCGCGCCTCGCGTTCCGCTCGCGGGCTCCACCGATCCTCTCCTAGCTGTTCCGTGCTCCGGCCGCTCGAGTGCGGTCGGCCAGATGGCGTGCCCCGCAGTCACGGCACGCCGCCATGGAATCGAGGAGAGTCCCCATGTACAAGTCACGTTTTGTCGCGTCTGCCGTCGTTTCGGCTGTCGCGGCGCTCGTTCATCCGCTCGCCGCAGGTGCGGCAACGGACGATGAACTGAAGGCGTTACGCGAGCAGGTCCGCCTGCTCAAGGAGAATTACGAGCGACGCATCGAGGCGCTCGAGCGCCGCCTGCAGATCGCCGAGCAGTCCACCGTCAAGGCCGCTGCGGTTGCAGGCAAGGCGCAGGCAACGGCAGGACAAGCCGAGGCAACTGCAAACCAGGCGGCACCGCAGGCGAGCAGCCGCCCATCGGGAGAAGGCGCGTTCAACCCGGGCATATCACTGATATTGAACGGCACCTACGGAAACGTATCGCGCGATCCGGCGAGCTATCGGATCGGCGGGTTTGCGCCGACCCGGGGCGAGGTTGCGCCGCCAAACCGCGGCCTCAGCCTCGGAGAGTCCGAGCTGGCGTTCACGGCAAACATCGATCATTATTTTCGCGGGACGCTGATCACTTCGCTGGCGCCGGACAATTCGATCGGCGTGGAGAACGCAACCCTGCAGACTACCGCGCTGTCGAACGGTCTCTCCATCAAGGCGGGTCGTTTCTTTTCCAGCGTAGGCTATCTGAACGAAATCCATGCGCACGCCTGGGATTTCGTCGACGCGCCGCTTGCGAACAAGGTGTTCCTCGGCAACCAGCTTGCCGACGACGGGGTGCAGTTCAAGTGGGTCGCACCGACCGATCTCTACATGGACCTGGGTGTGGAATTCGGCCGCGGGCGCGCGTTTCCGGGCGGACCGGACGGTGGTCGCAGCAAGAACGGCATCGGGTCGGGCAATCTGTTCGCACACCTGGGCGGCGACCTCGGTGCGAGCACTGCATGGCAGGTCGGTCTGTCCCACCTGCGCACGTCACCGCAGGATCGCAGCTACGCCGATCCGGATTCCACCGGCACCGGCGTGACCAACGGCTTCACGGGCAGAAGCAGGCTCTGGGCGCTATCGGGGGTGTTGAAGTGGGCGCCAAACGGCAACAAGACCGAGACCAATTTCAAGCTGCAGGGCGAGTATTTCCGGCGCAGCGAAGACGGCATGTTGACCTACGACACTGCCGCCGCCTCGCGCGGCACGCAGACCGGAAGCTATGCCTCGAGACAATCCGGCTGGTACCTGCAGGGCGTTTACCAGTTCATGCCGATGTGGCGTGCCGGGGTTCGCTATGACCGATTGAGCGCCGGCACGACCAGCCTCGGCCTGGTGAACACGGGCGCGCTGTCGGCCGCGGACTTTCCGATCCTCGGCGCCTGGAACCCGAGCCGCAGTACCTTCATGCTCGACTGGAGTCCGAGCGAATTCAGCCGCCTGCGCCTGCAGTTCGCGCGCGACCGGTCGCTCGCCGGCGTGACCGACAACCAGGTCTTCCTCCAATACATCATGAGCCTGGGGGCTCACGGTGCGCACAGATTCTGAGGTGAACACCATGAAACGCCTTCTGAAAATTGCCGTGGCTGCCGGCGCGATGCTCGTGGCCCTGCCCGCGCTGGCCGCGCTCAACGTGTTCGTCTGCGAACCGGAATGGGGCGCGCTCGCGAAGGAAATCGCCGGCGATCGCGTCAGCGTGTATTCGGCGACGACTGCGCTCCAGGATCCGCACCACATCGAGGCGCGGCCGAGCCTGATCGCAAAAATCCGCTCGGCCGACCTCGTGGTGTGCACGGGATCGGAACTCGAGGTCGGCTGGTTGCCGCTCCTGTTCACCCAGTCCGGAAACTCGAAGGTTCAGCCGGGCTCACCCGGGTATCTGGAGGCGTCGCGATTTGTGCCGAGGATCGAGATACCGAAGGTGATCGACCGCGCGCTGGGGGACATTCACCCCGGCGGCAATCCGCATATCCATCTCGACCCTCGCAATATCGCGAAGGTGGCCGACGTGCTGGGTGAACGCCTGGCGCAGATCGACCCTGCCGGCGCCGCGGCGTACAAGGCCGGCCTCGCGTCGTTCCAGTCGCGCTGGCAGGCGGCGATCGCGCGCTGGGAGATCGAGGGCGCGCGGCTGAAGGGCGTGCCGCTGGTGGTGTACCACAAGGACTTCTCCTATTTCATCGCGTGGATGGGGATGCGCGAGGTCGGCAGCCTGGAACCCAGGCCGGGCATTCCGCCCACGCCTTCGCACCTGGCCGATCTGGTCGAGCGCATGAAGCGCGAGTCTGCGAAAGTGATCGTGTACGAGGCTTACAACAGTCCGAAAGCGGCGGAGTTTCTCTCGCAGCGCACCGGTATTCCCGCGGTGATGCTGCCTTACACGATCGGCGGCAGCGATCGCGCGAAGGATCTGTTCGGCCTGTTCGACGACACGATCGCTCGCCTTGCCGGAGCGCTGAAGTGAAGGAAGGCGCATGAATATCGACACCGCGGCCTTCGGCCTGCTGATCCCCGCGATGATCGCGGGCCTGCTGGTCACCGCGACCCACGTTCCGCTCGGCATGCAGGTGATCGGCCGCGGGATCGTGTTCATCGACCTTGCGATCGCGCAGATCGCCGGTCTCGGGGTCATCCTCGCGGATCGCTTCGGCTGGGAACCACAGGGCGCGGCGATGCAGGTCGCAGCGCTGTCGGCGGCGCTCGCCGCAGCGCTGATGCTGACCTTCACCGAGCGGCGCTGGCCGGAAGTGCAGGAGGCCATCATCGGCGTGACCTTCGTGCTCGCGTCGAGCGCCGCGATCCTGCTGCTGGCCGGCAACCCGCATGGCGGCGAGCACTTGAAGGACCTGCTGGTCGGGCAGATCCTGTGGGTCAGTCCCGCCAGGCTGCCTTTCGTCGCGCTGGCCTATGCCATCGTCGCCGGGGTCTGGTTCGGGTTCGGTGCACGCATCGGCCGCGCTGGCTTCTACGTGCTGTTCGCCTGCACGGTCACCGTGTCGGTGCAGCTGGTCGGCCTGTACCTGGTGTTTTCGACCCTGGTGATTCCCGGGCTTGCGACTTTCTACGTCAAGCGGCGGCGGCTTGTCTGGGGCTATGGTGTCGGCGTGCTCGGCTATGCGGCCGGGCTCGTCGCGTCGGCCGCGTACGACCTGCCCTCGGGGCCGATGATCGTCTGTGCCATGGCGCTCTCCGGACTCGTCGTGGCACGTCTCGCGCGGCCGGTACGCGGAAGGTAGAATCCCCGCATGCAGCGCACCGTCCTTCGCGATTTCCGTGCCCGCGCGTTCCTTGCGCTGACGCTGCTTGCGTGGCTGGTTGGGAGCGCCTGGCACGGTGCGATGCAGATCGGGGTCGTGCTCGGTCAGCCGGTTTGCAGCGTGCAGGGGGCAAAGTTTCTTCCTGCGGATGCGCCGGCACCGCCTGGACAGGCAGGCGGAAAGAATTGCCCGCTGTGTGCAGCGTTTGGCGCGCCGGCCAGCGCGTCCGCGCTTGTCGCGATCGCGGCGCCGATCATGGGGCCTGCCGATTCAGCCTTGCTGCTTGACCTCGGTGCGGTCCTCCCCGCAGCGCATCTGGCCGATCTCGCCACCCGCGCGCCTCCGCGCGCCTGAATTTCGCCGTCCTCCCTGCCGTCGCGGCATGTGCCGCAGCGTGCGCGTTCGTTCAACTTTCCGGAGATTCAAATGCGATCATTCATGCGCTGTTCCTTGTTCACGTCCGTCGCCGCGCTTGTGCTCGGCACCTCCCTTGCACTTCCCGCTTTCGCGCAGGTCAATATCGAAAAACCCTGGGCGCGCTCAACCGTACCGGGCGCCACAGTTGGCGGCGGTTTCCTCACCGTAACGAATCAGGGTGCCGCACCCGACCGCCTGATCGGCGCATCCAGCCCGGTTGCGGCAAGGACCGAAATGCATGAAATGGCGATGGAGAAGGACATCATGCGCATGCGTGAAGTCAAGGGCATCGACGTGCCGGCGCACGGCAAGGTCGAGCTCCAGCCCGGCGGATACCACCTGATGTTCCAGCAGTTGAAGGCGCCGCTCAAGGAAGGCCAGAAGGTCCCGGTTACGCTGAAGTTCGAGAAGGCCGGGGAGGTGAAGGTCGAACTGGCTGTCGGGTCGCTCGGCGCTGGCGCTGGTGCGGGAACGGAAATGCACCACGGCGGGATGAAGATGAAGTGAGTGTTTTACCCCGAGAGTGTATCGATATCGATACATCAACTGACCTGGAAGCCGCTCCAGTAAACGATATTGTCGTATGAAAGTTAAAGATTCGGTAAATACCACCGGTGCTGTCGAGGCCGCGGGCCGAAGGGATCTTGATTTCACGGGCCGGTGGCCCCATCTTACGCTGGACTAACTTCCCGGAATCCCCATGGAACAGTTTCACGGCACGACCATCCTCTCGGTACGCCGGGGCAATGCAGTTGCCCTTGGCGGCGATGGGCAGGTCACCCTCGGCAATATCGTCATCAAGGGCGGAGCGCGCAAGGTGCGCCGCCTGTTTCACGACAAGATCCTGGCCGGGTTCGCAGGTGGCACCGCAGACGCGTTCACGCTGTTCGAGCGCTTCGAGGCTAAGCTCGAGAAGCACCAGGGGCACTTGATGCGCTCCGCGGTCGAACTCGCCAAGGACTGGCGTACCGATCGCGCGTTGCGCAGGCTGGAGGCCATGCTCTCGGTGGCCGATCGCGACCATTCGCTCGTGATCACCGGCCAGGGCGACGTGCTCGAGCCCGAGCACGGTGTGGTCGCGATCGGCTCGGGCGGGCCTTACGCGCAGGCGGCGGCGCGTGCGCTGCTCGAAAATACCGAGCTTCCGGTGCGCGATGTCGTCGAGCGCGCGCTGTCGATCGCCGCAGACCTGTGCATCTATACGAACCACCAGCGGGTGATCGAGGTGCTGGAATGAGCGGCGTCGGCGGGATGACGCCGCAGGAGATCGTCTCCGAACTCGACAAGCACATTGTCGGGCAGGCAAAGGCCAAGCGGGCGGTCGCGATCGCGCTGCGCAACCGCTGGCGCCGGCAGCAGGTGGCCGATGCCGTTGCGCCAGGAGATCACGCCCAAGAACATCCTCATGATCGGCCCGACCGGTGTGGGCAAGACCGAAATTGCGCGCAGGCTCGCGCGGCTGGCCGATGCGCCGTTCATCAAGGTCGAGGCGACCAAGTTCACCGAGGTCGGCTACGTCGGCCGCGATGTGGATTCGATCATCCGGGACCTGGTGGAGATTTCCCTGAAGGAGCGCGCGGGAACAGGCGATGCGTCGCGTGCAGGACCGCGCGCAGGACGCGGCGGAGGAGCGGATTCTGGATGTCCTGCTGCCGCAGGCAAGGGAAGTCGGTTTTGCGGCGCAACCGGCGGCTGCCGACGATAATCCCACGCGGCAGAAATTCCGCAAGAAGCTGCGCGAAGGGGAGCTCGACGACAAGGAAATCGAGATCGAAGTCTCGGCGGCACAGCCGAACATGGAGATCATGGCGCCGCCGGGCATGGAGGAACTCACCACCCAGATCCAGGGCATGTTCCAGAATCTCGGCAATGCGCGCCGCAAGACGCGCAAGCTGAAGATCAGCGAGGCGATGAAGCTCGCGACCGAGGAGGAGGCTGCGCGCATGGTGTCCGACGAGGACCTCAAGGCGCGCGCGGTGGGCAACGTCGAACAGAACGGCATCGTGTTCCTCGACGAGATGGACAAGATCGCAAGCCGCTCCGAGATCGGCGGGGCGGACGTCTCCCGACAAGGTGTGCAGCGCGACCTGCTGCCGCTGGTCGAGGGCACCACGGTATCGACCAAGTACGGGATGGTGAAGACCGATCACATCCTGTTCATCGCGAGTGGCGCGTTCCATTTCGCCAAGCCCTCTGACCTGATTCCCGAGCTGCAGGGGCGGTTCCCCATTCGCGTCGAGCTCGATTCCCTGTCGGTCGGGGATTTCGAACAGATCCTGACGGGGACGGACGCATGCCTCACACGCCAGTACGAGGCGCTGCTCGAAACCGAGGAGGTGAAGGTCGAGTTCCGGCCGGAGGCGATTCGGCGGCTGGCCGAGATCGCCTACGCGGTCAACGAGCAGGTGGAGAACATCGGTGCGCGGCGCCTGTATACCGTGCTCGAGAAACTGCTCGAGGAAATTTCGTTCGAAGCGGGGACCCGCGGGGCGCAGTCGGTCCTGATCGACGCCGCCTATGTCGACGCACGGCTGGCAGAGCTGTCCAAGAATGAAGACCTTGCGCGTTACGTGCTGTAAGGACATCCGGGGCGTTGCGGAGGGGGCTTGAAATATTCCAGCGACGCCCAATCTTGAGTGAATGGGGCGCTGCCCCGCACTGACACTGACAAGGAGAGTCGTTATGGCGAATATTTCTCGTTTCGATCCGCGCGCCGATGTTTTCGGCGGCCTGGTCGATGATCTGTTCAATGGATATCTGGTGCGTCCGATGTACAGCGGCGCCCGCGAATCGGTCGCGAACGTGAAAGTCGAAGTGACCGAAAAGAACGGCGGGTATGAAATTGCACTGGGCAGAAACTTTGTCCAAAAAGTTTAAAGTTTTGCAACCAGAAGGAGAGAGGTGGCGGTGCAAAGCGCCGTTACTCCCCTTTCTAGGGTTTATACAGCAAGAGTTAGCTACGCCATTTTGCGCTTTGCTATTAATCCCTAAGAGCATAAAGAAATATATTGTTCCTTTGAGTTTCATTTAGTTTTGTAGCGTATCGAAAATCACATGGGAAGATATATTGCAGTATATTTAAATACAAACATAAATCATCGTTAAATAAATTTAAGTCACTGACCACAAATCAATGACTTTTTTTTAGCAAAAAACCTACATAGAGAGTTTGGTTATGTTGCAATCACTTTATTATTC
>CAWJNP010000013.1:0-23789 GCA_963844255.1 uncultured beta proteobacterium
TTCCTCACCGTCCCAGTATTGCTACCGAATTTAAATTTGATAGTATATATTGGGGGACACTTCAATGGGCTCCACGGGTGGAACTGGAGTCGATGTGAAATCGTCTACCGACTTTGATGATATATAGCATAGTCCTGGCTCCAGAACTTCATTTTCTGCGGAAGATATTTCCTGTTGATGCTTTGACACTGTCGATAGCAAAGATAATGCCGAATTATAGCAACCAACGTCAGTGCCCTTTGCATGATGATTTGGATGGCTGATAAAATTGTGATTCATGGGGATAGCCCCGATTTGTTGCAGCTGCTGCATTATATTTTCCGCAGTTGTTGCTTCATAACCCTGACGCACATGATGATATGGATGATTCGATAATGCAGATAAGCAACACGAAGACGCATCGGGATATGGAACGACTTCATTCCCAAGTTGTTTGGTCATTTCGGTAGAATCCCCTGATTCTTTGAATGTATCCATTGTAAGACTCGATTCCGATGCCAGAAATATCGGTGGTGAGACTTTATCGCCGATGTCGGTACTAGAGAAGGAATGTGTCTTTGCAATGGTAACGGATCAAAGGAAGCGTCGGATTCATTGATGATGATGGAAATGGGTCATGATTTGTCGATACGCAACTATTTTGAATAGTGTGCGACGAAATATTGTTCCGATGAAGATAGTGATGTTGCTGTGTCTCATTGATCTGAAATTTTTGTATGATTTACAATGAATGTAATCTGAAACGGCGCGCTGTCCCTCATGGGTGAATGAATTGTGAGGGTGTTGTGCAGTGAACGCTGGAACGGGAGAGAATGTACGATTCTCAATTGCAACATCCGAAACACTTGGTATTGTGGAAGTCGCCGGAAGGTACAAGGGATTGAAGTCTTGCAATGGTTGTGGTACATCGAATTGCTCCAATTGGCTTTCTGGATGTACATTTTCATGGCGATATGTCTGCTCTTGTTCTTGTTCACCTGTAGTGTACTGGCTAGAAAAGCGCATCGCTACAGCACATTTGGTTCGTGGTCATCGGATTCGGTAATTGGAACGGTTGTTGGAAATGTTTTGTAGTAGGTTGATGTTCCTCTTTCAGTTCCAACGTTTTCTTTTCTGATTCCTTTGGCACAATAGCGCTGGTCGACGATGTAGGTTCCGGCGGGTCGGATGTAACTACGCCTGATAGTGGTTGTGATAAATCATTACGGATTCGATATTGTATAGCATGTGCAATCTTTTGTCGAGCTTCTACATCAGATATGACTATCCACTGGTTGTCCATGAATCGAAGAAATCGACCCTGTTTGTTGAATCGAAGACAATATATTCATTGTGATCTCTCTTTTTGTTGTGTTGCAAGAATCAAAGTATCGTATTCGATTCGCGTTTACGAGATCTAAGAGTGTTGCAACATAAGCAAGATTGATGACGATTGTATCGAAGATGAGACAATGCGAAGGATTGAAAAGAAAGGAGTAGTTTTCAGGCTACATTGTAGCTACCGTACTTCCTTACCTTGAAGTAATACGTTTCCAGGATTTTTTCGAAAGCTCTTACCACGTCCCAAACAAACATCCATTGCGTGTGGCCGAATCCGCTCCATCGAGCGATCCAATGTATTGCTGACATGTACCTTCATGATTATGCAAATTTCAGCGACAAGTTTTCTATTTGTGTTGCTTCGGTGTAAAAACATTAAAAAGAAGTGTGAAAATGTTGCTTCGGGTTGTGCAGTTAAATCCGAACGCAAAGTGTTTCTCGCCAGCCATGACCAAACACATACATAGTACATAGTGGTTGTATTGACCACTTTTGGAAATTCCTCGTCCTCGTATGAGATCATTCAATAAATAGGGATTGTCAAATTGAGCGAATGACCGTTTTCTATGTCGAAAACCTGATAGAAGCGTACCGGTACTCGAGTACCAATTTCACCACGAATCACGAATCGACGAATACACGCTTCATACATTCACATTATTCACAACAATCACAGAAACATCAATCACCACCAATGATGATGATTTGGTCGTAATTAAAATACCGGTACCGGTACTCGTTTCGCAAAACTGAAGGGAAAGTACAAGCCAATTACAGTGTCCATCCTTGCAGAACACTAACTCCGACATACGATACGAAAGATGAAGCGTGTGTATGATGTTAACTTACACGATACAAACAATGATATGGTAGATAGGAATGGCAACAACAAGAACATAGCCTTTCATATGGAAGAGGGAGGGATGGCATACTTCATTCCGCACAGAGCTTCACGATACCAACATCACACCCAGATCGATGGATGCTGCTTATATATACCATCCTAATGATGTTATACCACGAAAAAAGAAATCACGGCAATCACCAAGAACAGTATTGACATGTCTGGCAGTATGTACATCCGCATCGCCATTATCATCACATGGACATAATCACATTCCAAACTACGCCATGTCCGCAACGACGACACCGTCGGCGCCTTTGTTGTCTCTTAACATCACTCCTTGTGATGTGCATCACTGTAGCGGCACTATGGTATATTCAAGAAACGGATGTGATTGACCTTTCGAATAAAGTAGAAGACGATTCGAACGACGAGGCCAACAAAAAACTACCAAAGATTCTTCAATTTGATCATGACAATGATCCAAATTACTATGAACCAGAAACAAAAATTATTGTTTCACCAACACTATCATCGTCACCATCCAGTAATAGCAATACTACCCATTCCGATTGCAGCCTAAAAAATTCACCATCATTCAATTTTCTGGAAACGAACGTGTCGTGGAGCTCCTACGGACAAGAATTGGTACAACACATATCCGAAAAACATGGGATTGCGAATATAGAGGGAGGACAATATTCCAAGCATTTTGGATATGGAAATAATGTCATACTATCGGCGGATGGGACCATGATGGCAATTAGTTATGAAGGTGTGGCGGGGTTTGATAAGGCATTCGGGACGCACATTGATATTGTGCGGTTTCATCCGACCACACGACAATGGATATTCGAACAAACGGTCACCAATGTGAAACGTCATCAAGGATATGCATCGACGGAAATATTATTTCAAAGTATGATATTATCCTATAATGGACAGCGTTTGTTCTTTGCGGATGGACATGGTGGTGTACATATATATGTGTATAGTAACAAAAACAAACCGAACAATTTCCGTGGAAGAAACATGTCAATATCCCGACCCATACCTGCAACAACACAATAATTCGAAACAGTATCAATTTGGTATCGATTTAGCCACCAATTGTGATGGAACGATGGTGGCAATATCCGGTACGACGCATACGAATAGTTATACTAGAATCTATCAAGAAACGGACGCATCGACTGGGAAGGCATGGAATATGATTGGTGAGATACAAAATGTACGTTTTGGTGGTAACATTGTCATGGATCAATCTGGGACACGGTTAGTGATCGGTACCGTCGCGAGTGAAGGCTGGCGGGGTATGGTACAAGTGTTTGATTATCAGAATCATGAATCATCAAAGAGTTGGGTCCGTATCGGACCTCCGATTGTGGGTAAAAAACCGTTGGATATGTGGGGTGGGAAAGTTGCACTGTCCTATGATGGGAATATACTAGCCGTCACATCCAAAAATGGTGATACGAATCACGTACAAGTGTATCAATTGTCCACCACAACTTCACATGGGAATCAACCATCGGGAGTCCAACCACAACCAATGTGGTTACCCATCGGCCCCGAATTGATCGGTACGGGCAATCCGTACGAACATTATGGTTCTGACATTGCCATTAGTGCCGATGGCACAGTATTGGCTGTGGGTGCGCCCGGTGACAATATCTTGTACCAAACCATGACAAATGGTAAGAATATATCGTCGCACGATCGACCATTTACTTCGGGACGGATCTATCTGTACCAATTGTACAATTCTAGTACTACTACGAATGTGACATGGGTACGTATTGATCAAAATGATTTGATCAGTGTAAAGGATGGTGATTTATATGGACAATCGGTATCCGTATCGTCCGATGGAACGATGATTGTGGGTGGTGCACCCCGACGTACCGGGAAAGCCTATCAACATATATTGGGTGGTGTCCATGGATATATCGTGTCATCGTTGTAGCCGATTCATATTAGATCTATGAAGCGAATGACTTTTGACAGAGAAAAATAAGAACACATAAAAGTTATAAGATAACCATATCATTTGTAATAATTATTGTGTCGAACTGTGAATCTGTTGCTGTATTTGCGTTCATGTCTATGATTTCCTTTTACGGGTCGTTTCGTGACCAAATCCAGTGGACGTGGTATGACCGGACGGGTATAGACAAAGTAATCCCCGGAAATATCTTGTACAATTCGAAAATCATGATCGACGTAGGGTATATATACTTGACAAGTTGGTTGACGATTCTGATTCCACGGTAATAATTTCCATATCGTATTGGACCGGAACTTGAATCTTCCATATCCATTCCCCCAATCCGGACAATCCCGGTATCGGGACGTGCCGTCGTATAGTCCACAATCATTTGTAATGTGGTGGCAGTGCTATTAATTTATTATTATTCATATTGTTATTTGGTAATAATGTACATTTGGCAGCCGTCACGACACATCCACCAAAGGTCGGTAATAATTTGAACCAACCCAATATTGGTATGACCGTTAAACTAAAGATACTGGTATCAAATTCGGAATATAGGTATCCAGTATTGGATGATTCTTTTGGTTCATTGTTTTTGTTGTTATCATCCGCAACCACGATATGTTGTGCCAAGAAATGGCACCGTGGTATGTACGTTGTCAGTCACAGAGAGCGTTGAGATAGATATATGTGCAAATATTCGAGGAGCGGACGACCGGCATGCCATGTCTCGGCAGCCCTGACTATATTCTGCAGGTTGGTTATCCAACCACTTCTATAATTCAACCGGGCCACACAATGAATCCTAACAACACAGTAAAGCTCCAACGCCTATCCCCGTCTATACCGAGAATCGAGGGGAGCGGGGTTTCGAGTGCGGGGATGGCTGGTTTGACTTGGTTCGGACTGGTCGCGGATATCGAATCGGCTGCGCACCTTGAAGGCATTCCTGAAACTGACGAGGCGTGGCCTTCTGTTCGAATACTCAAACAGAAATTCGGCTCGCTGCGTGTGCAGTTCGGCTTCGAGGTGCCTGCTGAGTGAAACTATACGCAGCATGGTAACCAAGGCCGAAAACATCTCTCAGGAAATTTGTGAATGCTGCGGCGCACCTGGCAAGATCAACAGTGAAGGCGAACATCGAGGATGGGTAAAAGCACTATGCGAACGCTGCCGAAAAACGCATCTGCCCTCGCCACAGTCTCCAAATAAAACACGCCCTCTGCCGGTCTGGATGCAGGAGAAGAACAGCCCATAGTATTTCCAGACAATTCCCGATTACGACACATCCTGTCGCGCTGCTGGCTTACTCTACTTACATCAGCCACAACAAGTCAGCGCGCCAGTGAGACTCGACCATCAGGTTCAGTCGAGCAGATGCTCAACGAGTACATAAACATAAACGTCATCGACTTGACACGCCCACCGGTTCGGGGATCATGCCGCTGGGCATGATGTATACGATCACGCACCTTGCGAGCCTGACGAAAATGCCGGTCGAGTGGGCGATCGCGGCGGCCACCGGCAACAACGCGCGGGTCTACAAACGGAACAGCGGGTTCCTGCGCAAGGGCAAGGACGCCGATGTGGTGATCATCGACTCCTGCGTCGGCGGCTCGAAGTCCGATCCGCTCGACTCGCTGAGGAATGGCGATATCGCGGCCGTGGGCGCAGTGATCACCGACGGTGTGCCGCGCTTTGTGGGCAGAAGCCGCAATACGCCGGCGCCTAACCGCAGCATTCGCGTCGCGACCTGCCGCATTCCACAGGACTATTCGGGCGCGGCACACTAGCGCGCCGCAGGGCTTCGTTTCCTAGGCAGCGAGCGACGGCCGCTGCTTCGCCACTCCCGTCGCCTGCTCGAAGGCGTGCGCCAGCTGCAGCACGCCGAAGTCATCCCGATAGCGGCCGACGATCTGCAGCCCCACGGGCAGTGGCATCGGGTCGTCGGTGAATCCCGCCGGCACCGAAATTGCCGGGTGGCTGGTGATCGTCACGTAGTAGCAGCTCTTCATCCAGTCGAGGTAGTTGTGCAGTTTCGTCCCCGCGATCTCGCGCGGATAGTCGAGGTCCACCGGGAACGGCGGCAGCTGGTTCACCGGGCCGACGAGGAATTCGTACTTTCTCGAGGAAGGCGCGCAGCCGCTGGAAAAGCTGGGTGCGAAGCGCGTCGGCGCGGCCGAACTGTTCTCCGCTCACGGCGAGGCCTTGTTCGATGTTCCAGATCACCGTGTCCTTGAGCTGCTTGCGGTGGGTTTTCAGGAGCGGCCCGTACTTCATCGCGAACGACACCGCGCGGATGGTCTCGAACGCTTCCGTGGCGCCGCTGAAATCCGGGCAGGCGTCCTCGACCTGGCAGCCCAGCGACTGGAGCACCTTCTTCTGCGCATCGATCACCCGCAGCACGCGCGGATCCATGGGCAGGCCGTTGAAATCGCGCGTGAACGCCACGCGGACTTTCCTGAAGTCCCGATTGAGCGACTTCGCGAAGAGCGTGCCCGGTTCGACGATGGACATCGGCACGCGCGAATCCGGGCCGGCCATGGCCGAAAACAGGAACGCGGTATCTTCCACCGAGCGCGCCATGGGTCCGAGCACCGCCTGGTTATCCCAGGCATTGGCGTTCGGCCAGTTCGGCACGCGACCCGGCGTCGGCCGGAAACCCACCACGTTGCAGTAGTTGCCCGGATTCCTCAGGCTCGCCGCGAGGTCGGAGCCATCGGCGAACGGCAGCATGCCGCAGGCGACGGCCACCCCGGCGCCGCCCGAGGACCCGCCGCAGGTCTTCGTGAGGTCGAAGGGGTTTTTCGTCGCGCCGAACACGGCGTTGAAGGTCTGCGAGCCCGCGCCGAATTCCGGCGTATTGGTCTTGCCCAGCGTGATCGCGCCTGCCGCCGAAAGCCGCTCGACCAGTGCGCTGTCCAGGTCGGGGATGTTGTCCCTGTAGATCGGCGAACCCTGCGTGGTGCGGATGCCCTTGGTCGAGACCAGGTCCTTGTAGGCGATCGGCAGGCCCGTGAGCGGACCGAACCCGGCGCCGGTCTTCGCCCGCGCGAGCCGCGCATCGAGATTCTTCGCCTGCTTCAGTGCCTGCTCAGGCAGAAAGGTGACGATCGCGTTGACCTTCGGGTTGACCCGCTCGATCTGCGCGATATGGGCCTTCATGACTTCGACCGCGGACAGCTTGCGGGTGCGGATCAGGCGGGCGAGTTTTTTTGCGGACTGGAAAACGATGTCGTTCATGGTTCCCTTTCTACATCAGCACGATGTCGAACTGCTCTTGTGTGTAACTGCTTTCCACGTGCATCGAGATGGTCTTGCCGATGAAATCGGAGAGCATCGCAAGTGACTGCGATTCCTCTTCCTCGAACAGGTCGATGACAGCACGCCCGGCGAGCACGCGGTACTCGCGCGCGTTGAAGGCGCGCGCCTCGCGCAGGATCTCGCGCAGGATTTCGTAGCACACGGTGCGCGCGGTCTTCACCTCGCCGCGCCCGCCGCAGGTCGGGCAGGCTTCGCACAGCACATGCGCGAGGGATTCCCGGGTGCGCTTGCGGGTCATCTCGACCAGCCCGAGCTGGGTGAATCCGCTGACGGTCATGCGCGTGCGGTCGCGCGCGAGTGCGCGGTTGAGTTCCTCGAGCACGGACCTGCGGTGCTCCTCGTTGTCCATGTCGATGAAGTCGAGCACGATGATGCCGCCGAGGTTGCGCAGGCGCAGTTGCCGCGCAATCGTCTGTGCGGCCTCGAGGTTGGTCTTGAAGATCGTGTCGTCGAAATTGCGCGTGCCGACGAAGCCGCCGGTGTTTACGTCGATCGTGGTCATCGCCTCGGTCTGGTCGATGATCAGGTAGCCGCCCGACTTGAGATCGACCCGGCGACCGAGCGCCTTCTCGATTTCGTGCTCGACGTTGTACAGGTCGAACAGCGGCCGCTCGCCGGTGTAGTGGTCGAGCCTGGATCGCACCTGCGGCGTGTAGGTCTCGGCGAACGCGGTCAGCTTCTGGAAGTTCTCGCGCGAATCGATCATGACGCGTCCGGTGTCCCCCGACACCATGTCGCGCAGCACGCGCTGCGCGAGCGACAGGTCCTCGTAGATCAGCTCGGCGGGTTTGGCCGACAGCGAACGCTCGCGCAGGTCGCGCCAGAGGTGGCGCAGGTACTGGATGTCGGCCGAGAGTTCATCGGCCGAGGCCGATTCTGCGATCGTGCGCACGATGAATCCGCCTTTTTCGTCCGCCGGCATGACCTGCTGCAGGCGCTCGCGCAGCGCGGTGCGGCCCGCCTCGTCGCCGATGCGCTGCGAGATGCCGATGTGCGCGTCCTGCGGCAGGTACACGAGCAGCCGTCCGGCGATCGATATCTGGGTTGAGAGTCGCGCACCCTTGGTGCCGATCGGATCCTTCACCACCTGCACCACGATGGGCTGGCCCTCGGCCAGGATCTTCTCGATCGGCCGGGTCGGCGTGGTACAGCCTTCCTTGGGCCGGTGCTCCCAGATGTCGGCCACGTGCAGGAATGCGGCGCGCTCGAGCCCTATTTCCACGAAGGCCGACTGCATGCCGGGCAGCACGCGCGCGACGCGCCCCTTGTAGATGTTGCCGACGCGCCCCCGGCTGGCCGAGCGCTCGACGAGCAGTTCCTGCGCCACGCCGTTCTGCATGACGGCGACGCGGGTTTCCTGGGGTGTGACGTTGATCAGGATTTCTTCGTTCATAAGAGCGATGGGGTCTACGCCCCCCCCGGGAGCCTTCGATCCTGCAGGGCACCGAATTTTTCAATCAGCTGGGCGGTTTCATACAGCGGCAGGCCCATGACGCCGGAATAGCTGCCCCGGATCTCGACGATGAACTGGCCGGCGCGACCCTGGATCGCATAGGCGCCGGCCTTGTCGTCGCCTTCGCTGGTGGCCAGATACTGGCGGATCTCTTCGCCCGAGACGGCTCGGAACTCGACCTCGGTGCGCGATACCGCCAGTTCGACGCGTTCGTCGAACTTCAGCGCAACCGCGGTGAGCACTTCGTGGCGGCGGCCCGAGAGGGCGGCCAGCATGTCCGCCGCCTCGCGCCGATCGACGGGCTTGGCGAGGATGCGGCCGTCTACGGCCACGGTCGTGTCGGCAGCCAGGACGGGGCTGCGCGGCAGGCTGCGCTGCTGCATGCGGGTCCAGCCGGCTTCCGCCTTGATGCGGCAGACCCGCACCACGTAGTCGTATGGTGGCTCGCCCGGCAGGGTGTCCTCGTTCACCTCGGGGTCTGCCTGAGGCAGGTCCCGGAACAGCAGCAGGTGAAACCTGACCCCGATCTGGCCCAGCAGTTCGCGCCGCCGCGGGCTGCGCGAAGCAAGGTAAATGCTGCGGTCGAGGTTTGTAATCATGGGAATGCGGCCGAGTTTAGCAGCCTCTTCCCGTCACTCGCGATGATACGGATGGCCGGTGAGCACCGATGCCGCGCGATACAGCTGTTCCGCAAACAGAACGCGTGCCAGTGCATGCGGCAGGGTGAAGCTCGACAGGCGCAGCAGCAATTCGCAGTCTGCCTTGATCGCCGGGTCGAGTCCGTCCGGCCCGCCGATCAGAAACGCGGTCGGCACGCCGGAATCGAGCCAGGTGCGCATGCGCGAGGCGAACTTCGCCGTGGTCAGATCCTGGCCGCGCTCGTCGAGCGCGACGAGGCGTGCACCGCGTGGAATCACCGCGCGCAGGCGCTGCGCTTCGGCTGCCATCAATTGTTCGGTGCTTTTCCCCGAGGTGCGCGGCTCGGCCTTCACCTCGGCAAGCGGCGCTTCGTACCCGCGCGGCAGCCGCTTCAGGTATTCGTCGCAGGCCGCGTTCGCCCATTCCGGCAGCCTGCTGCCGACCGCGACGATGTGCAGCCGCGACACGGCTCAGCGCCTGCGGGTTGCGGCCTTCTTCTTCGCGGGGGCCTTGCGCCGTTGCACCGGTGCCGTGGCCCTGCCGCTGGCCTTGGCTTTCGCGGTCGCCCGGGCCTTTGCCTTGACCTTGGCCGTGGCCTTGGGTTTGGTCCTGGTCTTTGCCGGGACGGGTTTGTCGCTGGGCCTGGGCGCGACCCGCGCCGTGGGCTCGGCGTCGCGCTTCATCTTCACCGCCTTGCCGCCCCAGATTTCCTCGAGGTTGTAATGCAGGCGGGCGGTCGGGTGCATGACGTGGACGACGATGTCGCCGAGGTCGACGAGAACCCATTCCGCGCTGGCGCTGCCTTCGACGCCGCGGACTTTCGCGCCGAGCTTGCGGAGTTCCTCCTCGACGTTGTCGGCCAGCGCCCGGACCTGGCGCGTGGAATCCCCGCTCGCGATGATCACGCGCTCGAAATAGGCCGACAGCCGCTCGGTATTGAACACGACGATGTCGCGACCCTTGATGTCCTCGAGCGCGTCAACCACCGCGCGCTGTTTTTTGCGTATATCCATTAACGGGTCAGGTGCTCCGGTGAAGAGTAGAGGCCTTCCCGGCCAATATAGTCGAGAACGGCGTCGGGCAGCAATCCGCGCGGCGGATCGCCGGCGGCGACGCGTGCGCGGATTGCCGAAGAAGAGATGTCCAGCGGAACGATGGGCACGATCGTGACCCGTTCTGAAGGCGTGAGATCGAGCCCGGGGCGCGCAAACACCGCAATGCGTGCGAGCGCGTACAGGTCCTGCCAGCGGTGCCAGGTTTCGAGCCGCGCGTACTGGTCCGCCCCGATCAGCAGCACGAGGTCGGCCCTGGCGCCAAGCTCCGCGCGCAGCGCTTCGAGGGTTTCCACGGTGTAACCCGGGGCGGCCTTGGCGGTTTCGCGGGTATCGATCGAGTAGCGCGGCTCGCCGGCGGTCGCGAGCCCGAGCATCGCAATGCGCTGCGCTGCGCTGGCCAGCGGCGCCGCACGGTGCGGCGGCGTGCCGCCCGGTATCCATACGATGTGCTCGAGCGAAAGGCGCTCCAGCGCCGCACGCGCGACCGCGAGGTGCGCGTTGTGTACAGGATCGAATGAGCCGCCGAGTATCCCGATCGCCGCGCCGCCGGCCCGGGTCAAGTGCGCACTTCTCCGTGGCCGAGAACGACGAACTTCTGCGAAGTAAGGCCTTCGAGTCCGACCGGGCCGCGCGCGTGCAGCTTGTCGGTGGAGATGCCGATTTCGGCGCCCAGTCCGAATTCGAATCCGTCGGCAAAGCGTGTCGAGGCGTTGACCATGACCGAGGCCGAGTCGACTTCGCGCAGGAACCGGTCGGCGCGCGCGCGGTCGGTCGGTGATGATCGCATCGGTGTGCTGCGAGCCGTAGCGCGCGATGTGTTCCAGGGCCTCGTCGAGGTCCCGGACCACGCGGATCGCGATGATGGGGGCGAGGTACTCCGCGCCCCAGTCGTCCTCCCCGGCTGCTTTGGCATCCGGCACGAGCTTGCGCGTGGCTTCGTCGCCGCGCATCTCCACGCCCTTGGCGCGATAGATCTCCGCAATCGCCGGCAGCACCCGGGGCGCGATGCCTTCCGCGACGAGCAGGGTCTCGAGCGTGTTGCAGGTGCCGTAGCGCTGCGTCTTGGCGTTGTCGGCGATCTTCACCGCCATCGCGGGGTCGGCTGCATCGTCGACGTAGACGTGGCAGACGCCGTCGAGGTGCTTGATCATCGGGATCTTCGATTCGCGCATCAGGCGTGCGATCAGGTCCTTGCCGCCGCGCGGCACGATGATGTCGACGTATTCGGGCATCGTGATCAGCGCACCGACCGCAGCGCGATCGGTGGTCTCGACCACCTGCACCGCGGTTTGCGGCAGGCCGGCTGCAGCCAGCCCGGCACGGATGCATGCGGCAATCGCGCGGTTGGACCGGATCGCCTCGGAGCCGCCGCGCAGGATGCAGGCGTTGCCCGCCTTCAGGCACAGGGCGGCCGCATCCACGGTAACGTTGGGCCGCGATTCATAGATGATGCCGATCACGCCGAGCGGCACGCGCATGCGGCCGACCTCGATGCCGCTGGGGCGCACCTGCATCTCGCTGATCTCGCCGACCGGATCCGGCAAGCGCCGCGACCTGCTCGACGCCCGCAGCCATCTGCTCGACGCTCTTCGCCGTCAGGGTGAGGCGGTCGACAAATGCGCTGTCTCGCGCTTCTTCCTTTGCGCGCCTGACGTCGCGGCGGTTTTCGGCGACCAGTTCGGCGGATTTCGCGCGCAGCTCGGCGGCAATGGCCCGCAAGGCGCCATTCTTGGTCGCGGTATCGGCCCGGGCGACAGCGCGCGCGGCAATGCGCGCTGAGCGTCCGAGCTCACGCATGTAGGATTTGACGTCCAGGGTGGGTTCCATCAGGCGGATTCTAGTCCGAGTTTGAGGAACTCATCCCAGACATTGCCCTTGGCGAGCCCCTTGATCACGCGGTCGATCCGCGCAGCATGCGAGAGCGACGCGGCGACCGACGCCGGCGTGCAGCGGCGCAGCGCGGCCTTCGTCGCCGCCTCCTTGTTGCGCCAGACGCGATTCTCGCGGAACAGTTGCTCGACCGGCCGGCCGGCGGAGACTCCGGACAGGATGCGCCCGAGCCCCCGCAGCTCCTCGGCCAGCGCCCAGAGTACGAAGGTGGGCGCCTCGCCCTCGCCGCGCAGTCCCTCGAGGACGCGCACGTAACGCAGCCGGTCGCCCGTGAGCAATGCCTCGGCCAGCGCCTGGACGTCGTAGCGTGCGACGTTCGACACGGCGGCCTGCACGTCCTCCAGCGACAGTTCGCCTGCGGGCAGCAGCAGTGCGAGCTTCTGCACCTCCTGGTGCGCCGCCAGCAGGTTGCCCTCGACCCGGTCGGCGAGAAATTCCAGCCCCTCCCGCGCACAGCGCTGGCCGTTGCGCGCGAGTCGCTGACCGATCCATTCGGGCAGCCGCGCGCGCTCGATCTTCCAGATATCGACCACGGCGCCTGCGTTCGACAGTGCACCGAACCAGGCGGAATTCTGGCCGCTCTTGTCCAGGCGCGGCAGGCTCACCAACGTGAGGCAATCCGGATTGAGGTCGGCGCAGTAGCGCTCGATCGCCTTCCCGCCCTCGGTGCCGGGTTTGCCCGTGGGCAGGCGCAACTCGACCACCTTGCGGCCGCCGAACAGGGACCGGCTCGCGCCGGCCTGGTAGAGCTCGCTCCAGTCGAAGCCGCGCTCGGCAACGAACAGGTCGCGTTCGGTGCAGCCCTGGCGGCGCGCGGCGGCGCGGATTGCGTCGGCTGCTTCCAGGGCCAGCAGCGGCTCGTCGCCGTGGACGACATAGAGCGGGGCAAGCCCCTTGCCGGCGCGGCCCTCGGCATTCCTGAGGTGCGCCTCGAGCTGTTCGGCGCGCAGTTGCATGGCCGCCGGCGCTACTGCACCACGGGCTTTGCGGCCGTGGCGCCCGACAGGCGGCGCAAGATCTGCTGCACGAGGTCGGCCTGCACCTCGCGGTTGATGTTGGCCTCCTCGACTTCCTTCGACAGCACGTCGGTGTCGTTGTAGGAGAGATCGCGGGTGACCGAAATGGTGGACGATGGAAGGAACTCCGCGCCCTTGCCGTCGTGCACGCGCATGCTGACGCGGTAGATCAGCTGCAGTTCGCGCACCCGGCCTGCGCCGGACAGCGACAGGATGTTGCGCAACCGGGTTTCGCCCGAGAGTTCCAGCTGCGCCTGTGCCAGTTTCGGATCGTCAACGACCCGGGTGTGCGAACCGGCCTGAATGTAGCGCTTCAGGTCGAGCGCGATGCCCCCGGTCGCATTCGGTATGTAGAGCGTGTCGAAGGGCAGGTTCACCGTGCCGCGCAGCTGGAAACCGCAGGACGACAGAAACAGGGTCAGTGCAAGGAGCCAGACGCGCATGTTCACACCACGACGTTGATGAGGCGGCCGGGCACGATCACGATCTTGCGGATCGCCTGCCCCGAAATGTACTTTTGCACGAGCGCGCTGGCCGTGACAAGTGCCTCGAGCGCCGGCCGGTCGGCGGCCTTGGGCGCCGTCAGGCTGCCGCGGGTCTTTCCGCCCACCTGAACCACGTACTCGATCTCGTCCTGTTCGAGGGCGGCCGGGTCGACCTCGGGCCAGGGCGCCGCAAGCACATCCGCGCCGAAACCCAGCTCCTTCCAGAGGTGGTGCGAGATATGCGGCGTGATCGGCGAGAGCACGCGCAGGAGGATGGACATGCCGTCCCGCGCGACGTCGCTGGCCGGATCCTGCAGTTTTTCGAGCGCGTTCAGGATCTTCATTGCGGCCGAGGCCACCGTATTGAACTGGTGCTTGCCCAGGTCGTAGGTGGCCTGCTTCAGGACCGAATGGATCTCGAAGCGCGTGGCCTTCTGCAGCGCAGGCGCTGCTTTTTCCACGCCCGACTTGCCGAACTGCGCCGCGTAAGCCCAGACCCGCTTGAGGAAGCGGAACGATCCTTCCACGCCTTCGTCGGACCATTCGAGCGACTGGGTCGGCGGGGAGGTGAAGATGATGAAAAAGCGCGCGGTGTCGGCGCCGTACTTCTCGATCAGGGCCTGCGGGTCGACGCCGTTGTTCTTGGACTTGGACATCGTGCCGATGCCCGCGGCCACCACCGGCGTGCCGTCCGAGGCGCGCTTCGCCGCCGTGGTCCGGCCCTTGGCGTCGCGCTCGACCGTCACGTCGGCCGGGTTGATCCATTCGCGCCGGCCCTCGGGCGTGTCGTGGTAATAGAGTTCCGCGAGCACCATGCCCTGGGTCAGCAGGTTGGTGAAGGGCTCGGTCACGTCGAGCAGACTTTCGTCTCGCATCACGCGCGCGAAGAAGCGCGAGTAGAGCAGGTGCAGGATCGCGTGCTCGATGCCGCCGATGTACTGGTCGACCGGCATCCAGTATTTCGCGCGGTCGTCGACCATCGCGTCCGCGTTGTCCGGGCAGGCGTAGCGCGAGAAATACCAGGACGAATCGACGAAGGTGTCCATGGTGTCGGTCTCGCGCCGCGCAGGCTTGCCGCAGGACGGGCAGGCGCATTCGTAGAACGAGGGCAGCTTGTTGAGCGGGTTGCCGCTGCCGTCCGGCACGAGGTCCTCGGGCAGCACCACCGGCAGGTCCTCGTCGGGCACCGGCACGTCGCCGCAGTCCGCGCAGTGGATGATCGGGATCGGGCAGCCCCAGTAGCGCTGGCGCGAGATGCCCCAGTCGCGCAGCCGCCACTGCACGTGCTTGTCGCCGAGGCCCTTCGCCTTCAGGTCGGCGGCGATCGCATCGATCGCAGCCGCGTAGTCCAGACCGTCGTATTTGCCCGAGTTGATGCAGGTGCCGTAGTCGGCGTACGCGGGTTTCCACGGCGCGGGCACCGCGTCACCCTCCGCGTGCCGGATCACGGGCTTGATCGGCAGGCCGTATTTCTGCGCGAACTCGAAGTCGCGCTCGTCGTGCGCCGGCACGCCCATCACCGCGCCGTCGCCGTAGCTCATGAGCACGTAGTTGCCGACCCAGACCGGGACCTGCTCGCCCGAAAGCGGGTGGGTGACCGAACAGGCCGGTGGGCATGCCCTTCTTTTCCATCTGCGCCATCTCGGCCTCCATCACCGCGCCCTGCTTGCATTCTTCGATGAAGGTCGCGAGCGCCGGATTGTCTTTCGCCGCGTGGGCCGCGAGCGGGTGTTCTGCGGCGACTGCGCAGAACGTGACACCCATGATGGTGTCGGCACGCGTGGTGAACACATTCAGGCGTTTCTGCTCGCCATCAAGCTCGTACGGAAAACCGAAGCGCACGCCTTCGCTCTTGCCGATCCAGTTCTTCTGCATCAGCTTGACCTGTTCCGGCCAGCCGCTCATTCCATCCAGCGCCGAGAGCAGTTCCTCGGCGTAGGCGGAGATGCGCAGGAAATACATCGGGATCTCGCGCTTCTCGACCACGGCGCCGGTGCGCCAGCCGCGCCCGTCGATCACCTGCTCGTTGGCCAGCACGGTCTTGTCGACCGGGTCCCAGTTCACGACCCCGGTCTTCTTGTACGCGAGGCCCTTCTTGAACAGGCGCACGAACAGCCACTGGTTCCACTTGTAGTAGTCCGGCGAGCAGGTGGCGAGTTCGCGTGCCCAGTCGATCGCGAAGCCCAGGCTCTTCAGCTGGCTGCTCATGTAGGCGATGTTGTCGTAGGTCCACTTCGCCGGCGGCACCTTGTTGGCGATCGCCGCGTTCTCGGCCGGCAGGCCGAACGCGTCCCAGCCCATGGGCTGCAGCACGTTGTAGCCGCGCATCCGGTAGTAGCGGGTCAGCACATCGCCGATGGTATAGTTGCGGACGTGCCCCATGTGGAGCTTCCCCGAGGGGTAGGGGAACATCGAGAGACAGTAATATTTCGGCCGGTCCGGGTCCTCCGTGACGCGGAACGCCCCGGAGTCATCCCAATAGGATTGGGCATCTTTTTCTACCGACTGGGGTGTGTAGCGTTCTTGCATGGATGGGCGCGGGGGGAGTGAAAGAAGCTGAAAAAGGTCTAAAAATCAGCGGCGAACTGGAAATTATAGTCGAATCCAACTGACCCACGCGGAGGGTCGGGTCTGTAAGCAACGCAATTCCACCCATGGAGGTGCGCCATGAGAACACCCTGCCTGTTTTTGGTTGCCGCCGGTTTTGCGCTGGGCGGCATCCTCCCCGTCTGCGCCGCGCCAAGTGAGGCGGCAGTGGTCGAAGGTGTCCAGATGCCTGCCTGGGTCGAGCGCGGCACCGGTCTCAGGGTGCCGTTGGCGCCGGGCATGGAATTGCGCCCCGGCGAACAGGTGCGCACCGGAGCCAACGCGCGTCTCCTGCTGAAACTGGCCGAAGGCAGCCGCGTCAAGCTCGGTGAGAACGGCGCCTTGCGTGTCGATGAAATCCGGCTCGACAAGGCCGGCGTATTCACGGCGGCCCTGAACGTACTCGAAGGTGCGTTCCGCTTTACCACCGATGCGCTGATGAAGAATCGCAGGCGCGCCGTCAGTGTCACGGTTGCGTCGGTCACGGCCGGCATACGCGGCACGGACCTGTGGGGCAAGTCGGATCGTGACGATCGTCAGATCGTTTGTCTGATCGAGGGGAAAATCGAAGTCGGTGCGGCCGGCGAAGCGCCTGTGTTGATGGACCAGCCGCGGCAGTTCTATCAGCGCAACCAGGGCAGGACTGCACCGGTGGGGTTCGTGGAAGCCGAAAAGCTCGCGCAGTGGGCGCGCGAAACCGAGATCGCGTCCGGAAGCGGCGCTGCACGTGCGGGCGGCAAATGGAAACTTACGCTGCTGTCCGCCGAAGCACAGGCGAGTGCGCTCTCGCTCTACGACCAGGTCCGCGCGCACGGCTATGCGGCGAGGATCCATCCGGTAAAAACCGGGGACGGCTTTGTCTATGAAGTGCGCATCGTGAGTCTGCCTTCCAAATCCGAGGCCGAGGCGCTCGCAGGCCAGCTCAAGAGGAATATGGGGATCGGGGAGATCAAGGTTTCGATGTGAGGCGGATCGGCGCGCGCGCGTTGGTCAGCACGCGACGCAGTCTATAATCGGCCCGCCTTGTCTCTCCACCTAGAACACCTCAATCCCGAGCAGCTCGCCGCCGTCACGATTCCGGACCGCGCGCATGCGCTGATCCTTGCCGGCGCCGGCAGCGGAAAGACGCGCGTGCTCACCACGCGCATCGCCTGGCTGATCCAGAACGGCCTTGTCTCGCCCGCCGGCCTGCTCGCGGTGACCTTCACCAACAAGGCGGCGCGCGAAATGCTCACGCGACTCTCCGCGATGCTGCCGGTGAATCCACGCGGCATGTGGATCGGCACGTTTCACGGCCTGTGCAACCGGATGCTGCGCATCCATCATCGCGATGCGGGCCTGCCGCAGACGTTCCAGATCCTCGATACCGCCGACCAGCTGGCCGTGGTGAAGCGGCTTGTGAAGAGCATGAATGTGGACGAGGACCGCTGCCCGCCGCGCGAAGTGCAGTGGTTCATCAACGCAAGAAAGGAAGAGGGCGTGCGTGCCTCGCGAGGCCCAGGCGCCGGACGACCTGACACGCCGCTTCATCGAGATCTACGCGGCCTACGACGCGCAGTGCCAGCGCGAAGGCGTGGTCGATTTCCCCGAACTGCTGCTGCGCAGTTTCGAGTTGCTTTCCCGCAACGAACTGCTGCGCGCGCACTATGCGGCGCGCTTCCGCCATATCCTGGTCGACGAATTCCAGGACACGAACAAGCTGCAGTACCGCTGGCTGAAGCTGCTCTGCGGGGCGGAAACCTCGATGTTCGCCGTCGGCGACGACGACCAGTCGATCTATGCGTTCCGCGGTGCGAACGTCGGCAACATGGCCGACTTCGAGCGCGACTTCAGCGTCAGCAAGGTGATCCGGCTCGAGCAGAACTACCGCTCGCACGGAAACATTCTGGATGCGGCAAACGCGCTGATCGCCAACAACGAGAACCGCCTGGGCAAGAACCTGTGGACCGCGGCCGGCTCGGGCGAGCCGCTGCGCGTGTTCGAGGGCGAGTCGGACGGCGACGAGGCGCGCTGGATCGTTGAGGAGGTGCAGGCGCTCGCGCGCGATGGTGCGCGCTACCAGGACATGGCGATCCTCTATCGCTCGAACGCGCAGTCGCGCGTGCTGGAGCATGCGCTGTTCGCCGCGGGTGTGTCATACCGCGTCTACGGCGGTCTGCGGTTTTTCGAGCGCGCCGAGATCAAGCACGCGCTCGCCTACCTGCGTCTGGTCGAAAATCCCGAGGACGACAACGCGTTCCTGCGGATCGTCAACTTTCCGCCGCGCGGCATCGGTGCGCGCGCAATGGAAAACCTGCAGGATGCGGCGCGCGCCGCGAACACGCCGCTGTACGCCTCGATCGGCGCACTGGCCGGAGGAAAAGCGGGCAATGCACTGGCCGCGTTCCGCGCCCTGATCGAGGACCTGCGCAGCGAGACACGCGGCCTGCCGCTCGCGGAGGTGGTCGACCACGTGGTGGCGAAAAGCGGGCTCGTGGCGCACTACCAGAACGAGCGCGAAGGTACGGACCGTATCGAGAACCTCGGCGAACTCGTCAACGCGGCCGCCGGCTTCGATGCGGACGAGGCCATCGTCGATCTTTCCACGGGGGAAACCACGGACCCGACCGTGGTGGAGCCGCTGACCGCGTTCCTCGCGCACGCGGCGCTGGAGGCCGGCGAACACCAGGCCGGCGAAGGCCAGGACGCGCTGCAGATGATGACCGTGCACTCGGCCAAGGGCCTGGAGTTCTCGGTGGTGTTCATTACCGGGCTGGAGGAAGGCCTGTTTCCGCACGAGCAGAGTCTGTCGGCGCGCGACGGCCTCGAAGAGGAACGGCGGCTCGCCTATGTCGCGATCACGCGTGCACGCGAACGCCTGTACCTGTCGTTTGCGCAGACCCGCATGCTGCATGGCCAGACGCGCTACAACCTGCCTTCGCGCTTCTTCGACGAAATTCCCGAGGGCCTGCAGAAATGGCTGACACCGCGGCTTGCCGAGCGTCGCGCGCAGCAGCAGGCGGCGAGCGCCTTCGGCACCTGGAACCGCGCGCGCGGTCAGGTCGCGGGCGGGCGGGAGACGCCGCGCTCCCCGGCGTTCGGCGGCAGCACGCACGGCGGCAACAGTTCGGCGGGCGGGTTTCGTGTCGGCCAGAGTGTGGCGCACCCGAAGTTCGGCAGCGGCGTGATCATCGATGCGGAGGGCCAGGGCAACGACGCGCGCGTGCAGGTCAATTTCGGCCGCGAGGGCGTCAAGTGGCTCGCGGTGGCGGTCGCCAGGCTTCAGGCGGCCTGAGGCGCCGGCACAGCGGTAGAATCTGTCGCCGCGGCCCGACCCTCAGGCCGCTCAAAGAGGAGAGATCACATGCTTAACCGCTGTCTGCTTGCCGCCATCGTCGCGACCGTTTCAGTGTTTGCAACATCCGCAGGCGCCCAGCAGCTCAAGGGTGACGTTCACTTCCTCAACGGCTTTCCCCCGGGCGGCACATCCGACCTGCTCGGCCGCCTGATGGCCGAAGCCGTCGGACCGGTGGTGGGACAGAAGGTTCTGGTCGAACAGCGCACCGGGGCCAGCGGCTTCATCGCCGCCGAGGCAACCGCCCGCGCCGCGCCCGACGGACACACGATCTTCCTCGCGCCGATGGGCGTGATGACCGTGGCACCGGTCATGCCGGGGCAGAAACTGTCGATCGACGTCGATCGCGACCTCACGCCGATTTCCAACCTTGCCGGCGTCTACAACATCCTGGTGGTCACCAGCACCGGACAGTTCAAGACCGTGGCCGAGATCATCGACTACGCGAAGAAGAATCCCGGCAAGCTGAGCTATGCATCCGCGGGCAACGGCACGTCGCAGCATCTGTCCGGCGAACTGTTCAAGCGCCTGGCAGGCGTGGACCTGCTTCACGTGCCGTACCGGGGCGGTGCGCCTGCGATCATCGACATCGTCGGCGGGCGGACCAACATGATGTTCGGCAACATGCCGGAATTCCTCGGCCAGATCCGTGGCGGCGGCCTGCGGCCGATCGCCTTCGGGGCGGTGAAGCAGTCGCCGCTGTTTCCGGACCTGCCGCTGGTCAGTGCCACGCTGCCGGAGTTCAAGATCAGCAACTGGTTCGGCGTTGTCGGACCCGCCGGCATGTCGCCGGAATGGGTCGGCTTCTGGAACCGCGCGATTGCGAACGTCGCGCGCCAGCCGAAATTCAGGCAGCTGATGACCGACAACGGCATGGAAATACTTGCCGGTACGCCCGAGGAGTTCAAGGCGACCATTGCCGCCGATCGCAAGAAGTGGAGCGAAGTGATCCAGGGCGCGGGAATCCGGGCGAACTGAGCGCGGCAGGACGCCCGCGCCGTCCGATGCAGGGCGGCGCGGGCCGACCCGGATCAGCTTGGATCACATCAGCGCGCCCTGCGCCACTACCCAGTAGCGGATCAGCCGGCCGGCGGCCATGTACAGCGTCGCTGAGATCCAGTTCAGCCGCAGCCACCCCGCGGCAAGGCAGAGGGCGTCGCCCACCAGCGGCAGCCAGGCGAAGAACGTGAGCGGACTGCCCCAGCGCCGCAGCCGCTCGAGTGCCCGCGGGTCGAGTTTCTTCTGCGCCCGCGCGGGCAGCAGCCGGCCGATCGCGTAGGTCGTCAGTCCGCCCAGCGTATTGCCCAGCGTGGCAAGCAGCAGCGCCGGAACCATGTCTCCGGGATAGAGCTTGAGAAAGCCGAACAGCACCGCCTCCGACGAGAGCGGCACGATGGTCGATGCAATGAAGCTTGCGGCGAACAGCCCTGCGAGGCCGCTCTCGGGTGAAATCAGTTCATGCACGGGATTCCTTGTTGCGGTGCGCTGCTCTTGTTACCCTTGACGCCCCATTTTGTACCGGTGTGTCGAATGCCCCGCGATTATCTGCAAAAAATCCTCACGGCGCGCGTCTACGACGTCGCGATCGAGTCGCCGCTCGAACTCGCGCCGAACCTGTCGGCACGGATTTCGAATCGCGTTCTGCTCAAGCGCGAGGACATGCAGTCGGTATTTTCTTTCAAGCTGCGCGGCGCCTACAACAAGATGTCGGCCCTGCCGAAGTCTGCGCTCAGGCGCGGGGTCATCGCCGCATCTGCGGGCAACCATGCCCAGGGCGTGGCGCTGGCGGCGCAACGCCTCGGTTGCCGCGCGGTGATCGTGATGCCGGTGACCACGCCGCGCATCAAGGTGGATGCGGTGGCCGCACGGGGCGCGGAGGTGATCCTGATCGGCGACTCCTACGACGCGGCCTATGAGCATGCGCAGGAAGCTGGAGAAGAAGCGCAACCTGAACTTCGTCCATCCGTACGACGATCCCGGAGGTGATCGCCGGGCAGGGCACGATCGGCATGGAGATCCTGCGCCAGCATCCGCAGCCGATCCACGCGATCTTCGTCGCGGTCGGCGGCGGCGGTCTGATCTCCGGGATCGCAGCCTATGTGAAGCGCGTGCGGCCGGAGGTGAAGATCATCGGCGTGGAGCCGGTCGATTCGGATGCGATGACGCGCTCGCTGCGCGCGGGCAAGCGCGTGACCCTCTCCCATGTCGGACTGTTTGCCGACGGCGTTGCGGTGAAGCGCGTGGGCGAAGAGACGTTCCGCCTCGCGCGCATGTACGTCGACGAGATGATCACCGTCGATACCGACGCCACCTGCGCTGCGATCAAGGATGTGTTCGAGGACACGCGCTCGATCCTCGAACCCGCCGGGGCGCTGTCGGTGGCCGGGGCCAAGGCGTATGCGGAAAAGAACGGAATCCGCGGCGAGACGCTGGTGGCGATCGCCTGCGGCGCGAACACCAACTTCGACCGGCTGCGCTTTGTCGCCGAGCGTGCCGAAGTCGGCGAACACCGTGAAGCGATCCTCGCGGTCACGATTCCGGAGAAGCCCGGCAGCTTCAAGCGGTTCTGCGCGACGCTGGGCGCGCGCAGCATCACCGAGTTCAACTACCGCATTGCCGACCCGAAGGAAGCCCATGTGTTCGTCGGCGTGCAGGTGCAGGGCACCGAGGAAACCGCGAAGCTGGTGCGCACGCTCGGCCGTCACGGCCTGAAGACGCTCGACCTGTCGGATAACGAGATGGCCAAGCTGCATGTACGCCACCTCGTCGGGGGCCACGCGGCGCTCGCACGCAACGAACTGCTCTACCGGTTCGAGTTTCCGGAACGCCCGGGCGCGCTGATGAAGTTCCTCGACAACATGCGCACCGACTGGAACATCAGCCTGTTCCACTACCGCAACCACGGCGCCGACTACGGCCGGGTGCTGGTCGGCATGCAGGTGCCGAAAAAGGAAATGGCCGCGTTCCGCCGCTTTCTTGCCGCGCTCGGCTATCCCTACGTGGACGAAAGCCGCAACCCGGCCTACCGGTTGTTTCTCGGCTGACGGATCAGACCTGCGCGGGCGGTTCCCCGTCGCCGCCGAAATAGCCCGGCGCGATTTCGTGCGCGAGGCAAGCCGGTGAACTGTAGCCCGGGATCGGACGGGTTCCTGCCGGCGCATCGAGCAGCACGAGGCGGCCGTCGATCCGTTCGTGCACGCCGCGTTCGGTGACGACGTAGTCCATCGGGATGTCGTAGGCCTGCGGTTCGATGGTCTCCATGCGCGCAAGCTCGTAGGTCACGCCGATGGCAACCGGGCGCTTCGCATCCGCGCCACGCAGGCTGGCCAGCGTGCGGTCGAAGAAGCCGCCGCCATAACCGAGACGGTAGCCGGCCTCGTCGAAACCATTCATCGGTACCAGGGCCACGTCGGGGACCACCGGGTCGCCCGCTGCGGGATAGGGTATGTCGTAGACACCCTTCGCCAGCACGTCGCCCGGCGCCCAGGTGCGAAAAATCAGCGGTTGGCGCGGTGCGACGACGACGGGCAGCAGGGTCGTCGCACCCTGAATCCGCAACCGATGCATCAGGTGTCGTGGGTCGTACTCGTTTTTGAACGGCCAGCAGAATGCGATGGTCGCCTTTGCCAGTCCCGGAAACGTTCGCTCGAGATGGCTGTCCAAACGCTTGCGAAACGCGAGCAGCGTCGCTGCATCCAGCCTCAGGCGGTCGGCCACCAGTTGCTCGCGACGTGTTTTTCGCCAGGCTGTGAGCGCCTCGGGATTCACGTTGAAAGCACTCGAGGAAAGTTCCGCCGTGATATGCTTACTATATGATTTCCAAGCATTTTAGCAAGACCAACCGGAACCA
>CAWJNP010000014.1:0-146949 GCA_963844255.1 uncultured beta proteobacterium
TACTTCTCCACTTTTTCCGCCAGCTGGCTGTACTGCTCGTCCCCGAGGTCGCAAGGGACGGTCTTGAGCGACTGGCGGACCATCACGGCCCTGCGCGGGAAGCGGGAAACGAGCGGAGAGGGGTGGAGGGGGCGGAAGGGGTGAAATGGGCAGAAGTGGGGGTCGCAGGGGACGGTCTTTAGAACCAGGGAAATAATCGGGGGGTGAAAGGATGCGGAGAGGGGTGAAACTGAGCGGAATGGGGTGGGAGAGGCGGAAGAGAGTGGTGCCAGGAGGGACCTCACGCCTCTCTCTCTCTCTCTCCCCTTCTCCCTGCCTGTCTGCCTGACTCTCTCTCTCTCTCTCCCTCCCCCTGCCGCCCTCTTCCCCCACCTGGTGTTCTTGTCGGGCAGCGGCACATACACCCTCCTGGAGAACCTGGAGAGTGCAGCCTCGTCCAGGTCCCAGGGGTTGTTGGTCGCCGCCATGATGGTGATGCGGCAGTCGTCGGTGCCGGACTGGATGCCGTCGATAAAGGAGAGGAACTGCATTCGAGAAGTGCGAGGAGGAAACAGAGGAACTCAGTTCTGCCCTAGAGACCTAGAGGAGGAGAGGAGCACGCCGCGTGCTCTCCATCCATCCAGCAACCTCTCGCACACAGCGTCGATGCGCACAGAACCACACACACACACTCTCAGCACCCGCCATTCCCTCCTCCTTCCTCCCTCACCTCATTGGTCACTCTCTTGTCAGGCATCGAGTCCCCCCTCCTCCGCCGCCTCCGGGCCCGGCGGCGCCGCTCCGCCTTCCGAGCAGAGAGTCCACCTCGTCTATGAAGATGACGCAGGGCTGCTGCTTCCTCGCGCGGTCGAAGAGCTGCTTCACGTTCTGCTCGCTCTGGCCGAACCACATCGAGAGGATGTTGGAGCCTGCGGTCGCCAAGGAGAGGGGATGTCAGCATGGGGCGCATGCATGCATGCATTCATGGCCGTCTGCATGGTGGTGCTAGCAAGGCTCTCACCGGTGATGGCGATGAAGGAGGACCTGCTCTCTGTGGCCACCGCCCTTGCAAGCAGAGTCTTCCCGCTGCCGGGCGGGCCGAACAGCAGCACGCCCCTCGGCGGCTGTCGGATGCCCATGAAAAGATCTGGGACGGAGGCTGGGCAGCACTGTGACTTCCTGCAAGAGCATCTTGACCTCGTGCAGGCCGGCCACCTTGTCCCATGTCACGTTGCCTGCAGGAGCGTGCATGCATGGAGGGCGTGAGCGTGTGCATGGGGTGCATGGGGCGCATGCGTGCATGGGGTGGCGCAGGCGCGCGCTGCGCAGCTTCTCACCGCTGTCGCTGGCGCCCTTGGAGGGCCCGGCTGCGCGGCTAGGCCCATGCTGAGCAGGTCCATGCTGGCGCCCCTGCGCCGCCCTTGCCGAGCGCCTTGCTGTTGCTACTGCTGGTCCCCTGCTCCATGCCGCCCGCGGCGCCGTCTGCGAACGCTGCCTGATGGAGCCGAGCTCCTCCTGAGCTTGCGGATGAACATAATCTCCTCGATGAGCTTGGCTATCATCAGCACGGAGATGAGGGCGCCCGCGAACGGCTGCACCGTCGTGGAGACGTTCCTCACGGCGTTCTCCGCTTTGCCTACAGTGTCGCCATCCTCTATCCTGGCCTGGGAGTCGTGCATGAAGCGGGTCGTGGTGCTGGCGTCCTCCCGCGGCTGCATGGTGATGGTGGTGCGTGCTGCTGCTGCTGCTGGCCCCGCCTGCCGCAGGCAGCCCCAGCCCTGCGCAGCTGCGCCAGCGGCGGAGTTGCTCGCCCCGCCCATCGCTTTCTGCTCGCCTCCTAGGGCTGCTCTCCGCCTGCGGAAGAGCCGCTCCTGCTCCTGCTCTTGCTGCCGATACTGATAGAGCTGCCGTAGCGATGTAGGATGGCGGATTGGTCTCCTGAGCTCGATTTACAGCGCCCCTGCGAGCTTGGGGAGGCTGTCACCCTGAGCATTCACACTTTGAGCGACCTCTTGCGTCAGCGATTTGCTCCCCACTGCGCCCAATTCTTGCTACTACCGTCTTAGCTCTCACCGGTGCTAGTTTCAATCACATCACAGCGCCGCCGCCGCCTCCTGAAAGTGCTCGCGGCCTCATATCGCTCGTATCTCGACGCGATAGGTAGAAGCAGGCCGCATGCAGCGTCGATCCTGCGCTCCCGCGTCCACGATCAGCACCAGCTCCAGCATGGCGCTCCGCAGCGTGCCAGCGCGGTGCCCGTCCGGGAATCAAAGGCGGCATGCAGGGCCGATTGCAGCCGGGCCCGCGCAAGGAGCTTCGCAGTCGAGCCCGATTGCACCCCCCGCTCAGGCCCGCAGCCAGCCCCTTTGAGTTCAGCAGCGGCACCCGCGAGGAGCCCGCCGCCTTTCTCGGCCGCTCGCGTGCATGTGCATGACGCATGCACAGGCACTCAGCCGCCGCCGGGCCCCGGCCCCTGCCTCTGCAGCCGCTGGCGCTCCGGAATCCGCCCCAGTGGACCACGACGAGCTGCTGTTCGAGGAGATCCGCGCATGCATGCACTGGCAGGACGTGCTGAAGGTCGTCTTGGACGAGGGACCCGGCATGAGCGCCAAGCGCGCCGTGCAGGCAGCAGTGCGAGTCAACGCCCTAGTCAAGGCCGCCGCGGCACGCAACGAGGAGCGCGCGGCCGCCGTCGCCAGCCAGCACTTTGCCCCGCTGCTGCAGCTGCTGCACACGCACCTCCCGAGGATGAAGCCCCTCGCCGGAGTGCTTCCGCTACGGCCATGTCCCTCTCCCAGCTCTCCGTCCCGGCCTCCCCGGACCTCCTCGCCGCCCTCTGCGCGGCCATGAGCAACAGCGCCCTCCTCTTCTCCGCCCGAGACATCTCCACGCTCCTCCACGCGGCCGTCCAGCTCGGAGCCCAGCCCTCAACCTCGACCCTCGACCGCCTCGGCTACCGAGCGCACCTCCTCCTCCAGAACCAGCTCCTCGTCAAGCGACCCACCGGCAGCCTCGCCCCTCAGGACGGCCCCTCCTCCTCCTCCTCCCCCTCCGAAGACCCTCCTCCCGCATCAACCCCCAGCACCCCACCACCCTCCAGCCCCGCCAGCTCCCTCACTTCCCTCGACGAACCCACCCCCGCCTCAACCTCATCCTCCGCCTCGGCCTCGTCCAGTCAGCGCGCCGCTCCGCCCGTGCCGGCCTCCGAACCGGGGTTCACGCCGCAGGGCCTGGCTGTACTGCTCCACTCGGCCGCCTGCCTGCGGTACAACAACCGACAGCTGCTCTCGTCGGCCGCTGAGGTGGCGCTGCAAGACCTCTCGGGCTTCACCCACAGGTGCGCATGAGCTCGTGCGTGCATGGGTGTCGGTATGCATGGGTGTGGGTGTGGGTGTGTGTCTACCAGCTCGTGCAGGACGCGCGCCGCGCGAACGCGGCGCGTCCCGCAGTGAAAGTGCATCCGGCCGACGTCGTTCTGAGCGGGCACGATTGCACGCTGGAGGGCGCACCAGAGGCGCCCGAAGTCCGGCTCGGCCTGCGCCTGGTCGGCGGACTGTCGGCCGCAGGCGCCGCGCGCCTCGTGGCAGCGAGACAGGCTGCGCCGCTGGCAAGCGTGGACGACATGGCGCAGCGCGCCGGCCTCGATCGTCGCGACCTCGATGCACTTGCCCGGGCCGGTGCGCTCCGGCTGCTCGCCGGGAACCGCCACCAGGCGCAGTGGCAGGTTGCCGGGATTGCGATGCAAACCCCATTGCTGCACGGCGCGACCGCCCGGGATGACGCACCGGCGCTGCGTCCGCCCACCGAAGGCGAGGACCTCGTCCAGGATTACGCAAGCCTCGGCCTGACGCTCGGCCGCCACCCGCTTGCGCTGCTGCGTCCGCACCTCGTGCGCATGCGCTCGATCACGGCCAAGGCGCTCCTCGGACTGCCGCACGGACGCGCCGCGAAGGTCAGCGGGATCGTCACCGGCCGCCAGCGGCCCGGCACCGCCTCGGGCACGGTGTTTGTCACGCTGGAGGACGAAACCGGCTGGATCAATGTGATCGTCTGGCCGGCGCTGGTCGAGAAACAGCGCCGCGAACTGCTCGGCGCGAACCTCATGACGGTGCACGGCACCCTCGAGCGCGAGGGCGAGGTTGCGCACCTGATTGCGCGCCGCCTCGTGGACGACAGCCCGCTGCTGGGGCGACTGACAACCGCAAGCCGGGACTTCCAGTAAGCGGCCGCGCAGCGGAGCATGGGGCGATCGGCTTTTCCGGTATCCTCCCGCAAACACCTCAGCTGCTCCAACGATGCCCCTGATCAGCCGCCTCCAATCACGCCACGTTCGCCGGCCTGCTCCTTGTTGCTTCAACGCTGCTCGCGCCGGCCGCCCAGGCACAGCTGTATTCCTGGAAGAATGCCGAGGGAAACGTCACGATCAAGAACTCGCCGCCCCCCTGGTACAAGGAGGGCGAACCCTCCCGCGGACCACGCGTGCAGGTCATGCGCATGGGAAAAATCATCGACGACACGGCCTGGCCTCTGGAGCGACGACAGGAAGGACGTGCGCAGGCGGCACGCCAGGAAGCGGCGACGACCCCGACCCCCGTGAAAGTCCCGGCCGCGCCGGTGGTGATGGAAGGCCAGCTGCCCCTGCCCCCGGCCGAAGGACAGGCTCCACAGCCTCTCCAGGCCACACGGAAACAGAACTAGCCTGAATCAATTCATAAAGAATTAGTTTATGAAGTCCGCTCCTGGAGCGGGCTTCCGGGTAGTTTGTGTATCGGCTTCGATACAGTCTGAAGATGGAAAGGGTAGCGATCGAGGAAAGCCTGACTCCTCACGATCTCCCACCCACTGACCCGTGCGTGCCGGATGCCCTGGCTTGCGCATATAGCCCCGACGCACTATTTACACGACGATTCCGCCTTGATATTTTGTCTTCCAATTTGGAAGGCATGCGGCCGTGTGCACATTGATGCATGCACCGGATTGATGGGTCTGCCTGCCAACGCATAGTTTCGTTTCTGGAAAACTATCACCGGGAGGCAATTTGAGCGACTCAAAACGCGTAAGCACCACTCGTTCCGACCATGATGGCCGCTCTTATCGGGACTCAGAACATGAGGAAACCGAGTCGGAACGATCACGCGGCCTCAACATCAACGGCGGCGCCGGCAGTGACCTGATTGCCGGCGGCAGCGGGAACGACCGGCTCAGCGGTGGAAGTGGCGACGACACGTTGCGTGGTGGCGCTGGCAATGACACGCTTCTCGGGGACTCCGGGAACGACACGCTCGATGGTGGATCCGGCAGCGATACGGTGGATGGCGGCAGCGGTAACGACGTGGCCATCTATCGCATGGCCGAGAATACCGGCGCCTGCGATGAATACGACGGCGGCGCGGGCATCGATACCCTTCGCCTGATGTTCACGACGGCCGAGTGGGCGCGCGCGGATGTTCGCTCCGACGTCGCAGCCTACCTGGGCTTCATCGCGGCGCACGTCAATCCGTCCGGGCAATCCATCGCCGGCGAGTTTCACTTCACCGCATTCAGGCTCGAGGCGGAAAGATTCGAGCGACTCGAAGTCATGGTTGACGGCGTGCTCGTCGATCCGCGTGGAACGAACTCACCGGTCGATGCACGCGATGACACTGCGGCGCTCGCAGAGGGAGGAAGTTTCACCGGCAATGTGCTGTCCAATGATTCAGTGCCGGACGGTGTGCAGTCCGTTGCGCTGGTGTCCGGAACCGCGCACGGGACGCTGGTCCTGAACGCGAACGGGACCTACAGTTACACTGCGGGTACGTTCTTCGAATCGCTGGCCGCGGGCCAGACGGCCACTGACTCGTTCACCTATCGCGTCACCGATAGAAACGGTGACGCCGATACCGCGACGGTCAGGCTGACGATCACCGGAACCAATGATGCTCCAATGATTTCCGGCGGAACTTCCATCGGCAGTGTCGCCGTCGGAAGCGACACGGCCGCAGGCCAGTTGTCGGCCACCGATGCAGATGGCGGCAGCACACTGGTCTGGTCGGTCGATGGTGGGGGAAGCGGAGGCGGAGGGGGTGGAGGCGCGAGCGGTGCCTTCGGTGGATTCTCGCTTGGCGCAGGAGGTTCGTGGAGCTATACGCTGGATTCCGGTTCTGTCGCATACCAAGCGCTCGCCCAGGGTGAATCTGCGACCGAATCGTTCAACGTCACGGTGTCGGACGGGCAGGGCGGTAGTGCCACGCAGACCGTCATTATTACGGTGAATGGCGCCAACGATGTGCCGGTGGCCGGAGCACCGATCGACCTGGTGGTCCATGAGGACGATGCGCCTGTGACGGTGAACCTGTTGCTGGGTGCCTCCGACCCGGATCACAACGCCGTGCTGCACGCGGTCAACATCAACGCCGGCTGGCCGGGTGTGTCGGTCACGGGCGACCTGCTCACGCTGGACCCCGGCGTGGCGGAATGGCAGTGGCTTGCTGCCGGCCAAGAGAGGGTGTTCACGATCCCGTACGACATCCAGGATGAGCGTGGCGCATATGCCGCCGAGCACGGCTGGGTGAATGTCACGATTCAGGGACGGAATGACAATCCCTATGGCTACGGGCCGGAGGTGGACGCGACGCAGGCCGAGGGCAGCTACGCAATCGCCTACGACCTGCTGGACAGGGTGAGCGACGTCGACAACGGCGACGTGGTCTCGGTCGGGGCCACCGACCCGCTGCCGCCCGGCGTGACCTTGAGTGGTCGTTACCTCAACGTCGATCCTTCAGACCCCGCTTACAACAGCATGGCCGAAGGCGAGCACGTCACGCACGTGATTGGCTATGAGCTTGTCGACCTGTTCGGTGGCAGCACCCACCGCACGGCGACGGCGACGATCACCGGCACCAACGATGTGCCGGTGGCGGGAGCACCGATCGACCTGACGGTCCGTGAGGACGATGCGCCGGTGACGGTGAACCTGTTGCTGGGTGCCTCCGACCCGGATCACAACGCCGTGCTGCACGCGGTCAACATCAATTCCGGCTGGCCGGGTGTGTCAGTCACGGGCGATCTGCTCACGCTGGACCCCGGCGTGGCGGAATGGCAGTGGCTTGCTGCCGGCCAAGAGAGGGTGTTCACGATCGCCTACGACATCCAGGACGAATACGGTGCGTATGCCGCCGAACACGGTTGGGTGAATGTCACGATTCAGGGACAGAACGACAATCCCTACGGCTACGGGCCGGAGGTGGACGCGACGCAGGCCGAGGGCAGCTACGCAATCGCCTACGACCTTCTGGACAGGGTGAGCGACGTCGACAACGGCGACGTTGTCTCGGTGGGGGCCACCGACCCGCTGCCGCCCGGCGTGACTTTGACTGGTCGATACCTCAATGTCGATCCGGCCGATCCCGCCTATGACGCCTTGAATGACGGGGAGAGCGTCACCCTGCATATCGGTTACGAATTGGTTGATCTTTTTGGCGGGAGCACGCATCGCACGGCGACGATCACGATTACCGGCACGACGGATGTCGCCAACGTTTCACCTATTGCCATTGCCGATACCAATGCGCTCGATACGGTCAGTGAAAGCGGTGTGACTGCGGGTGATCCGCTGGCCAGCGGCAATGTGCTGACCAACGATATCGATCCGGGTGACACCCTTGCGGTGAGCGGCGTGCAGGCCGGAGCTGCAACGGGGGTGATCGCCGGCGGCGTCGGCACCACCATAACAGGCACATACGGGACCCTGGCGCTCGCCGCCGACGGTACCTGGAATTACGTGTTGAATGATGGCGATCCAGACAGCAACGCGCTGGCGCGAAGCGAAGCAACGACCGACCTTTTCAGCTATACGGTCCGTGACAGTTCGGACGCGACCGCCACAACCACGCTCTCGATTGCCATTGCCGGCAGCAACGACAAGCCGGTCATCGGCGTAACAGCGACGACGGCTTCAGTAAAAGAAGACGTGACCACGAGTGCCAGCGGCCAGCTGAGCGCGCCGGACCCGGACCATGGCGCCATTCTCACCTGGTCACTCCCCGGCGGCAGTGCCACGCACGCCGCCAACTACCATGCCGCCATCGACAATTTCAACGTTGTCAAGAACGGCGGGAATTTTTATACCGATCCATTCAGCAGCGGTGGACCACCGCCTTCGGCCCCCAACTTTAACCCGACGACGCCGACCAGTTACTTTGTCACGGGTACCTTTGGTGAAACGGGCGGGCGCGCCGCCATGGATGCGAGCGGCAGCACGGCGATCATCGGCGTGGGCACACCTGACCCGTTCGTCGGCCAGGGCGCCATTCTCAACACCAATATCGATCCCACCAACTTCGCCTCCGGACTCAAGAACGACGACGACTTCACGGTACTGGGACGCTTTGACCTGAGCCTTCCCGGCGACCGGCGTGAGGCATACGGGATTCGTCTCTCTGACCGGCTCGTGGGAGGAACCGGCACTCCCCCCGACCAGGCCGGCGATGATGTCATCGATCTGGTGGTCCGCCGCGGACTGGATGGCGTGGTACGTGTGGCGCTGGTCGAAGTGGATTACGTTGCCAACCAGTACAACCTATTGCAGAGCGTACCCCTGACCGTTCCAACCGGAGTGGATCAGATTCAGCTTCGACTCACACATCAGGTCGCCAATGTGGGCGCCCTCAGCGCTTCATTCGATCTTCTCTCAGGCACGACGATCGTCTCGACACAGTCGTTGACCGCTGTGGCCAGAATCTTTGGCACCGAAACCCCGGGCGACACCAGCGACGATGAAGTCTGGACACGCGCCGGCTTTGTCGCCTATGCGCCGCAGACCTCGGACGCCTTCATCAACGGCACCTACGGCGCACTGGCCCTCACCCCGGGCGGTGGGTGGAGTTACGGGCTGGCCAACTCCCAGGCCAATGTGCAGGCCCTGGCCCAGGGCCAGACGGTCACGGACACGTTCAATGTGCAGGTGGCCGATCAGTTTGGCGCAACGGATACGCGAACCATTACTGTCAACGTGAGTGGCACCAATGACGCGCCCGGCGATATTGCCGGCGACGTGCAATGCCGGATTGCGGAAAACACCCCAATCGACACGTCCATCGGCACGCTCACGGGAATCGATCGCGACAATGGCGCTGTGGTCACTCTGTCGCTGCTCGACTCGGCCGGCGGCAAATTCCGGCTCGACGGTAACCAATTGGTCGTGAACGGCGCCATCGATTGGGAAGCGGGGCCGCCTCTCTACACCGTGATGGTTCGGGCGACCGACGAATTCGGCGCCTTTTTCGACAAACAGTTCCAGATCGGAGCCGCCAATCTCAACGAGGCACCGACCGACATCCAGCTTCAGCCCTACATCTTCGGTAATCACCTGCTGGTCGAGAACGCCCAGCCCGGAACGGTTATTGGAAGCCTTTTTGCAACGGACCCCGAGCAATTCGATCTGTTCACCTACTCGCTGGTCGACGATGCCGGCGGACGATTCAAGATTGTCGACAACGCCCTGGTGGTGAACGGCGCGCTGGATTTTGAACCGCAAGCGCAGGTAGTCGCCACGTACGTAGCCGCTATACCCGACGGGGTCGGAGGCTTTACGTTCCAATACACGTACGACTACGCGTCTTCCTATGACGTCGTGGTGCGTGTTACCGACAGCGGCGGGCTGAGCTTCGACAAGACCATCAACGTCGGGCTCGCCGACGTATTCGAACCCAGGTCGCTCGATATCGCCTACTCCGATGCATGGGTCGCTGAAACTACCAGCGCCGGCAATCCCGTGTTCGCCGTGTCGATGATAGGAATACCCGCAGGGCACACGGCGTCGCTGTATTTCAACGATCAGAACGGAAAGTTCTCGTTCGACGGCACGCACGTCATCCAGAACCAGATGCTCGACTACGAAACCGCGCCCTCGCTGAACAATGGAACTCTCGATCGCGGCTATACGGTCCAATTCACCGCCATCCTGGATACAGGCGAGACCTATTACGAGCCGGTCCAGATCAAGATCGTCAACAAGGATGAAGGTCAATATCCGATCCAGCTCGGCAGCGACTGGGTGCTCGAGAATTCGCCACCAGGATTCGTCGGCGACCTGTTTCTGAATCCGGCTGTTGACGCCGGTGGATCCATCACCTACTGGCTGAGCGACAACGCCGGAGGCGCGTTCTACCTGGCCGGGAATCACCTGTATTCCACCCAGAGTTTCGATTTCAACCAGCAGTGGTTCTACCAGGTTCGCGTCGAAGGGCTGACAGCCTACAACAGTTTGATCGAGTCGCTGCTCGGCATCTGGGTGGTAGACATGAACGAGTCCCCCACTGATATCAACTTGTGGACCCCGACTGTTTTCGAGAATGCCACGGCCGGCGGCTTTGTCAGCGGTATCAGCGTCACCGACCCGGATACCAGCGACACCAGCTGGCGGCTGACGCTCCTGGGCGGTAACACCGGGCCGTTCTACATCGACGGCAACGCACTGTATGTGAACGGGCCCATCGACTATGAAGCCCATCCCTTCTACGATCTAACCATTCTGGCTGTTGATGCCCATGGCGCCAACTATGCCGAAACGATCCGGGTCAACGTGCTCGACCAGTCAGGGGCCATTTACAGCTCGCCCCCTGGCGGTGGGCTATTGGCGTTTGGTGCCCTCGAAGGCGACACATTCTTCGGCAACGCCGTTCCGGACCTGTTCGACGGCAACGGCGGCAACGACGTGCTCTATGGCGGTCCCGGCAGCGATCTGCTGCGCGGTGGCATGGGCGACGACACTCTCGATGGCGGTATCTGGTTCGACGGGCTGACACCCGCTTCGTTCGACGACCTCGATTTCGCGTCCTACTCGAGTGCGCCGGGCGGCATCAGCGCCAGTCTCTGGAGCGGGACCGTGTTCGTGAACAATCTTGGTGGCTTCGACACCATCACGCATATCGAGGGCCTGATCGGTTCTCGTTACGATGACATCCTGAACGGTGGCAGCATCGCGCTGGTGGAAATCTTCCGCGGTGGCGACGGCAACGACCTGATCACCGGAGCCGGAGGAAACGACCGTGCAGACTATTCCGACGCCACGGGCGGAATCACGGTGCAGCTGGCAGCCGGGATCGTAACGGGGCCGGGCGTTGGCACGGACACCCTGCGCGATATCGAGGACATTCAGGGTTCGAGCTACAACGACGTATTTGATGCGACCGGATTCGGGCCCTCCAGCGTGAACCAGGGCTCATCTGGGACCTACAATTCCTTCCGTCCCGGCATGGGGGATGACACCATCATCGGAAACGGCAACACGCGTCTGGACTATTCCAATGCGCTCGATTGCGTCGATGTCGACCTGGCTACCGGCGTCGTGCATGGCAGTTATGCGATCGGCACCGATACCTTCAGCGGCGTGAATCGTATTCGCGGATCCGCCTACGACGACCAGATGTTCGGCACAGGCGCTTCGGGCGAACGCTTCGAGGGCTTGGCCGGCAATGACTACATTGACGGTCGTGGCGGCTTCGATACGGCAGGCTATGCCTTCGACGGCAATATAACGACCGGCATCACGGTGAATCTTGCAACGGGCGTCGTCGCGGGCGATTTCGCCAAGACGGGCACCGACACGTTGCGATCGATTGAGGCCGTGGATGGGTCGATACTGGCCGACACCTTCAACGCCGTTGGCTTTTCCGGGAGCAGCCTGAATGCCGGCTCCGCAGGTACGTTGAACGAGTTCCAAGGCAGAGGCGGCAACGATCTGATCACCGGTAATGGCGATACGCGCATTTCCTATAATGATGCCACCGCGGGCGTGATGGTCGATCTGGCTGCCGGAACGGCCAGCGGCGATGCTTCCGTGGGTACGGACAGTCTGCTGGGTGGCATTTCACGGATCCGCGGCTCGCAGTTCAACGACGAGTTGCGCGGGGACGGCAACGCCAACGTGATCGAAGGCCAGAACGGGGACGACATATTGATCGGGCGGGGCGGCTCCGACACATTGACCGGTGGACTTGGCGCGGACACCTTCCGCTACGTCACCAGCGGTGACGGTATCGACGTCATTACCGATTTCAGCCCTGCGCAGCACGATGTGCTGGACTTGCGCGACATCCTGTCGGGCTACAGCGCCAATCCAGTGCTGCACGACTTCCTGTCGGTCAGCAGTGTTGGCGGCGGGGCGCAGATCAATGTCAATAGTGACGGCATCGGCACTGATTTCACGGCGCTGGTGGTGCTCCAGGGCTTCAGTGCGACTTCCACGTTGCTTGACAGCCTGATGAGTCAGGGCGCATTGATGCTTAGTTGAGCGTCACAGAGCAGCGCGCTTGACCCTTGCCAATAAGAAACCCTGTGCTGTGAATAACTGGTGGGCCGTGTTGGACTCGAACCAACGACCAAAGGATTATGAGTCCTCTGCTCTAACCGACTGAGCTAACGGCCCGCAGACGAATTATTGCAGACTGGAGACCCTACTTCACCTTCCGTATCCGGTCGATGGTATCTGCAAGGATGTGCTTGCTGTAGGGCTTGGTGATATACGCATCGGCACCAAGCGCCAGGCCCTTCGCGATCTCCTGGCGCTCGTCCTTCGCGGTGAGCAGTGCGATCGTGAGCAGCGCGAACTTCGGATGCTTCCTCAGCTTCGAGAGGATGTCGAACCCATTCCCGTCGGGAAGCATGACATCCAGCAGCAACAGATCCGGCAGCGGCCTGGTGCGCAGATCTTCGAGCAACTCCCTCGCGTTGGTTGCGACGCGCACCTGATAGCCGGCCATCGACACGCGCAGGTCGGCAAGCGCAAGCTGGTCCGGGTCGTCTTCGACGATCAGCACGACCGTGTCGGCGGGCGGTTTCGTCGCCGCGGTCCGGTTCTTCAGGCGGGATTCCGCGATCCATGCGCCGGCGCTCGCGAGCGCTTCCTTCGCGGACTTGGCCTCCGTTTCGATGCGTTGCGCGTCCTCGCCGGTCACTTTCGCCGCAGCGGCGGGCTTTGCGAAGAACTTGGTGAAATCCAGATCGAAGTCTTCTTCGCTCGGAACGACCTCAAGGTAGCCGATCTCCTCGAGCTCGTTGAGCCATTCCCTGATCAGCTTGTCCGGAAACTGGCGCAGCGCACCGCGCACGACATCGAAATGCGTGTCGGCGACGATCATGCCGAGAATGCGCCGGTAATCGGCGGGAACCGAAAGATCTTCCCCGGCCCCCTGGCCCGCTTCGGTGAGCCGGTAGGTGCGCCCCGCGTCGGCCATGTTCGGTATGTCTCTAGCCTCGGACTATGCGCGCGCCAGCGCGCGTTCGAGAAATTCCAACCTGTCCTGGCCCCAGAACAGTTCACCCGAATAGACATAGGTCGGCGCGCCGAAGACCTGGAGTTCCAGGGCCTCCTGGGTGTTTGCCGCATAGCCCGCCTTGCCGGTTTCGATCACGGCAGCCGCGTTGTCGATTCCGTGGCGCGCCGCAATTGTCGAGAGCGTGCCCGCGTCGGCGATGTTTTCCTCGCGTGCCCAGACAGCCGCCAGCAGGTCGCCGGCCAGCGCCATGCGCACCGGTTCGGGTGCACCGCAGATCAATTGCGCGGCAGCCGTCCCGTCCACCGGGAAATGCTTCGGCTGTATCGTCAGCGGAACGGCCAGATGCTCGCGCCAGCGCGCGAGTTCCATCAGGCGGTAGGCCTGCCGCTGTGGCGCGCGCTTGCCTAGCGGCAGTCCACCTGAAACCGGGAAGATCACCCCGTAGTCGACGGGTTTGGCGTTCACTGCCGCTCCGAGGCGCTTCGCGGCATCGGTGAGGCGCGCATGACCGAGGTAGGTCCAGGGCGAAACCGGGGAAAAATAGTAATCGACGACTTTCATCCGCACTCCTGAATTGAAACGGGCCGCACCGACATCGCCGGGCGGCCCGCAGTTCTGCTATCGCACGACGATCAACCTTCCTGGTCGAGGAAACTCTTCAACCGCTCGGAACGCGACGGGTGACGCAGCTTGCGCAGCGCCTTGGCCTCGATCTGGCGGATGCGCTCGCGCGTGACGTCGAACTGCTTGCCGACTTCCTCCAGCGTGTGGTCGGTGATCATCTCGATGCCGAAACGCATGCGCAGCACCTTCGCCTCGCGCGGCGTCAGCGTGTCGAGCACTTCCTTGGTCGCATCGCGAAGTGATGAGTAGATCGCCGCATCCGAGGGCGCCATCGTCGACTGGTCCTCGATGAAGTCGCCGAGGTGCGAATCGTCGTCGTCGCCGATCGGCGTTTCCATGGAGATCGGCTCCTTGGAGATCTTGAGGATCTTGCGGATCTTCTCCTCGGGCATCTCCATGCTCGTGGCCAGCGTCGCCGGATCGGGCTCCGACCCGGTCTCCTGCAGGATCTGGCGGCAGATGCGGTTCATCTTGTTGATCGTCTCGATCATGTGCACCGGGATGCGGATCGTGCGCGCCTGGTCGGCGATCGAACGCGTGATCGCCTGGCGGATCCACCACGTCGCGTAGGTCGAGAACTTGTAGCCGCGACGATATTCGAACTTGTCCACCGCCTTCATCAGGCCGATGTTGCCTTCCTGGATCAGGTCGAGGAACTGCAGGCCGCGGTTGGTGTACTTCTTCGCGATCGAGATCACCAGGCGCAGGTTGGCCTCGGTCATCTCGCGCTTGGCGCGGCGCGCCTTGGCCTCGCCCGTGGACATCTGCTTGTTGATGTCCTTCAGCTCCTTCAGCGAGATGCCGATCTTCTGCTGCACGGCCGTCATCTTGCCGAGCAGTTCGAGAACCGACGGCTCCAGCCGCACGAGCTGCGTGCTCCACGCGCTGCTGCCGTTGATCTCGGCGGTCAGCCAGCGGCGCGAACCCTCGTTGCCCGGGAAGATCTTGATGAAATGCTGCCGCGGCATGCCCGCCTTGCGGGTGCAGATCTCGAGGATCTCGCGCTCATGGGACCTGACCTGCTCGACCAGGCGGCGCAGGCCGTCGCACAGGCGCTCGACGGTGCGCGCGGTGAAGCGGATCGCCATCAGTTCGTTGGAGATCTTGTCGCGGGCGTTGATGTAGTCCTTGTCCTTGGAGCCCTTCGCCTCGAGCGCCTTCTTCATCTTCTCGTAGAACCGCCGGATGCGCACGAACTTGACCAGCGCGTCGGTCCTCAGCTGAAGAAGGTTGGCCGCCGCGATGGCGGCGCCATCGTCGTCCGCATCCGAATCGTCGTCGGATGCGTCCTTGTCGTCGTCCTTGTCGTCCTTGTCGTCCTTCGCCTCGGCCTCGGCCGCCTCGGCCTTCTTCTGGTCGAAGTCGTCCTTCGCGTTCGGGTCGATCAGGCCGTCGACGACCTCGTCGATGCGCATTTCCTCCTTCTCGACCTTCTCGGCGAGTTCGAGGATGTCCTGCACGGTGGTCGGGCAGGCCGAGATCGCCTGGATCATGTGCTTCAGGCCGTCTTCGATGCGCTTGGCGATTTCGATTTCGCCTTCGCGCGTGAGCAGTTCCACCGAACCCATTTCGCGCATGTACATGCGCACCGGGTCGGTCGTGCGGCCGAATTCGGAGTCGACCGTCGAGAGCGCCGCCTCGGCCTGCTCTTCGACGTCTTCGTCGGTCGTCGCAACGGGCGAAGCCTCGTTGATCAGCAGGGTTTCCTGGTCGGGCGCCTGGTCGAAGACCTGGATGCCCATGTCGCCGAACGTCGTGATGATGGATTCGATCTGCTCGGCATCGACGAGGTCGTCCGGCAGATGGTCGTTGACCTCGGCGTAGGTGAGAAAGCCCGCGCTCCTTGCCCAGCTTGATGAGGTTGCGCAGGCGCGTGCGACGCGTTTCCGCGTCTTCTTTCGGCAGCTCCGGCGAGTTCGCAAGGAAGGCTTCCTTCTTGCCGCGCCGGCCCGGACGCCCCTTGCCGACCTTGCCGACCTTGAGGCCCTGATTGACCTTGGCTTCGAGCAGTTCGAGTGCGACCTTGGCGCTCTTGATCGTCGCCTTGGCGCCTTTTTCAGGCTTGCCCGACGCCACGGGCGGCTGCGCATCCGCCGGCCCCTTCTTCCCGGCCTTGAGCACGCCTTTCGATACCAGCGCCTTGACGTTCGCGGCGGCCTTGCTGTCGAGCGGCTTCCTGTCCTTGCCTTTCTTGGGCAGCGGCTGCTTTTTCTGCACCGGCTTGGCCGCGGGCTTTTTCGCCGGCTTGGCCTGTACCTTCTTGGCCAGGGGCTTGGAGACCGCCGACTTCTTCTTTGTGGCCGGACGGCTCGCAGGCGCCTTCTTCGCCTTGCCATTGACAGGCTTTCTTGCCTTCAAGGCTTTGACGGGCTTAACTTTTTTCTTTGCGGTTTTTGACACGATCTTCCTCGCTACGACCGCTTTTTTCGCCGCCGGCTTACGCTTGTCTTTGGCCATGCCTGCCTCGCGCTGGTGGCCCGCGCACGGTCAGCCTGATCCAGGCAAACCCTTTGCGGGAGAGGGGGAACCCTCAATTATAGCAGAGACTTACCTACATCCGCCGACTTCTGAGTGCCGCGAGCTCCTTGGTACACCGAACCAGTTCCGCACCCAGTTCCGGACGCGTCGCCGCTTCGCGCAACAGGGTCTCGATTTCGGCGTTCTTGCGTTTGATCTGCAGCGAAAGCAGGATCTGGCGGAATTCGGGTTCGGCGGACGCTTCGTTCGGGCCATGTTCGAGCATCGACGCCTGGGCACGGAATACCACCGCTTCGTGCTCCGAGCCCTGCATGCGCTCGATCAGCATGGCCTCGGAAGGCGCATCCTCGACTTCCAGCCAGCCTGAAATCACGCGCAAAGCGGCGGTTTCAGGGAGGCGTTCGTCGAGCAGGTCCAGGTCCATCTGCGCCGCCAGCCCCGGCTGCGCCAGCACGCAACGCAGCAGGTTTTGTTCCTGCGAGGTGATCAGCGGTGCCGCCGCACGCGCCGGTGCCGGCCGCACGTAGCTTCGCTCGCCGGGCGTGCGCAGTTCCAGCAGTTGTTCGGCCTCGTCCTGGGAGACACGGCCCATCTCGGCGACCTCCTTCAGCAACTGAAGCTTGAGGCCGGGCGCGGCAATCTTCTGCAGGTAGGGCTTGGCGTCGCTCAGGAACTTCGAGCGGCCTTCCGGGGTCGCGAGATCGGCTTCGGCGCGCAGCTCCCCGAGCAGAAAACCGGACAGGGTCTGCGCCGCCCGCGCGAGCCGCTCAAAAGCTTCCTGGCCATGTGCCCGCACATAGCTGTCCGGGTCGTCCTCTGCCGGCAGGAACAGAAAGCGGATCGGCTTGGTGTCGATGGCCAGCGGCAGGCTGACCTCCAGCGCACGCCACGCGGCCTTGCGTCCCGCCTTGTCGCCGTCGAAGCAGAACACGATCTCGTCGGCCAGACGCAGCAATTTGGTCACGTGCACCGGTGTCGTGGCGGTGCCCAGCGTGGCCACGGCATAGCCCACGCCGTGCTGCGCCAGCGCCACCACGTCCATGTAGCCCTCGACCACCAGCACCCGCCCGGCTGCGCGGATCGCGTCACGCGCCTGCGTGAGGCCGTAGAGTTCGCGGCCCTTCTCGAACAATGCGCGTCTCCGGCGAATTCAGGTACTTCGGCTCGCCCGTCGCCGAGCACGCGTCCGCCGAAACCGATGACTGAGCCGCGCTGGCTCAGGATCGGGAACATCACCCGGTCACGGAACCGGTCGTAGCGTCGGCCCTCGTCGTTGTCGATCACCAGTCCGGTCTCGGCGAGGCTCTTGTCCTGATATTCGGGAAACGCCGCCTTGAGTCCCTGCCAGTCGTCAGGCGCATAGCCGATGCGAAAACGGGCTGCGATCTCGCCGGTCAGGCCGCGCCCCTTGAGATAGGCGATCGCCACCGGGGAGGCCTTGAGCTGGGCGCGGTAAAACTCCATTGCGCTTTTCCATCACCGCGTACAGGTCGGTCTCACGTTCGAGACGCTGCATTTCCTGCGGCGATCTGCTGGACTTCGGGAACCGTCATCCCGGCACTGGCCGCCAGGTCCTTCACCGCGTCGACATAGCCCATGCTGGCGTAGGCCATCATGAAGCCGATGGCATTGCCATGCGCGCCGCAACCGAAGCAGTGGTAGAACTGCTTGGCCGGGCTGACCGTGAACGAGGGCGACTTCTCGGTGTGGAACGGGCACAGCCCCATCCAGTTGGCACCGCCCTTCTTCAGCGGGACGTAACGCGACACCACGTCGACGATGTCGACGCGGTTGAGCAGGTCCTGTTTGAACGAGTCTGGGATCATCGGGGCGGCGCCCCGAGAATTTAGCTGCTGAGCTTCGACTTGACCAGCGACGAGACCTTGCCCATGTCGGCGCGGCCGGCGAGCTTCGGCTTGAGGATGGCCATCACCTTGCCCATGTCGGGCATGGCCCTGGCGCCGGTCTCCGCCATGGCGGACTCGACCGCAGCCGCCACGTCGGCCTCGCTCATCTGCTGCGGAAGATAGGCCGACAGGACTTCAACCTCGAACTTCTCGGCATCGGCCAGATCGGCGCGAGCACCCTTTTCGTACTGCACGATCGATTCGCGGCGCTGCTTGATCATCTTCTCGATGATCCCCATCACGTCCGCATCCGAGAGCTCGATCCGCTCGTCGACCTCGCGCTGCTTCATGGCCGACAACAGCAGACGGATCGTCGACAGGCGCGCCGTCTCCTTCGCGCGCATTGCGGACTTCATGTCTTCGGTGATTTTCGCTTTCAAGGACATACCCACCTCACAAATAAAAAAGCCGCGACCGGACTTGCGTCCCGCGATCGCGGCCTGTTGCGCGATGCTGCTCAGTACATCTTTTTCGGCAGCATCTGGCTGCGCAGGCGCTTGTGATTGCGCTTCACCGCAGCGGCAAGCTTGCGCTTGCGTTCGGCCGTGGGCTTTTCATAGAACTCGCGCGCGCGCAGTTCGGTCAGCATCCCGGTCTTCTCGATGGTGCGCTTGAAACGGCGCATCGCCACTTCGAACGGCTCGTTTTCCTTAAGACGTATTGTCGGCATAACCCCTCTTGAACGCTCGTGGCCACCGCAGGGATGGTATTGCCCTGTTTCGGCGAAAGGGGCGGATTCTAACGGATAACCGGGTCCGGGCGCCAGTTCTTGCGGACCGAATGGCCATGTTCGCTGGACAGGTGCGGTTGCCGTGGCTCACACTGCGCGCAGATCGTTCTCCCACATTCCTTTAGAATCAACAAGATGCTGTTCCTTGGAATCGAAACCTCCTGCGACGAAACCGGGCTCGCGCTCTACGAGCACGGGGCCGGCCTCCTGTCGCACGCACTGCACTCGCAGATCGCGATGCACCAGGCCTACGGCGGCGTGGTTCCTGAACTGGCCTCGCGCGACCACATCCGCCGTATCGTGCCGCTCGCCCGCGAAGTACTCGCACGCGGCGGTCGCGAACTGAAGGATCTGGACGCAATCGCCTACACCGAGGGACCCGGGCTTGCGGGCGCGCTGCTGGTCGGCACCGCATTTGCGAAGAGTCTGGCCTTCGCACTCGGCATTCCCGCGCTCGGCATCCATCATCTGGAGGGTCACCTGCTCTCGCCGCTGCTGTCGAAGCAGTCCTCCCGCGTTCCCGTTCGTCGCGCTGCTGGTCTCCGGCGGCCATACGCAGCTGATGCGGGTCGCAGGCGTCGGGGACTACACGCTTCTCGGCGAAACGCAGGACGATGCCGCAGGCGAAGCCTTCGACAAGACCGCGAAGCTCATGGGCCTGGACTACCCCGGCGGACCGGCGGTGTCGAAACTTGCCGATTCGGGGCGGCCCGGAAAATTCAAGCTGCCGCGCCCGATGATCGCCTCGAACGATCTCGAATTCAGCTTCAGCGGCCTGAAAACCGCGGTACTCACGCTGGTACGCAGCCAGCCGGACGACGCCGCCACGCGCGCCGATATCGCCCGCGCCTTCCAGGACGCAATCGTCGAGGTGCTGGTGGCGAAGTCGGTCTCGGCCCTGCAGAAAACCAACCTGAGCCGTCTTGTCGTGGCTGGCGGCGTGGGCGCCAACAGGCAACTTCGCGCGGGGCTGGATGCGGCGGCGGCGCGCGCAGGGTGTCGAGGTGTTCTATCCGGAACTGGAACTGTGCACCGACAACGGGGCGATGATCGCCTTCGCGGCCGCGCTGCGCTGGCACGCGGGACTGCCGCCGGCGGACGCCACCTTCAGCGTGCGGCCGCGCTGGGAACTGGCCACGCAGGCCTCGGGCTAGACCTCAGGCTCGGCGCGCCGATTCGCGCACGCGACGCGCGGCATAGGCCTGCAGATGCGTGTAGGCAATTTCCAGAATCGGCGCCGCAAGCGCGTGCCGGGCGGCCAGCGCCAGCAATTCGCCCAGCACGTGATTGGCTTCGGTCGCCCCGCCGTTCTCGGTGTCGCGCAGCATCGACGCAGTGGCCGCAGAGCCTTTCTGCGTGAGCATTTTTCGATGCGCTTCGAGCTGCGCCTCGCCGATCGGATAACCTTCGGCGCGCGCAACCGATGCGCACTCGGCGAGGAGTCCCAGCATCAGGCGCTCTCCGGCTGCGGTGGCCATGATGTCGCCGATCGCTGCGCGCATCAGGCAGGTCATCCCGGCGATGCTGGCGAGCATCACCCACTTGTCCCACATGGTCTGTTCGATCGATGTGCTCAGGTTCACGTCCACGGGCGTCTTCGCAAACAGTGCCTCGAGCGCCTTGCACACCGCCAGAGATTTCTGCGCCACCGCGGCGGGCTGGCCGCTGCGGACACCGAACGCGATCTTGTGGAAATCCCCCAGATGCACGACGGATCCATCGGCATCCAGGGTGGAGGCGATATAGGCCACGCCGCCGAGCACGCGCTCGCGGCCGAATTGCGTATCGAGCACCCCGAGGTGCGACATCCCGTTCAGCAGGGGCAATACCAGGCACTCGCCCTCGACGGCAGGTGAAATCGCGTCGATCGCGCTGCCCAGGTCATAGGCCTTCGCCGTGAAGATCACCAGATCCCAGCCTGGTTTCAACGCGTCCTGCGTCACAAGCTGCACCGGTCGTGCAATGTCGCCGGCGCGGCTTTTCACGCGCAGTCCTTCCTTTGCCATGCGTTCGGCGCGCCGGGGACGCACGAGGAACGTGACGTCGGCGCCGGCCTCCACGAGCCTGCCGCCGAAGTAACCGCCGACCGCGCCGGCACCAAGGATGAGGATTTTCATTGTCAGGCATCCTTGTCTCGATTCCGGGCCAGGTTTGCTTTTCTCGCCGATGCGCGGCTCGGTGCCCGACAGCAGGCGCGCGATGTTGGCGCGATGGCGCAGGATCAGCAGCAGCGCCATCGGGATCGTCGCCCACATCACGGGCCGCGACGCCGAACAACCAGAATGCAAAGCACGGCGCGAACAGCGCCGCGACGATCGCCGCAAGCGACGAAATCCGGAAGAACACCGCGATCATCAGCCAGGTCGCGAGCGTCCCTGCGCCGAGCCAGAGGTTGAACCCGAGCAGCACGCCGGCCGCCGTGGCCACGCCCTTGCCGCCCTGAAAGCGGTGAAACACGGGAAAGAGGTGCCCCGCGAACGCGGCAAGGCCCGCGAGCGGCACGATCCAGCCCGCGCCGATGTCCTCGCCGGTCAGGGCCTTGGCGATCAGCACGGCGGCAAGGCCCTTGCCCGCATCGCCCGCGAGCGTCAGCGCCGCGGCGAGCCTTGTTGCCGGTGCGCAGCACGTTGGTCGCGCCCGGGCTCTTCGAGCCATAGGTATGCGGATCCGGCAGCGCGAACAGACGGCTCACCACCACCGCAAACGACACCGAACCGAGCAGATAGGCGCCCGCAACAATCAACGCGGCAAAGAGGAGCTCATTCATTGAGGCGGCATTCTACCTCCCGGGCGAATCTGCGCTCCGTCACGCCGCCGCGCGCGGCGCCACCCTATAATGCCGTGCCCATGGACCACATCTTCGTTCGCGACTTGCGCATCGAGACGCTGATCGGCTTTCACAAGCGCGAGCGGATCGTGCCGCAGACGTTGCGCCTCGACCTCGAGATCGGCATTGCCAACACCGACGTGTTCGAGAGCGACAAGGTGACCGACTGCATCGACTACGAGAAGGTCACGATCCGGATCCGCGAACTCGTGGCGGGAACGCATTTCAACCTGGTGGAGACGCTCGCCGAACGGATCGCGCGCATCGTGCTCGACGAATTCGGTGCAGCCTCGGTGAAGGTCAGCGCCGCGAAACTCGGCATCCTGCAGAAACACCGGCCTCGTCGGTGTCGAGATCTTCGACGCGTAGCGCTGGTCAGACGGCGGATCAGTCCTCCAGCGCGACCTCGACCAGGACCGGAGCCAGGGTCCGCACGATGTCGGCCGGATCGATGCACACCAGGAATCCGCGCCGACCGCCGTTGATCCAGATGCGCTCCAGTTCGAGAATCGACCGCTCGATATAGACCGGCATCGCCTTGCGGGTGCCGAAGGGCGAGGTGCCGCCGACCTGATAACCCGAATGACGTTGCGCGACTTCGGGCTTGCAGGGCTCGATGCGCTTGCGGCTCGCCTGGCGCGCCAGATTCTTGGTCGAGACCTTGCGATCGCCGTGCATCAGCACCACCAGCGGCGCGCGGTTCTCGTCCTCCATCATCAGCGTCTTCACCACCGCGTGCTCCGGCACGCCCAGCGCGTCGCGACGACACGGCGGTGCCGCCCTTCTCGACGTATTCGTAGAAATGCTCGGTGAACGCGACGCCGTTCTTTTTCAGGAACTGCGTCGCCGGCGTTTCGCTGTGGCTGGGTTTTTTCATCCCCTGGGATGATGCATCGCGTGCAGGCGCTTCAGGCGCTCGCGCGCGACATGGGTGTAGATCTGCGTGGTCGAGATGTCGGCGTGGCCGAGCAGCATCTGCACCACGCGCAGGTCGGCGCCGTGGTTGATCAGGTGGGTGGCGAAGGCGTGCCGCAGCACGTGCGGCGACAGCGCCTTCCCCGGCACGGCCCGCGTCGCCGTAGCGCTTGATCAGATGCCAGAACGCCTGCCGCGTCATGCCCGCGCCGCGTTCGGTCAGGAACAGGGCGTCGCTCGGGCTCTTTTTCTTCAGCAAACCGGGGCGCGCATCGGCGACGTAGCGCTTCACCCAGTCGACCGCCTCTTCACCCAGCGGCACCAGGCGCTCCTTGGATCCCTTGCCCATGACCCGCACCAGCCCGGCGTCGAGGTTCGCCTCGAAGGTGCGCATGCCCACGAGTTCGGACACGCGCAGCCCGAGGCGTACAGCACTTCCAGCATCGCGCGATCGCGCAACCCAAGCGGCGTGTTCACGTCGGGCGCGGCGAGCAGTGCCTCGACATCGGCTTCGGACAACGTCTTCGGAAAGCGCGGGACGCGCTTGGGCGAATCCAGCTTGAGGGTCGGATCGGTCTTCACCCGGCGCTCCCGCAGGCAGTACTGGTAGAAGCGCTTGAGCGTGGACAGCATGCGCGCGTCCGAGGAGGCGCGATGCTGCACGCCGCCGGCGGCGTGGCGCGAAGCGAAGAACGACGTGGAGGTCGGCGTCGGCTGCCTCCTGCAGGGTCTTGCCCTTCGCCTTGGTGAGCCAGGCACCGAGCTGCGCGAGATCACGCCGGTAGGCCTCCAGCGTATTCTTCGCGAGCCCGTCCTCGAGCCAGAGCGCGTCACAGAACGCGTCGACCAGCCCGGCGCCCTCTAGCGAACCGCGTGCCACAAGGATCCCGCCTCCTCTTCGAGCGGCAGGCTTTCGTGTCGCAGCAGCCAGGTCTTCGCTTCGATCAGGAACCCGGAGGAATGGTGCGAGAACCCGCCCAGCCCGTCGGCTGCCACCACGCGGTGGCAGGGGACCACGATCGGATAGGGGTTGTCGCCGCAGGCCTGACCGACCGTGCGCGGATTCGCATGGCCCGTCAGACCCGACACCTTCTCGATCGCAACCGAGAGCTCGCCGTAGGTGCGTGTGCGACCGCGCGGGATCGAACTGATCTGTGCCCACACGGCGCGCTGCAGCGGGTTGCCTGCGGGCGCAAGCGGCAGATCGAACGGTGCGTCCGGATCGTCGCGATAGCGTTCGATCTGGCGCACCGCGCGTTCAGTGAGCGCATCCTGCGGCGCGCACAGGGGCGTGGAGCGTCGGCAGGTAGGTGATCGCGGTCACCTGTCCATCGGCGACGCGAATTCCCACATGCATCGCGGGGAAGGCAATCACCGCGGCGTACGGACTCATGCCGCAAGTGCCTCGATTTTCTGCAGCAGCGCATCCGGCACCTCGATGCCGCCGGCTGCGGCCTCGCGCGCCGCAAAGCGCTTGGCCCCCGGCAGGCGCACCTCCGGATCCGCGAGCATCGCTGCAATCAGTGCTTCGACCCGGTCGAAATAGCGTTCGCGGCCTGCGAGCGCGCCGGGATCAACCGCAAGGAACAGCTGACCGATGCGCGGCTTGTTGCCCTGCTCGACAAAGAACGAATCGGCTTCGCGACCGAAAGCGGATCCGGTCAGCGCCGAGCAGAACAACTCGAACATCAGCGCGAGCATCGCCCCCTTGGCGCCGCCGATCGGATACAGGCTTCCATGTTCGCTGGCTTCCTTCGCGTCGGTCGTCGGCTTGCCGTGCCGGTCCATGGCCCAGCCTTCGGGAATCTTCTCGCCCTTCTGCGCCGCGAGCATGATCCTGCCGCGCACCACGGTGGTCAGCGCAAGGTCGATGACCAGCGGATCGTCGCCCCTGCGCGGGAATACCGCAGCCACGGGGTTGGTGCCGAACAATGCCTGCGTTCCACCCCATGCAGGGATCGCCGCAGGCGAGTTGGTGAACGCAATGCCGACCAGTCCGGCACTCGCCACGTCGAGCAGATGGATGCCGAGCACGCCCATGTGGGCGCTGTTGGTGATGCCGGCCAGGCCGATCCCGTTGCGCCGTGCGCGGGCGACCGCCTCGTTCACCGCCATCGCGCAGGATTCGTAGGGCAGCGCATCGCCGTTGTCGATCAGGCAGGCCGCTGGCGCATCGGCGGCGATGCGCGGAACCGCGTTGCCGTCCGACCTTCCGGTCTTCAGCATCGAGGCATAGACCGGAACGCGCGACATGCCATGCGTGGGCAGACCCTGGGCCTCGGCCATGACCAGGTGGCGCGCGGCCGCGTCGGCCATCCCGGCGCGGGCGCCCGCGCGGGCGAGCGCCCGGGAGGCCAGCACCTGCAGTTCAGCGGAACTTTTTTTCATAGCGGAATTCTACCCGGTGGGGCATCAACGGCAGCTAAAATAGGTCCTGCCGAACCCGCTCTGATCTTCACAGGAGAATTTGCATATGGGCAAGATGATCGAACTCGCCGCGGCACTCACCGCGGCAGACGGACACAAGCCCGCTGCCTGGCGCGCTGAACTCCGGGCGAACGTCGGCTGACCATGGCAAAACCGCAACAGAACGGCCGCGTGCGCATCGGCATTGTCGGCATCAGCGGCTACGGCGGCAGCGAACTATTGAGGCTGTGCATCGGCCATCCCGCGTTCGAGGTCGTCTATGCGAGCGGCGAGAGCACCGTGGGGCAGACGCTTGCGCAGCGATTTCCGGCGCTCATCGGCCATCCCACCGGCAAGCTGGTGATCGAGTCCTTCGTGCCGGAGAAACTCGACGGAGTCGACCTGCTGTTTGCCTCGCTGCCCACCGGAAAATCGGGCGAGCCGCTGTCGCGCGTTCCAACCGGAACGAAGATCGTAGACGTCGGCGGCGATCACCGCTATGTGGACGGCTGGGTCTACGGCCTGACGGAACTTCCCGGCCAGCGCCAGAAAATCGCGCAGACCTCGCGACTCGCGAACCCAGGCTGCTATCCGGCCGCCTCGCTGCTTGCACTGGCGCCGCTGGTGAAGGCAGGCCTGATCGAACCCGAAGGCATCGCGATCGACGCAAAGAGCGGCGTCACCGGCACCGGCCGCGGCGGGGCGAGCGACTTCGGCTATGCGGAGACCAACGAAGACCTGTTTGCCTACGGGCTGGCGGGCCACACGCATGTGCCGGAAATCCAGCGCACCCTGTCGGACCTTGCCGGCGCAAGGGCGACGGTTGCGTTCACGCCGCACCTTGTGCCGATGACGCGCGGCATCCTCTCGACCTGTTACGCGCGGCCGTGCGGCAAGATCGATACCGCGCAGCTGGTTGCAGCGGCCCAGGCCATGTATGCCGATGAACCGTTCGTGAAGATCGTCCCGGCGGAAAAAGGCCGCGGCCCGCACACCAAGTGGACCACCGGCTCGAACCTGATTTTCCTGTCCTATGCGGTCAATCCGGATGCAGGCCTGGTCGTCGCGGTTGCCGTGATCGACAACCTCGGCAAGGGCGCGGCAGGGCAGGCAATGCAGAACGCCAACCTCATGACCGGGCAACCGGAGACCGCGGGTTTGGAGGGGTTGCCGCTCTGGCCCTAGGATTCAATTCGGCCGATGGCAGCAATTCGGCTGGAGAGTGAATAGGGGCGCGGGGGTCAGCTGAAAAATGGCAGCAATGGCGTGATTTTTTACGACCGCGGCTGCGCACCTAATCGTGCAATGCCTCGATCGCCTTTGGATTCGAAGCAACGATCTTGAGCAGTGCCCTGGCCGGCCCGGTCGGCTGCGTGCGCTGCTGCTCCCAATTCTGCAGCGTGCGCAGATTTACGCCGATCAGCTTTGCGAACTGACTTTGGCTGATATGGGCCGCTTCACGAATCGTGCGCACGTCCGGAATCGGCAGCGCGGTTGATTTGGCGCCGCGCACGGGCTTACCGGCCATATGACGCTTCATCTCGCGCACGCCTTTGACCAACTGTTCGAAATGCTGCTTATCCATGTTTAACATCCTTCATCAGTTGTGCCAGCACCTTGAGTTGCTCGCGAGTCAGATCTGCATGCTCGGTCTTCAGGTAGGCGAAGATCAGGTAAATGTGCTCCTCGGGGACATGCCGGTAGTAGATAACCCGCGCTCCCCCTCGCTTGCCACGACCTTTCGCCGACCAACGAAGCTTGCGCAGCCCCGACCCACCCGGTATGACGTCGCCGGCGTCGGGCGTGACAAGCAGAAAGCTCTGAAGCCTGCGCAAGTCCTCGTCCGTCCAGTACTCCTTGCTAAAAGCGACGAACGGTGTGAGTTCGACGAAGACCATTTCGCTGACTATACGCGGTAAGCGTATAGCAAGCAATCAGGTTGTCAAAACGAAAATCTGCGATGGCAGCATTTCAGTTTGCGCGCGCGGCAAGCACCAGCAGGGCATGTGCCGCAACCTTGCACTCACCCTCCGCCACTGCAGGTGTCGCGAACGACGACGCATCAGGCAGGGCCGTGTCGAGCAGCGCGCGCCACGCTTCGCCGGGTGACGGTGGAAGCACGAAATCGACGTCTCGGTCACCGCCGTTGATCAGCACCAGCAATGTCGCCTCATCCGGCGCGTCACGCCCGAGCTGAAAACCGAAGCAGCGGTTTGCTGGCGTCTTCCCACTGCACCGATGTCATCTCAGCACCGTCACGCGCAAGCCAGACCACGTCCGGCTCGCCGGTCGACGTCTTCACGCCGTCGAACCAGCGCGCGCGGCGAAACGCAGGATGCGCATGGCGCAGCGCGGCCAGCGTCGCGACAAACTCTTCCAGGCCGCGATCGCCGGCATCCCAGTCGATCCAGCCGAGCGGTCCGTCCTGGCAATAGGCGTTGTTATTTCCCGACTGCGTTCTGCCCCGCTCGTCGCCCGCGGTCAGCATCGGTACGCCCTGCGACAGGAACAAGGTCGCAAGCAGCGCACGCTGCAGGCGACCGCGCCGCATCGCACGCACCGCGGCATCGTCGGTCGGCCCCTCCACGCCGCAGTTCGTGCTGCGATTGTCGTCCGTACCGTCGCGGTTCGCCTGGCCGTTCGCCTCGTTGTGCTTCTTCTCGTACGCGACGAGATCCGCCAGCGTGAACCCGTCGTGCGCGGTCACGAAATTGATGCTTGCCTGGGGCGCGCGGCCGTCATGCCGGAAGAGGTCGCTCGATGCGGTCATGCGCCGCGCAAGCTCACCGCAGCCTGTGCCGTGGCCCAGCCAGAAGCCGCGCACCGCATCCCGGTAGCGGTCGTTCCATTCGGCGAACCCCGGCGGAAAACGCCCTGTCTCGCTGCCGGCCATGTCCCAGGGTTCGGCAATCAGCTTGATCCCGGCGAGCACGGGATCCTGGCGCATGGCGGTGAGGAGCGCACAGTGCGGATCGAACGCCCCCCTCTCGCGCGCGAGCGCGCTTGCAAGGTCGAAGCGGAATCCGTCGACATGCATTTCGCCCACCCACCAGCGCAGCGAATCCATCACCATCTGCAATACACGCGGATGCGCGGTGTTCAGGGTGTTGCCGGTGCCGGTGACGTTGTCGTAGTGGCGGCGATCGTCGCCGCGCGGCCGGTAGTAGCTCGCATTGTCGATGCCGCGAAAACAGATCGTCGGCCCGAGTTCGTCGGTCTCGCAGCTGTGGTTGTAGACGACGTCGAGGATCACCTCGATGCCCGCCGCATGCAGCGCGCGGACCATGCTGCGAAACTCGATGACCGGATCGTGTCCGCCGGCATAGCGCGCCGCCGGCGCGAAATAGCCGACCGTGTTGTATCCCCAGTAGTTGCTCAAACCCGCCTGCACGAGACTGAGTTCGTCGACCATCTCGTGTATCGGCAGCAGTTCTACTGCGGTTGTCCCAAAGCGCTTCAGATAAGCAATCGAGGCCGGGTGCGCAAGACCAGCATAGGTGCCACGCAGTGCTTCGGGCACCGCCGGGTTGCGCATGCTGAAGCCCTTCACGTGGGCCTCGCAGATCACGGTGTCTGACCACGGCACGCGCGGCGCCCGGTCATTGCCCCAGTCGTATGCCAGGTCCAATACACGGCAGCGGGGCATCGCGTTTGCGTTGTCACGCGCGTCGAAAGACAGGTCGGCATCCGGATCTCCGACCCGGTAGCCACAGTGTGTCTCGTCCCAGCGGAAACGCACCCGCATAGGCGTGAGCGTACGGGTCGAGCAGCAGTTTGTTGGGGTTGAACCGGTGGCCGCGAACCGGTTCGTAGGGGCCATGCACGCGGTAGCCGTAGAGCAGGCCCGGCTGCGCATCCGGCAGATAGCCATGCCAGACCTGTTCAGTGCAGCGCGGCAGCGCCAGTCGCGCAATCTCGCGTGCCCCGCCGGGCTCGAACAGGCACAGTTCGACGCGCTCGGCATGCGCCGAGAAAAGCGCAAAGTTGACACCCCCGCCATCCCAGTTCGCGCCCAGGCGATCCGGGCGGCCGGGCGCCATGCCGGATGCGATGCGCGCTGCGTTCAGAACGAGATCGGCTGTACGCGCCAGATGCCTTCTGCGTACTCGCGGATCGCGCGGTCGCTTGAGAACGGCCCCATGGCGGCGATGTTGAGGATCGCGGTGCGCGTCCAGGCGACGCGGTCCGCGTACAGCGCGTCGACCCGTTCCTGGGCCGCGACATACTCGGCGTAATCCGCGAGCAGCATGTAATGGTCGCCGTGATCGAGGAGCGACGCCACGACGGGCAGGAAACGTCCCGGCTCATCCGGTGAAAAACGTCCCGACGCGATCTGGTCGATGACCTCCTTCAATTCGGCATTCGACTCGTAGAAGCTGCGCGGCTGGTAACCGTCGGCGCGCAGGCGCTTCACGTCACCCGCACGCAGGCCGAACAGGAACATGTGCTCGGCGCCGACGGCGTCGCGGATCTCGATGTTCGCGCCGTCCTCGGTGCCGATGGTCAGCGCGCCGTTCAGCGCCAGCTTCATGTTGCCGGTGCCGGAGGCCTCGGTGCCGGCCAGCGAGATCTGCTGCGAAAGATCCGCCGCCGGGATGATGAGTTCGGCGACCGAAACACCGTAGTTGGGCACGAACACGGCCTTCAGCCGGCCGTCGGTGCGCGGATCTTCGTTGACCACCTTTGCGACGTCGTTGATCAGCTTGATGACCAGCTTGGCCATGTAGTAGCTGGAGGCCGATTTCCCCGCGAAGATCACGGTGCGAGGCACCCAGTCGGTTCCCGGTTCGGCGAGGATGCGGTTGTAGCGCGTGACCAGGTGCAGCACGTTCAGCAGTTGGCGCTTGTATTCGTGAAAGCGCTTGATCTGGACGTCGAACAGCGACTCGGGGCTGATCGCGACCCCGCTCACGTGCATGACGTGGTCGGCCAGATGGCGCTTGCTGGTGGTCTTGGCATCGCGCACCGCGGCGCCGAATTGCGCGTCTCCCGCGAGCGGCGCAAGCCCTTCTAGCAGCTCGAGCCGCGTGCGCCAGCGCGGGCCGATGTTGCGGTCCACCAGCCTCGAGAGCCCGGGGTTCGCCAGGCCCAGCCAGCGGCGCGGCGTGATGCCGTTGGTCACGTCGACGAGGCGCCCCGGGAACAGGCGGTCGAAATCGGCGAAGATGGTTTCGCGCAGCAGTTGCGTGTGCAGCTTGGACACGCCGTTCACCTTGTGGCTTGCAAGCACCGACAGGTGGGCCATGCGCACGCGCCGGCCGTGGGCCTCGTCGATCAGCGACACGCGACCGAGGAGCGCCACGTCATCCGGATACTGGCGTCGTACCTGGTCGAGGAAGTGCTTGTTGATCTCGAAGATGATCTGCATGTGGCGCGGCAGGATCCGCTCGAGCATCTCGACCGGCCAGGTTTCCAGCGCCTCGGCCATCAGCGTGTGGTTGGTGTACGAGAAGATCCGCGTGCACAGCCGCCATGCGCGGTCCCAGGGCATGCGGTGAACATCGACCAGAAGGCGCATCAACTCGGGCACCGAAAACGCCGGATGGGTGTCGTTCAGGTGGATCGACACCTTGTCGGCCAGCTGCTCGAGGCCCGTGTGATCCTTGAGGTAACGCCGCAGCATGTCCTGCAGCGAAGCACTGGCGAAGAAATACCCCTGCCGCAGCCGCAATTCGCGGCCGTGCACGTTGCTGTCGTCCGGGTAGAGCACGCGCGAGACGTTCTCGGAGGAGTTCTTCGCCTCGACCGCGGCCGTGTAGTTCCCCTGGTTGAACAGCGACAGGTCGATCGCATCGGTGGCCGAGGCCGACCAGAGGCGCAGCGTATTGACCGCGGGCGTGTCGAATCCGGGCACCAGCGTGTCGTAGGCGATTGCCTGTACATCATCGGATTCGATCCAGTGCGCGGTTTCGCCCTCGTGGTCGACGCGACCGCCGAACTGAATCGTGTACTTGATCTCCGGGCGCATGAACTCCCAGGGGTTGCCGCCCGCCAGCCAGTGATCGGGAAACTCGACCTGCCGCCCTTCGTGCAGGCGCTGCGCGAACAGGCCGTATTCGTAGCGGATGCCATAGCCCATGCCCGGTATGCCGAGGGTGGCCATCGAATCGAGAAAGCAGGCCGCGAGCCGGCCGAGACCACCGTTGCCCAGCGCCGGGTCGTGCTCCAGGGCCGCCAATTCGTCCAGGTCCAATCCCAGTTCGCGCAGGGCGTCGTGGCACTCGTCGTACAGACCCAGCGCAAGCAGGGCGTTCGACAGCATCCGGCCCGGAAGGAATTCCATCGACAGGTAGTACACGCGTTTCGCGTTCTGCTTGTACTGGCGATGCACGGTGTCCATCCAGCGCTCGACCAGCCGGTCGCGCACCGCCATCGACAGCGCGATCAGCCAGTCCCGCCGCGAGGCTTCAGTCGAATCCTTGCTGACCGAATAGCGAAGATGACTCGCGATCGAGCGGCGCAGCGACTCGACGCCACGACCCATTTCGTCCGAATCGAAGTTCCTGACCTTGACGTCCATTGTTTTCCGTCTGCGATGTGGCGTGACATGCCGGTCATGCAAATTGCATGCCGCGCAGTGTACCTACCCGGGGGGGTTTCCGCGACGTCCGGCCTGTGGCCGCAGTTCACGATACAGCGCGAGGTAACGACGTGCCGCCGGCGCCCAGCCGAAATCCTGGCGCATTGCCGTATTGCGCAGACGCGCCCAGACGGGCGGGGACTTCCATATCGAAAAGATCCGCCCGAGCGCACCGCACAGCGCATCCGCGCTGGCCTCACCGAACACGAACCCGGTGGCCGTCCCCTCGGCAAGCGCGCCCGCGTCGGCATCGCGTACCGTATCCGCAAGGCCGCCGACACGCCGGACCAATGGCAGGGTGCCATAGGCCAGACCATACATCTGCGTCAGCCCGCAGGGCTCGAAACGCGAGGGCACGGCGATCACGTCGGCACCGGCAATGATCCGGTGGGCGAGCCCTTCATCGTATCCCAGGCGCACCGCCAGTTGTCGCGGGTGGCGCGCAGCCGCGGCCGCAAATGCCTCGGAAATCGCGGCATCCCCTGTGCCGAGCAGCGCAAGCTGCGCACCGTTCGAAAGCAGCATCGGCACTGCCTCGAGCAACAGATCCAGTCCCTTCTGTTCCGTGAGGCGGCTGACGGCACCGATTAGCGGGCCGGTCGACTTTGGGCTGAGTCCGAGTTCCACCCGCAGCGCCGCCTTGCACTTCGCCTTGCGTGAGGGGTTTTCGGCGTCATACGTCGCGGCGAGGTGCGTGTCCTGCGCGGGATTCCAGATCCCGCGATCCACGCCGTTCAGGATGCCGCTGAGCGCACCGGTCCGCGAGCGCAGCAGTCCATCCATGCCAAAACCGAACGCCGGGGTCTGGATTTCCTTCGCATAGGTCGGGCTGACCGTGGTGATCCGGTCGGCGTATTGCAGACCGGCCTTCATGAAGTTCACGCTGCCGTGAAACTCGACGCCCTGCATGGCGAAAAATCCCTCCGGCAGACCGAGCGAGGCAAATACCGAAGGTGGACAGTGCCCCTGGAACGCAAGGTTGTGCAGCGTGAAGACGCTCGCAGGCCCGTCCCCGCCACGCGCCGCAAGGTAAGCCGGCGCCAGGCCGGCGTGCCAGTCGTGACCGTGCACGATATCGGGGCGCCAGTCGTCCACACTGCCGTCGGCAAATCGCGACGCCACCCAGCCGAGCAGGGCGAAGCGCAGGTGGTTGTCCGGCCAGTCGCGGCCGTCCACATCGCCATAGGGCGTGCCCTCGCGCGCGTAAAATTGCGGCGCTTCGATCAGGTAGGCCGGAACCCCGAACAGGCTGGCACGGCTGACCCAGACCTCGCCCAGGCCGAATGCCGGCCCCAGCGCGACAATGCGCTCGCGCCGAACGGCCGCATCGCAGAGCGCCGGAAACGCGGGCAGCAGAAGGCGCACATCGGCGCCCAGGCCGATCAGCGCCGGTGGCAGGGCCGCGTTGACGTCCGCAAGCCCCCCGGTCTTCAGGGCGGGATAGACCTCGGTACTGACATAGAGGACACGCATCAGGCAGGGCCGCGACGGCCGCGCGCTTCAGGCACGCGTAACGGCCAGGCGGTCCAGCATGTCCTGCGTCACGAGCGTCACGCCATGTTCGGTCCGGAAGAAACGCGCGGCATCCGCGGCGGCATCCTCGCCCACCACCAGGCCCTCGGGGATGCGGCAGCCGCGATCGACGACCACGTTGCGCAACCGCGCATGGCGCCCGACCTCCACGCCCGGCAGAAGAACCGCGCCCTCGACAGTGCAATACGAATTGATGCGGCACTTCGAGAACAGGACCGAGCGCGCGACACGCGACCCGGAGATCACGCAGCCGCCGGAAACGATCGACTCCACGGCCATGCCGCGACGATCGCTCTGGTCGAAGACGAACTTGGCCGGCGGCAGCTGTTCCTGATAGGTCCAGATCGGCCAGGTGCTGTCGTACATGTCGAGCGCCGGCGTGAGCATGGTCAGGTCGATGTTGGCCGACCAGTACGCGTCGACCGTGCCGACATCACGCCAGTACGGCGCCTCCGGGTCGGGGCCGACGCAGGAGAGCCCGAATGGATGCGCGCAGGCCACGCCCATGCGCACCGCCTCGGGAATGATGTCCCGGCCGAAATCGTGGCCGGATTTTTCGTTGGCCATGTCCTTCTGCAGCAACTCGATCAGGAAGCCGGTGTTGAACACATAGATGCCCATGCTGGCCAGCGCACGCTCCGGCTTTCCCGGCATGGCCGGGGGATCGGCGGGCTTTTCGACGAAATCCCGTATCCGATGGGAGCGATCGACATGCATCACGCCGAACCCGGTCGCGTCCATGCGCGGCACCTCGATGCAACCCACCGTGCACTGCGCGCCACGGTCGACATGAAACTGCAGAAGGCGGGCGTAATCCATCTTGTAGACGTGGTCGCCCGCAAGCACGATCACGAATTCCGAATTGTGGTGACTCAGGAAATCGATGTTCTGGTACACCGCGTCGGCCGTGCCGCTGTACCAGGAATCGTCACTCTGCCCCTGGTGCGCGGGCAGCAGTTCCACGAACTCGTTCATTTCCCAACGCAGGTACGCCCAGCCCTTCTGCACATGCCTGAGCAGGCTGCGCGATTCGTACTGCGTGATGACGCCGATGCGCCGCACGCCCGAATTCACGCAGTTGGACAGGGCGAAATCGATGATCCGGAACTTGCCGCCGAAATAGACCGCGGGCTTTGCACGCTTGGCAGTCAGTTCATTGAGCCGCATGCCGCGACCGCCGGCTAGGACCAGGGCGATGGCGCGGCGCGGGAGTTGCAGAGCAGCAGTCTTGTCCATCCTGGTTTTGTGCCCGTCGCCGTAATCGTCAGATCATAGGCGGCAAGCGCAAAGCGCGCAAACCGGCCTTGCAGCACGAACCCTCATTGGCAACAATCTGCCCTGGAAGCCGCACCCAGCCTGGGGTTCACCTTGAAAGTGGCAGCAATTCAGGCTGCGTCGCGCAGCAGGGTCTGGCCCGGTTTCACGCGCGTGAACGCCACCGGCTTCATCTCGATTTCGAGGGCGCCGGACGCGCTCATCGCCACGCTGGTATACGCCGATGTCTCGAGCGGCCCCGCCTCCGGGAAATCCGCGCGGAAATGCGCGCCACGCGAATCCTCGCGCGCGAGCGCCGCCTCGGTGATCACGCGGCTGATCTCGACCAGGCTCTTGAGGTTCATCCAGTCGTGCCAGGACAGGTTGAACGCGCGCTGATGGTCGGCAAGCGCGCAGGCATCGAGCTCAGCCTCGATCGCGTCCAGCGCCGACACCGCCTCGCGCATGCTGCCCGCTTCGCGGCTGATGCCGACCTTGTCCCACATCAGATCGAAGAGGCCTTCGCGCAGGGGTTCCAGCGCACCGTGCGCGGACCCTTTGCTGCGCAAGGGCCGCTCGCATCGCCCCACTGCGGCGTCGATCGCGCTGCGGTCGGGCTCGCGAAAGCCGTTCTCCCGCTTCAGCCACTCAGCCATCGCTTCGCCGGCCACCCCGCCGAACACGGTCGAATTGGCCACGCCGTTGCCGCCCAGCCGGTTGGCGCCGTGCACGCCGCCGGAGTCCTCGCCGGCGGCGAACAGCCCCGGCAGCGCCGTGGTGCAGTCGAGGTTGAACTCGACCCCGCCCATCATGTAGTGCGCCGTCGGCACGACCTCGACCAGGCCGCCGGCGAGGTCGAAGCCCGCAGTCGGCGCAGCGCTCGACCATGCCCTTGAACTGTCTGCGCACGTTCTCGGGGCCCAGGTGCGCCATCGATGATGTAGAGCGCCGCCGTCGGGCGTGGTCCGCCCGGCGCGCATCTCGGCGAACATCGCGCGCGAGACGATGTCGCGCGTGGCGCGTTCGAGCTTGGGGTCGTACTTGTGCATGAAGCGCTCGCGGTCGCCGTCGAGCAGATAGCCGCCCGCGCCGCGCAGGCCCTCCTCGAGCACGGTGCCGGTCATGCGCGTGTGCGGTGCCGGCGAGCAGTCCGGTGGGATGGAACTGCACCATCTCCATGTCGCGCAGCGGCAGCCCCGCGCGCAGCGCCATCGCCGAGGCCGTCGCAGCTCTTGTCGCCCGAGGGCGTGTGGTACTTGTACATGGTCGGCCCGCCGCCGGTGGCCAGCAGCACCGCCTTCGCCTGCACGAACACGATATTCGCCGGTGCGCATGTCGATCATCAGCACGCCGGCGAGCGCGTCTGCCGTCGGCGGTCTTGATCAGCTCGACCGCGCGATGCTCCTCCAGCCGGTCGATGTCGCGCGCCCAGACCTGTTCGGCCAGCCGGTTGATGATCTCGATGCCGGTCAGGTCGCCCTTGTGCACGGTGCGGTCGAAGGTCTGCCCGGCAAAGGCCTTCTGGTGGACGCGTGCCGTCGGGGTTGCGGTCGAAAAAGCAGCCCAGCTCGTTCTCCAGCTCGTGGATGCGCTCGACCGCCAGCGTCACCAGCTTCCAGGCGAGATCCTGGTCGGGCAGCCACTTGCCGCCCTCGATCGTGTCCATGAAGTGGCGCTCGACCGAGTCGCCCGCGGCAAGCGCCACGTTGTAGCCGCCCTGGACCATGCGCGTGCAGCCGCACTTGCCGAGCAGGCCCTTGACCGCGACGGTGATCGAAAGTGCCGGGTCGGCCTGGTGCGCGTGCAGCGCGGCGAACAGGCCGGCGCCGCCGGAGCCGAGGATCAGGATGTCTGTGGAGAGTTCGCGCATGATTGTTTCGGCCGGGATTCGTGTTTGTGCACATGGATTCTAACGGCTACTGCTGCTCCGACATCGAGACTTGGGGCGAAAATTGGCCTGCTCGTCGAAACGGCGCAACCGTACAACCTGCGGTTTCTCCCGGTAGAATCACAGAATGAAATTCAAACCTCTTGGACGTACCGGCGTGCAGGTCTCCGAACTGTGCCTTGGCACGATGTCGTTCGGCGGCGATGCGGATGAAACCACTTCGGCAGCGCTGTACAAGGCGTGTCGGGAGGCAGGCATCAATTTCTACGACTGTGCCGACCAGTACAACAAGGGGAAGTCCGAGGAAATCCTCGGCCGGCTGATGAAGGGGCACCGCGAGGACCTGGTGATCACCACCAAGTGCTACAACCCCGCCAGCGACGACATCAATGCGCGCGGCACCTCGCGCCGGCACGTCACCCGCGCGGTCGAGGCCAGCCTGAAACGCCTGCAGACCGACCGCGTCGACGTGCTGTTCCTGCACCAGTTCGATGCGCGAACCCCGATCGACGAGTCCGTGCGTGCGCTGGAGGACATGGTTCGTTCCGGCAAGGTCCTCTACCCCGCCATCAGCAACTGGTCGGCCTGGCAGACCCAGAAGGCGATCGACCTCCAGGAGAAGAACAACTGGGCGCGCCTGCAGGTCATCCAGCCGATGTACAGCCTGGTCAAGCGTCAGGCCGAGGTCGAGTTGCTGCCGATGGCCGCCGCCAACGGCGTGGGCGTGATTCCCTACAGCCCGGCCGGCGCAGGCGTGCTCTCGGGCAAGTACTCGGGCGAGGCCAGCGGACGCATCAAGTCGAACAAGATGTACGCCGCCCGCTACGGCGAGCCCTGGGTGTACGAAGTGGCGGACAAGTTCGTCGCGTTCTGCAAGCAGCGCGGCATGCATCCGGTGAGTGCTGCGGTCGCCTGGGTCGGGGCGCATCCGGCCGTGACCGCACCGATCATCGGCGCGCGCAATGTCGAACAGCTGCAGGCCTCGCTCGACTCGGTCAAGATCGAAATGACCGCTGCACTGCGCGAGGAAATCTCCGCGCTGTCGCGCACCCCGCCGCCGGCCACCGACCGTCTTGAAGAGCTGAAAACGCCGAAGGCCTGAATCGGGCCTGTCCCGACTGCGGGACTCAGGCAGGCAGGAAGATGTTCCGCCCTTCGACCTGCCGGACCGTTCCGGCGCGCCCGAGGCTTTCCTTTTCCTGCAGGTCGGCCAGCACCGCGGCATCGGCCGGGGTATTCGCGATGAAACGCTCGCCGCTCTGCGCCAGCCGCCCGAACAATACGCTGTAGGCCGGGCCTTTCCGGTCGTGCATGACCGTGTAGGTCTCGATCGTCGCCGCACCGTCCGGATTTTCCGTAAACGGCGCTTTTGGCAACGCGTCGAGTTCCGCCTGCAGGACAGCGGGGGCTTCGCGCTGCCAGCTGCCCGCGAACGGCGTCAGTGGAGTACACCCCGTGCGCGTGCTTGGTCACCCAGTTGCCGTTGGCGGTGACCAGACCGAACCTGCCGGGAATCGCGCGCAGGCGGCGCATCATTTCGCAGATCGACATCACCACATAGCTGTTCCCCGGACCGCCGTAGTACACCAGCCCGCCCGTGACGGTGAGATCGCGCGGGTCATCCTCGGCGATGCCCAGTTCCCGACAGGCAATCTCGACCGCGGAAGGAAAGCAACTGTAGAGATCGAACACGGCCATGTCAGCGACTGTCTTGCCCGCCATGGCCAGCGCCTTGCCAGCCACTGCCCGGATTGCAGGCGATACCGAGAGATCGAAGCGCTCGGTCGTATACCAGTGGTCGTGACCCTCGGCACAACCGTGCAGGAACACCCACTTCGATTCCGGGATGCCAAGTTCCTTCGCCGTGCCGACGGAAGTCATGATGAACGCGGCCGCCTGGTCGATGAACGCGTTCGCCACCATCAATCTCGGATAGGGAAAGCCGATCCAGCGATTGTCGGCATCGACCGTCGCGAGGCGTTCCGCGCTGTACCCCTCGCGGCGCGTGGCCCGCGGGTTTTCGGCGGCCACGCGCGCAAAGCGCGCCATGAGCTTGCCCATGTCCTGCATATGCGCAGGCAGCGAACTGCCGCGTGCGGCTCGAATCGCATTTTCATAGAGCGGGTACTGGACGATTGCGGCACGCAAATTGTGGCGGTCTTCGTGATCGTTCCAGCCGCGGCGCGGGTCGCCGATCAGTTCGGGCGCTCCGCCGGGGTCTTCCTGCCAGGAGACCGGCAGATCCGCGCGCTCCACGCCGTGCTGGGTGCGCAGTGCCTCGCCGCCCACGATCATCGCCGCGCGCATCCGGCCCGCCGCGATCTCCTCGGCGAACTGGTTGACCAGGGTCTGGGGCATGTTGCCGCCGTTCCAGGTGTAGACATGACGGCTCGCAGACAGGCCCAGCCGGTCGGCGATGCTCTTTGGCGGATTGCTCGATCCACCGAGCCGGGTCTCGAAGCGGTGCGAGGTGTCCTTGTACGAGCGCAGCATCGCGATCGTGTCTATCGCCCCCTTCAATCCGGTTCCGCCCGCATCGGCCAGCGCGAGCCGGCCGGCTTCGGCGATCAGGTCGTAGGGCGAACGGCCGCGTTCGATCGGCGTGTCGAGGTCGGTCAGGTCGCCGCAACCAACGAGGATCGGGGTATTTCTCTCGGGCTGCATGGAGTCTCCTTCTGACGGCACTGCGCCCGCCCGGCGCGCGGTTGACCGGATGCGTACCGCGCTCAGCCGGCCTGCTTGACGCCGAGGCTTGCGAGCGCCGCCGCGCGCCGGTCCTGGCCGATCTTCCTTACCGCCGTATAGAGGTTCCCGCCGTGGCTGTCCATCGCCACCAGGAGCGGTCCGAAACCCTTGACGCGGAACTTCCACAGCGACTCGGGGTTGAGATCGTCCATGTCGACATCCTCGATCGCCTCGATCCATGTGGTCTCGAGCGCGGCTGCGCCGCCGATGATCGCAAGGTAGGCACCGCCGAGATCCGAAAATGCCTGCGCCGAACCTTCGCGCAGCCCTCCCTTGCCGATTACCATGCGCACGCCGTATTGCTGCATCAGAGGCCGGGTGAAGCGCTCCATGCGATCGCTCGTCGTCGTGCCGATGCACACCGGCGCATAGCCGGCCGGATAGCCGGCACTCTTGTCGACTTTCTTCACGTTCGGTGCGGTGTGGATGACCGCGTGGCCCGAAAGGTCGAAGCGGGGCTTCCTGCCACGATCGAACATGTGGATCTGCGTCGCGTCCCGGATTCCGTAAAGGGTTCCGTTCAACGTCACGGTATCGTTGACGCGCAGTGCGCGCACCTGGGCATCGCTGACCGGCATGTCGAATTCGTGGTGTGCCATCTCAACCGCCCTGCCCGAGCATGGCTTTCTTGAGGTCCGCCTGGACCGGGTTCTCGCCCAGCCAGATACGCAGAAGCGCGCGATAGAAATCTTCGCCCGGGATCGGCTTGCCGCGCGGCTGGTTCTCGATCGTCACCTGCGTTCCCGCGCCGGGAATCCAGTCGAGCTGGATCACCATGCCGGTCTTCGCCTCCTTGATTTCCTTCATCAGCGAAGTCAGCAGCGACAGTCGCGGTGCAAGCGCCGTTACTTCGGCGTCAGTGTGGTTGGACTTGATGCCCTCCTCCAGCGCGGCGCCAAACTCCGCCGCATCGACGTCACGCAACATGTGGATCAGGATCCGCTTCGGTCCTGCCGAGGCCAGCACGTCAGCCACAACGTTTTTCTTCGCCGGCAGATACAGTCCCAGCGCATACACCTTGAAGACAAACTTGCTGCGCAGCCCGGCGCCGTTCAGCACGAGGTCGGTTGCGCCGCTCCTGGTTGAATCGGCGAACTTCACGCCCGATACTTCTGCGCCGATGGCCCCGGTAGAGATCAGCATCAGCACGCCCGCAAGGAATTTTTTCATCGCTCCGCCCGCTTCAGTAACCGTACTCGATCCCCGCGGGACGAAACGTCGCCCGCGCCCGTCGCGCCGAGTGGCACTGCATGTTCACCGCCACCGGGTTCATCGTGATGTGCGTCGCGGCCGTTTCCACATGCACCGCAAACGCGGTGGAGTCCCCGCCCAGGCCCTGCGGACCCACGCCCAGCTGGTTGACCGCCGCCGTCAGTGCTTTCTCGAGCTTGGCGCCCTTCGCGGTCGCTGCAGTGCGAGCCCAGCGGCCGCGTTGCCGCGACCTTGGAAAGATGCACGCACAGGTCCGAGGTGCCGCCCACGTCCGACGCCCACGATGGTCGGCGGGCAGGTCTTGCCGCCGGCATCGAGCACGCAATCGATGACGAAGGTCTTGATCGCATCCACGCCGTCGGCGGGAATCGCCATCTTGAGAAACGAGTTGTTCTCCGACCCCGAGCCCTTGGGGATCATTTCGATCTCGAGGAAGTCAGCCGTCCGAAGTGAAGTCGATGTTGATCACCGGCACATGCCGATCCGCAGGAAGAGTGCTCGTTCTTGCGCGTGACCGGATGCACCACCGAGCGAGCGCAGCGGGTGCTCGCGCGTTGCACGTTCGCAACCGGTGCGGATCGCCTGCTTCAGGCCGAAGCCGTCGAGTTCGACGTTGCGCCCGATGCGCACGTTGTAGATCGGGAATGCCGGTGTCCTGGCACAGCAGGTTGTCGGTGTCCTCGGCGACCGTGATGTTGCGGATCATGGTGCCGAGCACCCCCTGCGCGGTTGCATCGGTCTCCTTCGCCACGAGCCCGGTGAACCCCTGCTTGATGTCCGGGGGCAGGAGCTTCAGCGCCCGGATGTACAACTCGCGGGCGGCTTCCTCGATTTGCTGGGGTTCGATTTTCACGCTGATTCCGTCAGTTCGGTGGACTCAATGCCGGCGACATATCAAGTATTGCCCTTATACAATCTCCCGATTCCGTGTGTTTTGCGCTCGCGCAAAACACACGGAATCGGGAGACCTGGAACTTCAAATTCGCGATTCGCGTTCCACGAAGCGCCTACTTCACCGAAATCTTCCTCTCGCGAACGATCGTCGCCCACATTGCGGTTTCGGCCTTGATCGCGCGGCCGAACGCCTCGGGCGAATTGCCCACCGGCGCCATGCCCTGCGCAAAGAAGCGCGCCTTCATTTCGCTCGAATCGAGGGCCGTTCTGGTGTCGTGGTAGACCTTTTCGATGATCTCCTTCGGCGTGCCGGTCGGCGCCACGATGCCGAACCAGCCGGAGTTCTCGAAGCCGGGCAGCGTCTTGGCGATCGGCGGCACACCCGGCAGCTGCGGTGCCTCGGCCTTGCTGGTGACGCCGAGCGCGCGCAGTTTTCCGCCATTGATATGGCTCAGTGCGGCGGCCAGATTCGTGACCAGGAACGTGGTATCGCCGCCGATCAGGCCGATGAGCGAGGGGCCCTCGCCCTTGTACGGCACCGAGAGCGCATTGAACTTGGCGGTATTGACGAAGTTCTCCGCCGCCAGATGCGTTTGCGAGCCGATGCCGGCATGGCCGAAGGTGAACTTGCCGGGGCTCGCCCGTCCGGCATCGATCAGGTCCTTGACCGTTTTGTACGGAGAATTGGCTGCGACGACCAGCACCTGCGGGCCACTGACCACATTGGTGACCGGCACGAAGTCCTTCTCCGGGTTGTAGCTCATCTTGGCGTAGATGTGCTGGTTTGCCGTGATCACCGAGCCCGAGGGAAAGAACAGCGTGTATCCGTCCGGCGCGGCGCGCGCCGCTTCGGCCGCGCCGACGCCGCCGCCGGCGCCGCCGCGGTTCTCGATAACCACCGTCTGGCCCCACATGTCGCCGAGCTTCTGGCCGATCATGCGCGCCGAGATATCAGTGGCGCCACCCGGCGGGAAGGGAACGATGAACTTCACCGGTTTGGTCGGCCACGATTGCGCCTGGGCCGACGCTGCGAGCACGAGCCCCGCGAGAATACCCATCACTCTTCGAAATTGCATATTCATCTCCTTGGTTTATCAGGCCCGGCAGCGAGGCTGGCGCCCGTGTTTAGCACTCTGGCGAATTCTACAGCGCCAGGGCGAAAGCCAATCCGACGATCAGCGCGATGCCGCCTGCCACGGCCGCCAGAGATTTCTGCCAGTCGCGCCAGGGCAGGAATTCGAGCGCAAGCACTCGCAGCCCGCCGGTGAGGTGCGCGGCCAGCAGTATGACCAGACCCCATTCGGCAAACTTCACCAGCGGTGCATCGGTCCAGCGCAGAAACCCCTCCAGCTGCGCCTCGCCCTGGATTGCGTGGCCAAGCGCCCAGAAATGCAGGGGGAGGAACAGGGCCAGCGCCAGTCCGGAGAGCCGGTGCACCAGAAACGCCCACCAGGCCGGATGGCTGCGGGCGCGGGCGTCGTTGGACTTCACCCGAGCACCCCGAACATGCCGAACACCGCACGCATCCCCAACACTGCGAGGAGTGCCGCAAAACCGATCAGAGCACGATCACGCGAAGGACTGCGCCAGGAAAACCACTCCGACAGAATCGCGCGCAGTCCGATGGGCACGTGTACCGCAACAGCCAGCACAAAAAGCGAATAAAACCCCAGCCAGGCCGGATTTCCGCGGGTGCGTCCGAGGATTTCGGCGCCTGAGAGCCCGCCGCGCACCGCATAGATGATGGTTGCCAGGTGCACCAGCACGCACAATGCAAGCACCGCTGCACTCACGCGCTGGCCGATCCAGAGCAGGGTCTGGGCCCGTGCGCTCACTGGGCAATCTCCCGGCGCCCTTCTCCCATCAAAGCGCCCCCTTGAGCGCCGCCTTCAGGATCGCGCGCTTCAGCCCCGCGATTCCCGCGGTGGGCGAGATCTGCTTGGGGCAGCGCTCGGTACAGCTCATGTGCGTATGGCAGGCGTGGCACCCGGCATCCCCGGCAACCGCGCGCAACCGCTCGAGGTGTCCCGCATCGCGCACGTCCTGCGTGAGCGTCCAGGCACGGTTCAGTGCGGCCGGGCCGAGATAGTCCGGGTTCCAGGTCACCACATCGCAGGCGCTGTAGCAGACCGCGCAGCCGATGCATTCGATGCCGGCGTCCACCTCCTTGCGCGCCTCCGAGGCCGGAGAAACCTTTTCGAATTCGTCGTGCCGCGTGCGGGTGCCGGTGAATCGTCCTTTCGCCTTCGCCCATTTGTCGAAGAATGCGCGCATGTCGGTGACGAGATCCCTGACCACCGGCAGGTTGGCAAGCGGTCCGATTTCGAGTCGCCCGTCCCCGGCGACTTTCGACACATGGGTGCGGCAGGTCCAGCGCGACACGCCGTTCACTGTCATCGCACAGGAGCCGCACATCCCCACGCGGCAGGCGTAGCGATACGCGAGCGCCGGATCGATGTGCCGCTGTACGTGCGTGACGACATCGAGCACGGTCTGGCTCGCCTGGCGCGGTACCTCGTAGGCCTGCCAGCGTCCCGTCCCGGAATCCCCGTCATCGGTGCGCCAGATGCGTACGTTGAGCATGTCCATGACGCCTCAGGCGTGTACCGCGGGGGCCGGCAGGCCCTCGATCATCACGTTCACGCAGGCCGGCAGTCCTGACGCAGTGGCCCGTGCCAGCGCTGCAGGCAGATCGGCCGCACCGGGTGCGAATTCACCATGACCACCCAGCGCGGCGACCATCTGATCGTAACGTGTCGGCAGGAGCGTGCATCCCACAGTGCGATCCTTTCCATAGGTGCGCAACTGGATCTGGTGCTCGGCATTCCAGCAGGCGTCGTTGCCGATGACCGCCAGGATGGGCAGCGACTCTCTCACCGCCGTGTCGAATTCCATTGCGTGAAAGCCGAAGGTCCCGTCGCCCAGCATGACAATCACGGTGGCTTCGGGACGCGCAAGCTTCGCCGCCAGGGCAAACGGCAGCGCACTGCCGATGGCGCCAGCCGGACCGTTGATGATGCGGGTCGGCGCGCTCACGCAGGCCTGGGCCCACTGGCCGAACTCGCCTCCGTCGGACACCAGCACCGCATCCTTTGCGGCATCGATGGCTTTCTGGACCGCGCGCCCGACTTCGACCGGATGCGCGGGCGCACCCGCCCTCGTGCCGATCTTCTCCCAGGCCGCAGGCCGGTGTTTCAATGCGGCCTCGACTTCACCGGTCCAACCGCCTGCGACGCGCCGGCTCGCAAGGCCCGTGAGACGCTCGGCGCAGGCAAACGGCTCGGCCAGCGCGGCAAGTGCGATGCGCGAAGGATCGCCCAGCGCATAGCCTGCGCGACGCAAGGCTTCGGGGTCCGGATCGAGCACGATGAAACGCGCGTCTTTCGCGATTGCCGGGGCCTGGCCGAACTTGAGCGTGAAATCGAGCTGCTTGCCCATGAGCACGATGAGGTCCGCCCGTGCCAGCATGGTCGGGAAGGCGCCGAGGCAGGGATCGTTCACACCGCGTGGACTTTCCATGCAGATCACCGGGAGTCCGCAGGCGGCGGCGAGCGCGCGCTGCGCCAGACGACCGTGATCCGTGGACATCGCGGGACCGGTAAGGATCAGGGGACGCTTGGCGCGCGCAAGCTCCTCGAGTACTGTCTTTGCAAGACCCTCGCCCAGCGGAATCGGCGTGACCTCGAACGCGTCGCTTGCGGGAATCGCCGATTCGCCCTCCGCAACCCGGTCTTCGAGCACGTCGAATGGCAGGGACAGATGCACCGGCCCCGGACGTCCGAAGCGCGCATGGCGCATTGCGCGCGCTATGTCCGCACCGAGATTCGCCGCGCGCTGCGCGGTGAACGCCGCCTTGACGACAGGCGCGGCCATGTCGGCCTGGCGCATTTCCTGGAACGAACCCTTGTGCAATTCGGCCAGCGGCGCATGCCCGGAAAGCAGCACCATCGGCGATTCGGAGGCCAAGGCTGTGTACAACGCGCCGACCGCGTTCGCGTGGCCCGGGCCACCCGTCACCAGTGCGATGCCGACTTCGCCCGTCATGCGTGCCCAGGCATCGGCCATGTGCACCGCCGCGCCCTCGTGGCGCACATGGTGGATCACCTGTCCGGCGTCGATGCTCGCGTCGTAGACCGGCATCACCTGATTGCCGGAGAGCGAGAACACATGTTTCACCCCCGCCCGCGCCAGCGCGCGGGCAAGGATATCGGCGCCGCGCAGGTTCGCCACCGGCTGTCGTTCCTTCGGCTTACGCCGATTCGTACAGTCGGGTCAGGACGAACTGCCGCTGGCCCAGCGCTTCCGCGGCGGTCAACCGGCCGTTGGCGGTGCGGAACATGCACTCAAGCAGCGCGTCGCCGGCCTGGTCCGGGGTCATTTCCTTGCGCAGCAATCCGGACACGTCGACGTCGATGTGTTCCGACATCGTGCGCACCGTGCGCGGATTCGCGCAGATCTTGATCACCGGCAGGATCGGGTTGCCGACCACGTTGCCCTGCCCGGTCGGGAAGAAGTGCACCGTGTAGCCCGAAGCCGCGCACAGCGTAACCATTTCAGCCGCGGCCGAAGACGAGTCCATGAACCACAGCCCCGGGCCTGTCGGCTTCTCGGCCTTGTCCAGCACCCCGTCGACCATGCACTTCTTGCCGATCTTCTGGATGTTTCCGAGCGCCTTTTCCTCGATCGTCGTGAGACCGCCGGCGATGTTGCCCTTGGTCGGCTGCGAATCGGAGAGGTCGCTGGTCTTGTGCTTGTCGATGATCGCCTGGTAGCGGTCGAACATGAACTGGAATTTCTTCCTCACCGCGTCCGTCCTGCAGCGCGCCGCGACGAGGTGCTCGCCTCCGGTGAGTTCGGTCGTCTCGCCGAACACCAGGGTGGTCTTGTGCGGGTAGAGCTTGTCGAACGCATTGCCCACCGTGGGGTTCGCGCCACAGCCCGAGGTCGTGTCGGATTCGCCGCACTTGGTGGAGATCCAGAGGTCCTTCAGCGGACGCTCGACGCGGCGCAGTTCCGAGGCCCACTGCACGTATTCCTTTGCAACCTTGGAGGCGCGCATGATCGTGTCATGGTCACCGTGCTGTTCGATGCCGAAGAACGATACCGGTTTGCCGGTCTTTGCGATGCCATCGGCAATCTTCTTCGCCCAGCCGTCCTCGATGCCGATGACCACCACTGCTGCAACGTTCGGGTTCGAGCCGGTGCCGATCAGGGTCTGGAAGTGCAGGTCCAGGTCGGCGCCGAACTGCAGGCGGCCGTAGGGGTGCGGGATCGCCATCACGCCCTTGATGTTGTGTGCCACGGCCTCGCAGGCCGCGTTGGACAGATCGTCCACCGGCAGGATGATCACGTGGTTGCGCACGCCGATGCGGCCGTTCTCGCGCTTGTAGCCCCAGAAGGTGGCTTTCTTCAGATTGAGTGCCATGTGGGCTCCTTACCAGCGCTTGGTTTTGATGTTGTGGACGTGGGCGTGTGCGCCCTTGGAAATCGGCGCCACGACCTTGCCGATGTCGACGCCGTACTTGATCACGGTGTCGCCCTTCTTGTAGTCCCTGAGGGACACCTTGTGGCCGATCGGAATGTCATTCCGGGCCTTGATCCGGACTTCCTTGTCCTGGTCCATGATCCAGCCGATCATCGTCTGGCCGGTCTTGATGCCTTCGACGACGACGACGCCTACGCCGTCCCCTTCGTCGTGCACGACAAAATGAATCATTGCGTTTCTCCGCGGTGGCTGGATGAAGAGGGAGCAGTCTAGACTGGCTGGTTTCGGAAAGTCAACTATATGACCTGAATGAATCGCATGGTAGATTGGCCACCATGAACCAGGCCATCGAACCCGGCATCCCCCTGAGCGGCACGCGCGACTTCCAGCCGCTGTACCGGGAAGTGAAGCGCCTGCTTACGCAAAGCCTGATCGAGGGCGAGTGGGCCGCCGGCGCCGCCCTGCCCTCGGAAACCCGGCTCGCGCAACGCTACAACGTCTCGATCGGCACCCTCAGAAAGGCGATCGACGAACTGGTGGCGGAGCGGATCGTGACCCGTCATCAGGGGCGCGGCACGTTTGTCGCGACGCACAACGCGAACCGCCTGATGTTCCATTTCTTTCACATCGTCGGGCGCGATGGCGGCAAGGAGTATCCGACCACGCGTACGCTTTCGTTCCGGCGCGGCAAGGCCGATGCCTCGGAAGCGCGCCGGCTTGCAATCGCGCCGGGCGGCGCCGTGCTGCGCATCCGCAACCTGCTGTCGCTCGCCGGCCGTCCGGTGATTCTCGATGACATCGTGGTGCCGCAGGCGCTGTTGCCCGACCTCACGGAAAAGATCTTTGTCGCGCGCGACAACACGATCTACCACCTCTACCAGACGCGCTACGGCATCAATGTGCTGCGCTCGAGCGAACGGCTCTCCGCCGTTCTTGCCGGTGCGGGCGCCGCAAAGCAACTGCGCGTGAAAAAGGGCGCGCCCCTGCTGACGATCAACCGGACCGCGCTGACCTACCGCGATACCCCGGTGGAACTGCGCCGCAGCCTGGTGAATACCGAGGCGCACGAGTACGCAAGCGACCTCGGCCGCGAAGACCGGACCTGAACCCGACGGGCGGTTATTCCGCCTCGGCAGCCTCGTCTTCCGCCCTCAGGCGAACAGGCCCCTGCAGGTGCGGATACCGGCCCAGACACCCGGCGTAGAACGCGCGCAGCGCATCCATGTCCTCCCCAAGGTTTCCGCTCGGAACGAACAGCGGCCCGATCCCACCCTGCTTGCGGCCGTAGTCAAGAAAACTCGGCGCGATGGGGACACCGGCTGCGAGGGCCACATAGTAGAAGCCGCTCTTCCAGTACGGCGAATAGCTGCGCGTGCCTTCCGGCGGCATCGCGAGGACCAGATTCGCGCCTGAACTGAAACGCGCGGCCAGCTGCTCGACCATGTTGCGCGGCGAGCTGCGATCCACGGGGATTCCGCCCAGAGATCGCATCAGAGCACCGAACGGCGCGCGAAAGAGCGTGTCCTTGCCTACCCAGGAAGGGCGAAATCCGAGCGCCATCCCGAACAGCAGCATCAGGGGAAAATCCCAGTTGCTCGTGTGGGGCGCGGCAATCAGTACATACCGGCGACCGTCCGGCGGGCCGCCGATCACTTTCCAGCCAAGCGCGCCGAGGCAGCTGCGCCCGATCCACGCCACCACGTTCTTCAGTGCCATTCAGGCTTTGCCACCTTGTGTTTAAATCGACGCGAATTCTAGAGGAGAACGGAATGACGCAAGCACAAATTCGCCGGATCGGCATCGTGAGTCCGGGCGACATGGGGCAGGCGGTCGCACAGCGGCTCAGGGAGCTCGGCTTCGAAGTCTGTACCGCGCTCGAGGGACGCAGCGCGCGCACCCGCGCGCTCGCCCGCGAAGCCGGCATCACAGACACCGGAAACCTTGCCGCGCTGCTCTCCTCGACCGACCTCGTGCTCTCGATCGTCGATCCGGGATCGGCGATGGCGCTTGCAAAGGCATCCGCGACGATCATGCGCACACTTGCGAGACGCCCCCTGTTTGTCGACTGCAACGCGCTCGCGCCGGACACCAAGCGCGAGATGCACGCGCTGCTTACCTCCGCAGGCGGCCGCTTCCTCGACGCCGGCATCATCGGTCCGCCACCGCGCGGCACTGGGAAAATCCATTTCTACGTTTCCGGCCCCGGCGCGGATGAACTCGGCGCGCTTGAACACGAGACGATCTCGGTGCGCATCGTGAGCGAGCGCATCGGCGACGCTGCCTCAGTGAAGATGTGCTACGGCGGCATTACCAAGGGAACGGTGGCCCTGCTCACCGAACTGCTGCTCGCTTCGCGCAGGCTCGGCGTGGAAGAGATGCTGGACACCGAATTGCGCGAAACGCAGCCCGCAATCCGCGACTGGATCATGCGCTTCCTGCCCTCCATGCCGCCAAAAGCCTATCGCTGGGTGCCCGAAACCCGCGAGATCGCGGCAACCTTCGCGTCCGTGGGACTCACACCACTGATGCTCGAGGGCGCAGCGGCGATGTACGTGGACATCGCGCAGACGGCCGCCGGGCGCGAGTCGCCAGAACAGGCGCGCACGGTCGGGCGCAACGGCAGCCAGGTCGTGGGCGCCCTTGACGAAGGCATGCCGAAGTAGGCAGGCACCGGCGATGCGCATGCCCCCTCCCGACCGGCGACGGTTCCTTCAGGCACTCGCCGCGCTCGGCTGCCTCCCGTGCCTTTCCACGGCGCGTGCGCAGCGATCGGGTTCCCCGCGCTTTGCCGCCGATCCCTTCAGCCTCGGCGTTGCCTCCGGGTATCCCCTGCCCGGGTCAGTCATGCTCTGGACTCGGCTTGCACCATTACCAGATGCACCCGACGGCGGCATGGGACCCGAGGTGGTGTCCGTGCGCTGGGAAGTCGCAAAGGACGAAGCCATGCGCGAGGTGGTCGCTTCCGGCACGGCCGACGCTTCGCCCCACTGGGCGCATTCGGTGCACGCGGAAGCGCGTGGACTGCAGCCGGCGCGCTGGTACTGGTACCGGTTCACGGCGGGAAGCGCGGTCAGCCCGGTCGGCCGCACGCGCACTGCACCCGCCCCCGGCGCCAAGCCCGATGCGCTGCGCTTTGCCTTCGCGTCCTGCCAGCAGTACGAGCAAGGCTACTTCGGTGCCTACCGGCACATGGCGAAGGACGATCTCGACCTCGTCGTGTTCCTGGGCGACTACATCTATGAATCGTCCTGGGGCCGCGAACACGTGCGCCACCATTACAGTGCCGAGCCGACGACGCTTTCGGCGTATCGCAGGCGCTATGCGCTGTACAAATCGGACCCGGACCTGCAGGCCGCACATGCCGCGTTCCCGTGGATCGCCACCTGGGACGACCACGAGGTCGAAAACGACTACGCCGATGACCGCTCGGAAAACCTCGATCCGCCCGAATGGTTCCTCGCGCGCCGTGCCGCCGCGTACAAGGCCTATTACGAGCACATGCCGCTGCGCCCGGAAATGCTGCCGCTCGGACCGCATGCACGGCTGTACACGCGCCTTGCGTTCGGCAATCTGGCGAACTTCCATGTGCTCGATGACCGCCAGTACCGTGCCTACGAGGTCTGTCCGAAGCCCGGCCGCGGCGGCTCGAACACGGTGGACGTGGCCGACTGCCCGGAACTCGCGGATCCGTCACGCAGCCTGCTCGGCGCCGCGCAGGAGCAATGGCTCGAAGCCGGTCTCGCAGGCTCGAAGACGCGGTGGAACATCCTCGCACAGCAGACACGGATGGCGCAGTTCGACCAGAAACCAGGCCCCGGCAGGCGCGCCTGGACCGATGGCTGGGACGGCTATCCTGCCGCGAGGACAAAACTGGTCGACTTCCTCGCCGATCGCAGGATCGCAAATCCGGTGGTGATCGGCGGCGACGTGCACATGTTCTTTGTGAACGACATCAAGCGCGATTTCGACAACCCGGCCTCAACCACCGTCGCGAGCGAATTCGTCGGCACCTCGATCACCTCGCAGGCCTTCGCGCAGAGCACCGTCAACCGCTACCTGCCGGACAATCCGCACATCCATCTCGCCGACAGCCGCTACCGGGGCTACGCAAGGGTCGAGGTCACGCAATCACGGATGGTGGCCGACCTGCGCGCGATGGAAACGGTAAAAACGCGCGAGGCGGACTGCAGCACACTCGCTTCGTTCGTGGTCGAGGACGGCAGGCCGGGGGCGAAAAGGGCCTGAGACCGGGGTATTCTCTGCCGCGTGTGTGCGGGTATTTCACGTCTTCCCAGGGGGCCTCTATGGCAAAGAGCAAGAAGCAGGCAAAAGACAACGGCGGCGAAATCCTGACGGACGCCAAGGAAATTGCCGCAATCGAAAAGCATTGGCGCGTCGCCGGCCGCCCCAAGACCCGCAAGCCGCCGAAACACTACAAATACATCGAGGAACTCGCCCATCTCCAGGTCGAACTCATCAAGCTGCAGGAATGGGTCCGCACCCAGGGCTTGAAAGTCGCGGTGATCTTCGAAGGACGTGACGCGGCGGGCAAGGGCGGCGTGATCAAGCGCATTTCGGAAAGTCTCAACCCCAGGATCTGCCGGATCGTCGCGTTGGGCACGCCGACCGAGCGCGAACGCGGACAGTGGTATTTTCAGCGCTACGTTCCGCACCTGCCTGCCGCCGGCGAGATCGCACTGTTCGATCGCAGCTGGTACAACCGCGCCGGCGTGGAACATGTGATGGGCTTTTGCAGCGATGCCGAATACCGGGAGTTCCTGCGTTCCTGTCCCCTGTTCGAGGAAATGCTGGTGCGCTCCGGGATCTACCTCATCAAGTACTGGTTCTCGGTGAACGACGAGGAACAGGAAAAGCGCTTCCAGGAGCGGATCCGCAACCCGACCAAGCGCTGGAAGCTCAGCCCGATGGACATGGAGTCACGCAAGCACTGGGTCGAGTACTCCAGGGCCAAGGACGCGATGTTCGTCGCGACCGACCGGCCGAAGACGCCCTGGCACGTGGTGGAGGCGGACAACAAGAAAAAGGCGCGTCTCAACTGCATCGCCCACCTGCTTCAGCAGGTTCCCTACAAGCACATGACGCCCATGGAAATCGAGGTCCCGCCACGGCAGGAAGACATCGGTTACAAGCGGCCGAAGATGTCGAGCCAGCGCTTCGTGCCGAGGGTGTACTAGCGCGGACTCATTCGCGCCCGAGGTCCATCATCAGTTGGGGGCGAATTGCGGCGGAGCCATCGCCCCGGCGGCTACTCGATCTTCGCACCCGAAGTGCGCACCACCTTGCCCCACTTTTCGCGATCGCTGTGAATCTGCGCGGCCATCTGCTCGGGCGTGCTGCCCATCACCACACCCCCTTGCCGGGTGATGATGTCCTTGACTTCGCTCGAATCGAGCGCGTGGACGACGGCGCCGTTGAGCTTCGCGATGATGTCCTTCGGCGTCCCGGCGGGCGCCATCAGGCCGAACCAGCTGTCTGCGGCAAATCCTGTGAGCCCCGCCTCGGCCAGCGTAGGCAGGTCGGGAAGGACCGGCGAGCGTCTTGAGGAAGCGACACCGATTCCCTTGAGTTTCCCAGCGCGGATCTGCGGCAGCGCGGACGGAATGCTGTCGAACAGCAGCACCACCTGTCCCGACAACAGGTCGATCAGCGCCGGTGCACTGCCCTTGTACGGAACATGGACGGCGGTAAATCCGCCCATCGATTTCATCAGTTCGAATTCGAGATGCGAGAGCGTCCCGTTGCCCTGCGACGCAAAGTTCACCCTGCCTCCCTCCGCCTTGAGGTACGCGATCACCTCGGCGAGATTCTTTGAGGGAATGGTGGGGTTCGCCACGAGGATGTGCGGCACATTCGCCACCAGACTCACCGGAGCGAGATCCTTTTCCAGGTCGTAGCCGAGCTTCGCATACAGGCTCATGCTGACAGCGTGTGTGGTGACTGCGCCCATGAGCAGCGTATAGCCGTCCGGTGCGCTGTGCGCGACGGCTTCGGCACCGATGTTTCCACCTGCGCCCGGACGATTGTCGGCCGTGATCGGCTGGCCCAGGGCCTCGGTCAGTTTCTTGCCCAGCGCACGGGTGAGCAGATCCGCCGCGCCCGACGGCGGAAACGGAACCACGATGCGCACGGCCTTGGCGGGATAGGCCTGCGCCGCCACGTTCGAGACGGAAAATACGGCAGCACCGGCAAACAGCACAGCGGCAACACTGCGAAACAAGGCACTCATGGTCGGACACTCCCTGGAGAATTTGCTATTGAACGATCTGGTATTGCGACTAGCGTAGCGCAGATCGGATACTCTCGGCACACCCTGAAGGAGAAAAAACGATGGATCTCGTCATACGAAATGCGCGCCTTCCCAGCCACGCCGCAGACCATCCGCCGGTGGACATCGGCATCGAGCATGGGCGCATCGCGGCGATCGGGCCGGGGCTGTCCGCAGCGACCAAAACGTTCGACGCCCGGGGCCGCCTCGCCTGTCCTGGCCTGATCGAGACGCACATCCATCTGGACAAGTCCCGGGTCATCGACCGCTGCGCGCCACAGGACAAGCGCACGCTGAGCCCGGTCAAGGGCGTCACGCCGATCAAGGACAGCATGACGGTCGAAGACACTCGCATGCGCGCCGAGCGCACCCTTCAGGAATGCATCCTCCACGGCACCACCCGCATGCGCACCCAGGTCGAAGTCGATCCGGGCATCGGCATGCGCGGATTCGACGCCGTGGCCTCGCTGATCGAGGATTACAAGTGGGCGATCGACATCGAGATGTGCGTCTTCCCGCAGGAAGGGTTGATCAACTATCCCGGCACCGACGAATTGCTGGTCGAGGCCATGAAGCGCGGTGCCCGGGTCATCGGCGGCGCACCGCGCTACGACACGGACGGCCCGGGCCAGATCGAGCGCATTTTCGAACTTGCGCGCGAATACGACGCCGACATCGACATGCATCTGGACGTCGGCCCCACGACCGAGGGCATGTTCATCCACCAGGTGCGCGAACTCACCGAGAAATACAAGCGCGGCGGACGCGTGGTGGTCGGACACATGGCCAAGCTCTCGCTCATGCCGCCGGCGGAGGTCGCGAAGATCGCGCGCGGACTGGCGGATGCCGGGATCGCCGTGACCGTCCTGCCGGCGACCGACCTCTTCCTCATGGGCCGCGACCAGGACCACAGCGTGCGGCGCGGCGTCGCGGATGCGAACCTGCTGTGCTCGCACGGAGTGAATTGCTCGCTCTCGTCCAACAACATCCTGAACCCGGCCACACCCTTCGGCGATTGCTCGCTCATCCGGATGGCAAACCTCTACGCCAACATCGTGCAGCTCGACCGTCCGGCTGAACTCAGGGAATGCTTCAACATGCTGACCGAGCGCTCGGCCGGGGTGCTAAATCTCAAGGACTACGGATTCAAGGTCGGCAACCCGGGCGACGTCGTCATTCTGGAAGCCGATACCCCGGAGCATGCGGTGGCGGAAATCTCGCGTCCGGTCGCCGCCTTCAAGAACGGCCGGCAGACGGTCAACTGGACTGCGCCGGAACTGCTGCGGCCCTGAGTCCCCGGGCGCGAACACGGACCTCGCCGGGGCGCGAACTAAAACCTCGTCGCGCACCCGGTGGAATTGGTTGACTCCCGCTTCCTCGCGCAGTTCGGGCACGTCCTGTCCCTGCGCCGCCGTGGTGTAGGGGATCCCGATTGCGTCCGCAATGCGAACGAAGCCGTGAAACGCCGCGACCACGGCCGCCGCGTCGACGAACCCGGCGTCTCCGAGCAGTCCGCGCAGCGAACTGCGCGCGACTTGCAGGCGCGACGCATCTCCCAGCACGACCGCTTCGGCGAATTCAACCAGTGCCGCCGCATGCGGGATGTCGACGCCGTCCTCGAATCCACGTGTGAGGCCACCCAGATCCACTTCCTTTCCTTCGGTTTGCATGCTCGCACGGAGCATGTAGGCATGTGCCGTCGTTCAGTAAGCGCACTGGTGAAGCGCCGACACACGCGCGGCAAGGATCTCGACCTGCGGCCGGCTGATGGCGCGGATCGAGGAATCGAACTTCCAGACATGCTGGCCCGGCATGTAATGGCAGTTGGCCAGCGCCCAGTAATCACGAAGCGACTGCGGCACCATCGACAGCCCGCGATAGATATAGCCGGCCTTCGGACTCGGGTACATCGGCCCGTCGGCCTCGGTGGCATCCTCAGGCTCAACGAGCGGCAGCCACGCGGCCTTTTTCTTCGCGCCGGCGGGTCGATGGCGCGTGGGCGCTCCGGCCACGGGCGCGGGAGGCGTGCGCTCAGGCAGCCCCATGGCGCGCAGGCAGGTGTCGAGCATCATGACCATTGCGACCAGTCCGACGGTTTCGACGTATTCGCCCTCCGTGAGTCCGCGCGCCAAAACAGACAGCGACCACTTCTCGCTGAGCCGGCCGGGATCACACACCACGCGATGGATAAGTTCGACCTGCGCAGGACCAAGCGTGCCGAGTGACTCATGCCTGCCGGCCACGGCGTTCGGAGACAGCGCCGCCTTCAGCGATGCGCAATACGAGCAGTTGCGCGCGCGCCGGACTTCCGCGGCGACGGCGACGCGCTGTGCGCCGCTGAGCCAGGTGCCGGGCGCCGCGATCGCCGCCCACGCGCGCTCGTGCGCTTCGACCAGATCGGCGCGGATCGCAAGTTCGCTGCCTTCGAATGAAGTGGCGGTCATTTTGTCCTCCTCGTTTTCCTTTATTATAGGGTCAGGAGTACAGGAAACTTTGGTTTCAGATCCCGGAGAAAATCTTCCCATGGCCGAAAAACTCGACACCGGCGCGACCTTCCCGAAGCTCACGCTCAATCTCGTGGATGGGAGCACGATGGTCGTGCCCGACGATATCGAGGGGCGCTACAAGGTCATTCTCTTTTATCGCGGCCATTGGTGACCGTACTGTCGCCGGCAGTTGGTCGGCTTCGAAAAAGCAAAATCCGAGCTGGACGCGCTCGGGGTGAAAGTGGTCGCCGCGAGTGTGGATCCGATCGACAAGGCGAAGGAGGTTGCCGCCGACGTCTCGTTCCCTGTGGCCTACGGCGTGACCCGCGCGCAGGCCGACGCAGCTCGGTTCGTGGTGGGAAGAGCGGCGCGGCATCATCCAGCCCTCCGAGTTCCTCGTCACGGCAGAAGGCAAGGTGCGGTCGGCAACCTACAGTTCCGGCCCGATCGGCCGCGTCGACGCCGCCGACGTGGTCAAGCTCGTAGCGTTCTACGACAAACTTGCGGCACAGAAAACATGAGCGAGGCAACATGACTACCGAACCTTTGACCGTCGAGGTCTTCTCCGACTACGTCTGACCCTGGTGTTACCTCAGTACCGTGCGTATTGAAAAACTCAAGGCAGAACACGGCGTGAAGATCAAGTGGATCCACTTCCCGCTGCATCCGGACACGCCGATTGAAGGACGCACGCTCGAAGACATGTTCGCGGGGCGCGGCTACGACATCCCGAAGATGCAGGCGCAGATGCGCGCGCGCATGGAGGCCGAGGGCCTGCCCTACGGCAATCGCACGATGACCTTCAACAGCCGGCTCGCGCAGGAACTCGCCGTCTGGGCCGACACGCAGCCCGGAGGCGATGCGATCCACGACAAGCTGTTTCGCGCCTACTTTGTGGACGGCGAGAACATCGGCGACCTTGAAACGCTGGTCCGGCTGGCCACGTCGATCGGACTGCCCGCAGACGCCGCCCGCGAGGTGCTGGAAAAGCGCAGCTGCAAGGACGCGGTCGATGCCGACTGGGAGAAATCGCACCAGTACGGTGTCACCGGTGTGCCGACCTTCGTCGCAGGTCGCCACGGTGTGGTCGGCGCGCAACCCTACGAGGCGCTGGAACAGCTGGTGAATCAGGCGAAGGCCTAGGCTCCCGTCACGTCACGCCTCACGGCGCGACGCCGTGCGCCCTGACTTTGGTCTCCAGCGCCTCTAGCCTGCGGTCGCGGATGCCGAGCTGGCGCAGGTGCGCCACTGTTTCGAACAGGTAATCGCAGCAACGCCCCATCCTGCCTGCACCCGTGGCGAGATAGCGTGCCACGACCTCTTCCTCGAGACCCGGCGCGTAACGCTCGTGCGCCCGGTTGGCGCTGAAGGCGATCACGGGTTCCGGACCTTCGGGCGTGCGCGCCATGGTCCACACCGGGCGATAGGCCATGGTGAACATCTCGCGCCGCCAGACTACGTCGAGCTCGGATTCGATCGCATCCTTTCCCAGCCGGTAGGCGACGCCCGTGCAGCTCCCGCCGGATTCCAGCGAGAGCATCAGGCCGGGCCGTTCGGGACTGCCCCGCCCGGCGCGTGACCAGAGACAGAACTGCCGGTGAAATCCGTGGATGCGCGCCGTGCGACGCTCGACGTAATGAAAGGCCGGGTTCCAGATCAGCGAACCAAAGGCAAACACCCACACGCGTCCAGGTCGCGGCGCATTGGCAAGCATCTCCTGGATCTGTGCACGGCGCTCCACGTCGGTGGCAAAGCGCGCATCGGGCCCGAGCGTGGCGCGCACTGCGGCGTGCAACGACCCGTCGAGTATGGTTTCGCGCGTCAGCTTCAGTTTGCTCATTGAATTCGCATTCTGACATGCTGTTGCGTGCATCGCGTCGTCGTCGAACGGTGCGAACGCATGCTTGCAGATGGCTTACTTGCAGCGTAGGTTGGCGGAAAGATCCTCAACCGCCTTCGTGCAATCCTGTTCGTGCACACGGCGCGACGCGTCGAGCCCGGGCGGCCTGCGCTGCTCGCCGCCAAACAGCGCACCGAGCACGCCGACGCCGATGAGCGCACCCAGTGCAGGCCCGTCGCTGATGCGCGCGCCCACACCGCCGGATGAAAACGACCCGCCCGGACCCACGCTGGGCTGGGTCGCGGGCGCGCCCAAATTGCCCACCTGCATTCCGAAACTGGCAAGGCAGCCCGGCAGGAATGCGGCGCACGCCGCCAGCAGCAGGACGCGTTTCATGCCTCAGTCTCGCGCCGCGCGGCGCAGGCGGTCAAGCACCGCACGCCATGCGGGCGCATCGGGCGGCGACTCGATCAGCAGGATTTCGCTGCCCGTGCCGTCGAGTTCGCGCAATGCGCCATAGAGTTTTTGCGCGTAGGACTGTGGATCGCGTGGCATGCGCAACCAGAAATCGATCCGATCATCAGGCACCGAAAACGCCAGCACCGCCGCACGCACATCGAACTGCCCGATCGCCGCATCCAGCGCTTCAGTGGCGACCAGCCGTGCCGGCGTGCGCGGCGCGTAGTGTGAAGGCAGTGCACCTGAGACCCGGGGCGCTGCCGCGTCCGGCGCTTCGACCGGTGCACCGAGCGCAGCTTCGAGGTCTGCCTGGGAAACGCTACCGGGCCGCAACAGCACCGGCCTGCCGCGCGACAGGTCGACAATGGTCGATTCGATTCCCACGCCGCAGGGCCCGCCGTCTACGACGTAATCCACGTCGCTGCCCAGATCCGTGCGCACATGCTGCGCGGTGGTCGGCGACACGCGGCCGAAACGGTTGGCCGATGGCGCCGCCACGCCGCCACCAAAGGCCGCAATCACTTCCCGTGCGAGCGGATGGCCGGGAACGCGAACCCCCACCGTGTCCTGCCCGCCGGTGACGAAATCCCCGACGTGCGCGGCCCTTTTCAGCACCAGCGTGAGCGGCCCCGGCCAGAACTTCGCAGCCAGCACATGCGCCGCCTCCGGGACCTCCAACGCCCAGGCGAAGGCTGCCTCGGCGTCGGCAAAATGCACGATGACGGGATGATCGCCGGGACGGCCCTTGACCGCGTACAGGCGCGCCATGGCGGCGGCGTTCGCGGCATCCGCCCCGAGGCCGTAAACGGTCTCGGTGGGAAACGCGACCAACCCGCCCGTCTTGAGCAGGTGCACGGCCTTTTGAATCGGTGTGTCGTGTGCTTCAGTCATCGGCGATGCCGAGCGCCGAGCGCAACGCTAGCGCCCGCTCGATCGCGGCGTCGCGTGAAGCATCGAGTACCGTGTAGTGGCCCATCTTCCGCCCGATGCGCGGCTCGCTCTTGCCGTAGAGATGCAGTCGCGCGCCCGGCGTTTCGAGCACGCGTGTCCAGTCCGGCGCGCGGCCGGGCAGCGCGTTCGCGCCGCCTTCCCCCTCGCTTTCCTCCCCGCATCTTTCCCAGATGTCGCCCAACAGATTCACCATCACCGCCGGCGCCAACGCGTGCGCGTCGGCCAGCGGCAGGCCGCACAGCGCGCGCAACTGCTGCTCGAACTGGTCTCCCGGACAGGCATCGATGGTGTAGTGCCCGCTGTTGTGCGGGCGCGGGGCGATTTCGTTCAGGAGCAACCGCCCTCCCGAAACAAAGAACTCGACCCCGAGCGTGCCCACGTAACCCATCTTCGCCGCAAGGGCCGAGGCGATGCGCACCGCCTCGGCGGCGAGCGAGTCCGGCACGCGCGCAGGTGCGATCGACACGTCGAGTATTCCATTGGTATGGCGGTTTTCGGCCACCGGAAACGCGCGCACCTCGCCGTCCGAGGCGCGTGCCAGCACTACCGACACCTCAAGGTCCAGCGGAATCAGAGCCTCGAGCACGCAGGGTACGCGCCCGAACGTCTCCCAGGCCGCGAGTGCTTCCGCGCGATCGGCAACGCGCGCCTGCCCCTTGCCGTCGTAGCCGAAGCGAGCGCGCTTGAGGATCCCCGGGAACTCGGAAGCAGGCTCGAAATCCTGATGCGAAACGATGGCGCGGAACGGGCCCACCGGCAGGCCGCTGTCCCTGAAAAATCCTTTCTCGCGAATCCGGTCCTGGGCAATCAGCACGCAGTCGGCGGAAGGTGCGACGCGCAGCCTGGAGGCAAGCTGCGCGAGGCTCGCCGCCGGTACATTCTCGAATTCGGTGCTGACCGCCGCACAGGTGGCAGCAATTTCAGCGAGCGCCTTGGGATCCTCGTAATCGGCAATCAGGTGCCGGTCGGCCATGCAGGCAGCCGGGCTGTCGGGATCGGGGTCCAGCACAGTGACGCGATAGCCCAGCTTTCGTGCTGCGATGACGAAAGTAGCGCCCGAGCTGACCGCCGCCCAGCATGCCGAGCATGGCCGGCGGCAGTATCGGTGCAACCTGGGTCATTCAGGGCTTGTTCTGGAGCCGCATTCCAGCGACGCGCTTTGCTTCGCTCTTGCGAAACGCGTCGATACGGGCCGCCAGCTTTGCGTCCGAGGACGCGAGGATGGCCACCGCGTACAGCCCGGCGTTGGCTGCGCCGGCCACGCCGATCGCAAACGTCGCGACCGGCACGCCCTTGGGCATCTGCACGATGGACAGCAGCGAATCCTGCCCCGACAGATGCCGGCTCGCGACCGGGACCCCGAGCACGGGCAAGGTGGTCTTGGCGGCGATCATGCCGGGCAGGTGGGCCGCCCCGCCTGCGCCCGCGATGATGGCCCGCAGCCCGCGCTTCCTTGCCGAGGCGGCGTAACGGAACATCACGTCCGGCGTGCGGTGGGCGGACACGACCTTCGCCTCGTAGGGGATGCCGAACATCGCGAGCATCTCGCACGCGTTGCGCATGGTCTCCCAGTCGCTGTCGGAGCCCATCACCACGCCGATCAGTGGCCGGGTAAGGGGATTGGAACTTCGGCGGATGCGGGGCGCAGCCATCAGCGTCCTCCGGAAAGGGTTGTGCCGGTCAGGCGCTGAAGCGCTTCGCGATACTTCTCGGACGTCTTCGCAAGCACCTCGGCCGGCAACGTGGGCGCGGGCGGTTTCTTGTCCCAGGTCAGCGTCTCGAGATAATCGCGCACGAACTGCTTGTCGAACGAAGGCGGGCTGATGCCGACCCTGTATTCGCTTGCGGGCCAGAAGCGCGACGAGTCCGCGGTCAGCACCTCGTCGATCAGCACCAGCGCATTGTTTTCGTCCAACCCGAATTCGAACTTGGTGTCGGCGATGATGATCCCGCGCGTCGCGGCGAAATCGGCCGCTTCCTTGTACAGGCGCAGGCTGACGTCGCGCACCTTCGCGGCCAGTTCAGCGCCGACCATCTTCGCCATCTGCTCGAACGATATGTTCTCGTCGTGCTCTCCGATCTCTGCCTTGGTTGCGGGCGTGAAGATCGGTGCGGCAAGCTTTTCGGCCTGCCTGAGCCCCTTGGGCAGCTGGATGCCGCACAGCGCCCCGGACTGCTGGTAGTCCTTCCAGCCCGAACCGATGAGGTAGCCGCGCACCACCGCCTCGATGGGCAGGGGCTTGAGTTTCTTCACCACGATCGACCGGCCGCGCACCTGCGCCTTCTCATCTGCGCCCGATACCACCGTTTCGGGATCGATTCCCGTCAGATGGTTGGGCACCACGTGGCCGAGCTTGTCGAACCAGAAATTCGCCATCTCGGTCAGTACCCGCCCCTTGTCGGGGATCGGGTCGCCGAGGATCACGTCGAACGCCGAGAGGCGGTCCGAGGTCACGAGCAGCATCTTGTCCTCGCCGACGGCATAAATGTCGCGCACCTTGCCGCTTGCGATCTTCGGCAGGCTCTTGATGCTGGACGCGTACAGGGGCGGGCTCGTCACGGAGCCGACTTCTCGAGACTTGCGTTCCACTGTCCGGTCGCAGCCAGGCCGTTCATGCGTGCGCGGTGCGCGAACGCCGCCTGCGCAGCCGGGATCCGCGTGATCTTCCCGGCCCAGGTCTTGAGCGCGGAGTTCTGCAGCGCACGCGAATACGAAAACGTCAGCGGCCAGGGCGCGCCGATGCGGTTCATTGCATCCAGGTGCGCGGTGGCGGCCATGTCGGACTGTCCGCCCGACAGGAACACCACGCCCGGCAACGCAGCCGGCACCGTGCGCCTCAACACGCGCAACGTGCGCTCGGCGACTTCCGGCACCCCCGCCTGCGCAGGGCAGGTGTTGCCCGAAACCACCATGCTCGCCTTCAGGATCGTGTGTTCCATGGAGACGTTGTAGGCCGCAAGTGCGGCAAAGGTCGCGCGCAGCGTCGCCTCGGTGACCTCTTCGCAGCGTTCGATCGTATGGTTGCCGTCGAGCAGCACTTCGGGTTCGATCATGGGAACGATCGAAGCGGACTGGCAGGCGGCCGCATAGCGCGCCAGCGCATGCGCGTTGGCGTAGATGCAGGTGTGCGAAGGGATGCCGTTGCCGATCGTGATCACCGCGCGCCACTTGGCAAAGCGCGCGCCGAGCTTGAAGTATTCGGCGAGCCGCTTGTCCAGGCCATCGAGGCCCTCGGTCACTTTCTCACCACCGGAAAGCAGCGGAATGTTGATCGTGCCCTTGTCGACCTTGATCCCGGGAATCATGCCGTTCTTCGCCAGATAGGTCGGGAACGGCACGCCGTCCTTGCCCGACTGGCGGATCGTTTCGTCATGCAGGATGACGCCGGAGATGTAGCGGTTGACCCCGGGCGCCGTAAACAGCAGGCCGCGGTAGGTCCGGCGGTTTTCCTCGGTGCAATCGACGTTGACCGACTGGAACCGCTTCTCGCAGGTGCCGGCAGATTCGTCTGCGGCGAGTACGCCCATGCCGCGCGACACCATGGCATTGGCAGTCTTGGAAAGCAGCGCTTTGTCCATACGAATCCTCTGGGGAGATATACGGCGGGAAAAGTGCAATTTTACCCGCTTCGAAACGCCCGTGTCCGCGCCGGGCTAGCTGCCGGGGTGTGCCCTGCGCCAGCGCCGCACTGCCCAGGGGATGATCACCACGGCGGCAGTGATTCCGAGGAAGGTGGCCGAGATCGGATGCGTGAAGAACACGCTGACGTCGCCCTGGCTGATCGACAGCGCGCGGCGGAACTGCGTCTCCGCGAGCGGCCCGAGGATCAGTCCGATCACCGCGGGTCCCACCGGCATGCCCCAGCGGCGCATCGCGAAGCCCAGCAGGCCGAACACGTACAGCGTCAGCAGGTCGACCCAGGACTGGTGCAGGCTGTAGGCGCCCAGGGTGGCGAACACCAGGATGCCGCCGTAGAGCAGATCCCGCGGGATCTGCAGCACCTTCACCCAGATGCCGATCAGCGGCAGGTTGAGGATCAGCAGGATCACGTTGCCGATGTACAGGCTCGCGATCAGGCCCCACACCAGATCGGACTGGCTCTGGAACAGCAGCGGCCCGGGCTGGATGCCGTAGTTCTGGAACGCGCCCAGCAGGATCGCCGCCGTGGCCGAGGTCGGGATGCCCAGCGTCAGCAGCGGCACCAGGGTGCCGGTGGCCGAGGCGTTGTTCGCCGCCTCCGGGCCGGCCACGCCCTCGATCGCGCCGTTGCCGAACTCCTCGGGATACTTGCACAGCTTCTTTTCGGTCGCGTACGACAGGAAGGTCGGGATCTCGGCGCCGCCCGCCGGGATGGAGCCGAACGGAAAGCCGAGCGCGGTACCGCGCAGCCACGCCGGCCACGAGCGCTTCCAGTCATCGGACTCATCATGATCGAACCCGAGAGCTTTTCCAGCGTCTCGGTGAGCGCGGCTCTGGTAGGACGGCCACATACAGCGCCTCGCCGACCGCGAACAGTCCGACCGCAAGCACCACCACGTCGACGCCGTCGAGCAGTTCCGGCACGCCGAACGCAAAGCGCGGCGTGCCCGGTCTGGCCGTCGATGCCGACCAGGCCCAGCAGCAGGCCCAGGAACAGGCTGGTGAGTCCGCGCACGGTCGATGCGCCAAGCACCGCGGCGACGGTGGTGAAGGCGAACACCATCAGCGCGAAGTATTCGGCCGGACCGAACTTGAGCGCCACCTCCACCACCAGCGGCGCGAGCAGGGTGAGCAGCACGGTGGCGATCGAGCCGGCGACGAAGGAGCCGATGGCGCTGGTCGCGAGCGCCGGGCCCGGCGCGGCCGTTCTTGGCCATCTTGTTGCCTTCGAGCGCGGTGGCGATCGAGGCCGATTCGCCCGGCGTGTTGAGCAGGATGGTGGTGGTCGAGCCGCCGAACATCGCGCCGTAGTAGATGCCGGCGAACATGATCAGCGCGCCGGTCGGGCTCGAGCTTGACGGTGAGCGGCAGCAGCATCGCCACCGTCAGCGCCGGTCCCACGCCCGGCAGCACGCCGACCGCGGTGCCGAGCGTAACGCCGATGAATCCCCACAGCAGGTTGAGCGGCTGCAGCGCGACGCCGAAACCCGGCGAGCAGGGCGTTGAAGGTATCCATCCAGAGGGTGCTCTTCTACAGGCCCGCGCTGCCGAGCAGCGGCGTCAGCCATCCTGCCGGCAGGTTCACGTTCAGGAAGCGGACGAAGAACACGAACACACCGACCGAGATCAACGCGCCGATGGCGACATCGCGCACCCAGCGCGTGCTGCCGAAGCCGCGCGCCACGCCGGCAAACAGCGCGATCGCCGGCAATCACGAAACCCGCGCTGCCGACCAGCGCCATGTGCGCGCCGAGCGCCGCCGTGATCCACACGAACCCCGGCGCGTGAAACGCGTGATCGCCGCGCTCCTCGGGCACGTCCGAGGGCCGTTCGCGCCAGCCGCCGCTGAAGACTTCGAACAGCAGCCACAGCCCGCAGACGATCAGCCCGAAGGCGACCACGGCGGGCATGAAGTTCGGGCCGATGTGCGCGTAGCCGCCCTCTCCCGAGAGTGCCGCGGCGCGCACCGCCGTGGCCACGCCCAGCGCGAGCACGCCGAGCGAAAGCACCGTCTCGGTGACGGAAAACTTCATCGCCCGGCGGCTCCGTGCGCACGCGCGGTTACTTCTTGATGCCCAGCGAATCGATGACCGCGCTGACCCGCTTCGTGTCCTCTTCGATGAATTTCCGGTAATCGTCGCCGCCGAGGAAGTAGCCGCGTCCAGCCGAGTTTCTCCAGCGTTCCCTTCCACGCCGGCGTTTCGGTCCCGGCCTTGATCATCGTGACCAGCGCGTCGCGTTGCTGCGCCGAGATGCCGGGCGCACCGAAGATGCCACGCCAGTTGCCGAGTTCGACGTCGATGCCCTGCTCTTTCAGCGAGGCAATGCCCTCGGTCTTGTGCGGCGCCGACACGGCCAGCGCGCGCATCTTGCCGCCCTTGATCTGCTCGGCGAATTCGCCCAGACCGGACACACCCGCCGTGACGTGGCCGCCGATGATGGCTGCAACCGCTTCGCCGCCGCCCTTGTAGGGCACGTAGTTGATCTTGGCCGGATCGCCGCCGAACGCCTTGACCATCAGCCCGATCAGGATGTGGTCGGTGCCGCCGGCCGAGCCACCGCCCCAGGACACGCTGCCCGGATTCTGCTTGTAGGCCTTCATCAGGTCGCCGATCGTCTTGTGCGGCGAGTTGGCCGGCACGACGATCACTTCCCATTCGCTCGTCAGGCGCGCAAGCGGGGTTACCTGCGCGAGGTTGATCGGCGATTTCTGCAGGTAAAGGCCGCCGACCATCACCATGCCGCCGATCATCACCGCGTTGGGATCGCCCTTGGCGGAATTCACGAACTGCGCGAGTCCGATCGCGCCGGCCGCGCCGCCCTTGTTCTCGAACTGCACCGAGGAAACCAGTTTCGCGCCCTGCATGCGCGGCCGCGAGGTTGCGGCCGGTCTGGTCCCAGCCGCCACCCGGGTTCGCCGGGAATCATCATCTTCAGGTTCTGCGCGCCGGCCGGTGCCGCCAGAACGAGTACGGCGACAAGAGCAGTGAACCCTTCGAGAAATCTGCGGACTAAGCTGTGCATGTGGCTTCCTATTTATCTGGACGAGGCGGCATTCTAGGCGATAATCCGGCCCCTTGAAGTGGGGGCCGGCGCCGTCCACATCGGGGCCACACCATGGCCCGCCGTACGCGCGGTACCCATCAAAATCAGAAGACTAAAACGATGATACGCATTGAAAATCTGACCAAGTCGTTCGGCATCAAGAAGGCTGTCGACAACCTGACGTTTTCCGTCGAGCGCGGCGAGGTGCTCGGGTTTCTCGGACCCAACGGCGCCGGAAAATCGACCACCATGCGCATGATCACCGGGTTCCTTCCGCCCAGCGGCGGAAAAATTTCGGTGGGCGGCCACGACGTGGTTGAAGATTCGCTGGCGGCCAAACGGCTGATCGGCTACCTGCCCGAGAACGCGGCCTCCTACCCGGACATGTCGGTCGCGGGCTTCCTGGGTTTTGCCGCCGAACTGCGCGGCCTCTCCGGCGGGGCCAGGAAGCGCGCCGTGCAGCGCGTGGTGGAACTGTGCTTCCTGTCTTCAGTGCTCCACCAGCAGATCGACACGCTCTCCAAGGGCTACCGGCACCGGACCTGTCTTGCCCAGTCGCTGATCCATGACCCCGAAGTCCTGGTCATGGACGAGCCCACCGACGGCCTCGACCCGAACCAGAAGCACGAGGTCCGAAACCTGATCCGCGAGATGGGCAAGACCAAGGCGGTGATCTTCTCGACCCACATCCTCGAGGAGGTCGACGCGGCCTGCACCCGCGCGATCATCATCGACCGCGGCCGCATCGTCGCCAACGGCACGCCGCAGGAACTGCGCGACATGTCCGAGATTGCAGGCGCCGTGACCATTGCCGCACCGGGCACGCCGGCCGAGGAAATGCGCGGCAAGCTTGCCGCGCTGCCGGGTGCCACACGCGTCGAATCGGTCAACGGATCCGGACAACGGGTCTATCCCAAAGACAGGCAGGCGGCCGGAGAACTCGCACGCGCCGTGATGGAACTCGCCGGCCGCGAAGGCTGGAAGGTCGAGGCCCTGCGCACCGAGGAAGGCCATCTCGACGAAGTCTTCCGCCGCATCACCCTTCCCGACACGGTGAAAAAATGAGCAATACCTCGCTGGCAAACATCCGCACGATCGCCAAGCGCGAGCTGTCGTCCTATTTCACCTCGCCGGTGGCCTATGTCTTCCTCGTGATCTTCCTGCTCCTCACGGGCTTCTTCACGTTCACGATCGGCAGTTTCTTCGAACGCGGCGAAGCAAGCCTCGCCTCGTTCTTCTCCTGGCATCCCTGGATCTATCTCGTGCTCGTGCCGGCGGTCGGCATGCGTGTCTGGTCCGAAGAGCGCCGCTCCGGGACGATGGAGCTGCTGCTCACCATGCCGGTCAACGCCTGGGAGGCGATCCTCGCCAAATTCCTCGCGTCCTGGGCCTTCCTCGCGATCGCCCTGCTCCTCACCTTTCCTCTCATCGTCACGGTCAACGTGCTCGGCGACCCGGATAACGGCACGATCGTCGCAGGCTATGTCGGCAGCCTGTTCCTCGCCGGCGCCTACCTCGCGATCACCTGCATGACCTCCGCGCTGACGAGGAACCAGGTCGTGTCGTTCATCCTCGCGGTGGTGCTGTGCCTGTTCCTGATCCTCGCCGGTTTCACTCCGGTAACCGACCTGATGACCCGTTGGGCCAATCCCGCGATCGTCGAGATCGTCGCCTCGTTTTCGGTGATCACGCATTTCGACGGTTTCCAGAAGGGTGTGATCGATACGCGGGACCTCTTCTTTTTCCTCTCGGTGATCGGCTTCGCGCTGTTTGCGACGTCGGTGATCATCCGCAACCACCGGGCCGGCTGAACCATGTTCAAAAAATACGAAACCTTCATTTATTCCGCCGCCGGACTGGCGGCACTCTTCATCATCCTGGTCGCGTTCAACTACCTCGCCTCCGGCAACTCGGCAAGGGTCGACCTGACCGAAGGCAAGCTCTACACGCTGTCGGACGGCACCCGCAAGATACTCAAGAAGCTCGACGGCCCGGTGAAGCTGCGTCTCTATATCTCGCAGAGTGACAACGCGATTCCCGTGCAGCTGCGCAGCTTCGCGCAGCGCGTCGAGGACATGGTCCGCGAGTTCAAGGCCGTGGCCGGCCCTAACCTGATCGTCGAGCGCTACAACCCCCGGCCAGACTCCGACGAGGAAGATGCAGCGCAACTCGATGGCGTCGAGCCGCAGACGCTGTTCACCGGCGAGCAGTTCTACCTCGGCCTGTCGGTGAGCCGGCTGGACAGGAAGCAATCGATCTCCAACATTTCCCAGCAGCGCGAGCAGCTGCTCGAGTACGACCTGATCCGCGCGATCTCCGGCGTATCCAGCGCCGAGCGCCCGACCATCGGCGTGATGAGCGCCCTGCCGGTACTCGGTTCGCCGATGAACTACATGACCCGGCAGCCGGACGTGCCCTGGGTGCTGGCCAACGAACTGAAGCGGGATTTCAACGTGAAGTCCGTGCCGATGACGGCGGACGCGATCGACAAGGACATCAAGGTGCTCCTCGTGATCCAGCCGCGCGACATCACCGAGCAGGCCGAATACGCCCTCGACCAGTTCGTGCTGCGCGGCGGCAAGCTGATCGCCTTCGTCGACCCGTACATGTTCTTCGACCAGCAACCCAACCCGATGATGCCGAACGCACCCGGCCAGCCCGGGACGTCGACCCTGCCCCGGCTGTTCAAGGCCTGGGGCATCGGGATGGACACCGGCAAGGTCGCATTTGATGTGACCTACGCCTCGGGCGCGGGCCAGCGCACCACGCCGACGGTGCTGACGCTGAACCGCGCCGCACTGAATCGCGATGACGTCGCGACCGGCCAGATCGACACCCTGCTGATGGCCTTTCCCGGCGTGTTCGATGCGTCCAAATCTGCGGCCGGCCTCAAGGCCACCGCGCTTGCGCAGACCTCGCCGAATTCGATGCTGGTCGACAGCATCGTCGCCTCGACTTCTGGAGAGGCCGCGATGAAGGGCTTCGTGCCCGACGGCAAGGCCAAGCCGCTGGCGCTGCGCCTCAGCGGAAAATTCAAGACCGCGTTTCCCGAGGGCAAGCCTGCCGCGCCGAATGCCGACAAGGACAAGAAGCCCGAACCGCCGGCGACGCCGCAGCTCAAGGAAGCCTCGGCGGAGAATTCGGTCGTGCTGGTGGCGGACGCCGACATGCTGGCCGACGGCGCCGCGGTCGAAGTGCAGAACGTCCTCGGCCAACGCGTGGTCGTGCCCTCGAACGGCAACCTCGCGCTCGCCCAGGGCATGCTCGAGCAGCTGGCCTCCGGGGACGACCTCATGAGCCTGCGCAGCCGCGCCACGAGCTTCCGTCCGCTGATCGTGGTGCGCCAGATGGAAGCCAATGCGCAGCGCCAGTACTACGGCAAGATCAAGGAGCTCGAAGACGAACTGCAGCAGACCACCACCAAGATGCAGGCGCTGCAGAAGCAGTCCGGCGCCACGAAGTCCGCGCAGATCATGTCCCCGGAGCAACAGGCTGAACTCGAGCGCTTCAAAAAGCGCGTGGTCGAAACCCGCCATGTGCTCAAGGACCTTCGCAAGAACCTGCGCCAGGATTCGGAAGCGCTGCAGTTCTGGACCAAGGTGGTCAACATTGCCCTGATGCCGCTGCTGGTGACACTGTTCGGCATCGGATTCGCCGTTGTGCGTCGCCGCCGTGCGGCGGCGCAATCGACCGTCGCCGGAGGGCCCGCATGAACAAGACTTTCCTCGCCATCCTCGGCGTCATCCTCGTGGTCATGGGCGGCAGCGCGCTGCTCGTGTTCGAGCAGAACAAGTCCGCCGAGCCCGCGACCAGCGCGCAGCTCGGCCAGCCGCTGCTCAAGGGGCTCAAGGCGAGCGAGATCGCGACCATCGCGATCCGCGAGCCGAAACAGACCCTGACACTGGCGAAAAAAGACGGCCGCTGGACGATCGCCGAGAAGAACGGTTTCCCGGCCGATCTCGACCGGGTCACCGACCTCGTGGTGAAGGCGATCGAGCTCAAGGCCGGACAGATCGAGCCCATCGGCGAAAAGGATCGCCCGCGGCTGTTGCTCGCGGCCCCAGGCGCGGACGAAGGCGCGGGTACTGCACTGACATTCAAGGCGGTGGACGGGAAGATCCTCGCCGAATTGCTGGTCGGAAAGAAGTACTTCAAGAAAGAACCCGAAGGCGACACCGCGAAGATGCGCGGCGACGGCCGCTTCGTCCTGCTGCCCGCGGATCCGAAGCAGGTCTACCTCGTGGCCGACCCGCTGCAACTGGCCAGTGCGGCGAGCGCCGACTGGATCTCGAAGGACGGCTTTGCGATCGAACGCGTGAAGAGCCTCGAGGTGAAGCCCGCCGAGGGCAATGAGGGCTACCACATCGAGCGCAGCACCGACGGCGTCGACTGGAAGCTTGATCGCGCCGCCGCCGGGCAGAAGCTCGACACCTCGAGCGCAAACGCCGCCTCCTACAGCCTGCACAAGGTGGAGATCGAGGACCTCGCGGCGCCGGATGCCGACACGGGCCTGGACAAACCCGTCGCGACCATCGTCGCGACCACGTTCGACGGCCTGACCTATACGCTCACTGTCGGCCGGACCGACAAGGACAGGACCTTCGTCCGGATCGGCGTCGAAGGCAAGCCCTCGCGCGAATCCACCCCGGGCAAGGACGAGAAGCCCGCAGACAAGGAAAAGCGCGAGAAGGCGTATGCCGGGGAAATGAAGAAACTCGAGGCGCGCATCGCACGCGAGGCCGCGCTGAAGGACACCGTGCTGGTGATTTCCTCGAAGAAGCTTGCCGACACGCTGAAGAAGCGCAGCGAGCTGCTCGAGAAGAAAAAGCCCGAGCCTGCCAAGAAGTAGTCTGCGTCAGAGGCATTGCGCCCGGCTCAGCCGGGTGCGCCCAGCCGCCAGCGGGCCTCCACCTGTACGGTCTCGCTCTGGTTTCCAAGCCAGACCTGGCCGTCCTGGATCGTGCAGTTGAGCTTCATGTTCCGCGCCGTGCCACGCTCTGCCAGGCGCGCAATGCCCTGCGTTGCCTCCTGCGGCAGTTCGATCACGGCAAGATTCTCCGAGCGCGAAAGCTTGTCGCCCGACTGCTTCCACCAGAGTTCGACACCCCGGCCGTAACAGTAGACGAGCACCCGTTCCGAACGGCCGCAGGCACGGCGGATGCGCTTCTCGTCGGGCAGGCCGACATCGATCCAGGTGAGGATCGCGCCCGTCAGGTCCTTCTGCCAGAGGTCGGGTTCCTCGTCGCTGCCGATGCCTGCACCGAATGCGAGCGCCTCGTGCGCGTTCAGGGCGAACGCAAGCACCCGCACCATCATGCGTTCATCGGTTTCCGAAGGATGCCGGGCGATCGTGAGTGCATGATCGCGATAGTAGTTTCTCTCCATGTCCGCGATCTGCAGGTCCACACGGAAAATCGTCGCCTTGAGTGCCATGCACGCATTGTAGGGGCACGCTGCCTCCGGGGGACGGATTCCCGGCGACCGGGGTTAGCGGGGTTACCGGGGTTACACTCCGGGTACGACACTTCGTCAACACTATGGAGATCCCGAGATGGCAAGCGCAAAGGCAAGACATATCCTGGTCGCAACCGAAGCACAGTGCATCGAACTCAAGGGCAAGATCGAAGCGGGCGCTTCTTTTGCCGACATGGCGAAACAGCATTCCTCCTGCCCCTCGTCGCGCCAGGGCGGCGACCTCGGCGAATTCGGCCCGGGCCAGATGGTTCCTGAATTCGACAAGGTCGTGTTCAGCGCCGCGGTCAATACGGTGCAGGGCCCGGTGAAGACCCAGTTCGGCTACCACCTGCTGGAAGTGACCGAGCGGTCCGACTAGTCGCACGGACAGGGGAGAGGCGGCACTGACGCCCCTCTTCCCCCAAGAGGCGTAAGATGGGCCTCAGTGCCACCTACAGCGTCTCCATTGGATAGCAGTCGAATGCATTACATTCAGTCCGGCAAGGGATCGCCCCCGATCGTGTTCGTTCACGGCTTCGCCTGCACACACGTGGACTGGCAGCCGCAGATCGCGCATTTCAGCGCGACCAATGCCGTCCTCGCCTGCGACCTGCGCGGGCACGGCGCGACCCCGGGTGATTCGCATGACTGTTCGATCGAGACCTATGGCGCAGATGTCGCGGCGCTGCTTGGCGAACTGAAGCTGCCGCCTGCGGTACTCGTCGGGCACAGCATGGGCTGCCGCGTGGTGCTGCAGGCCTGCCTTGCCGCCCCGGAACGGGTAGCGGGCGTGGTGCTGGTCGACGGCAGCCGGCTCGGTTTCGGCGATCCCGTCGTCGCCGAGCGTGTCATGAACGAGCAGCTGCGTGCCACCGGCTACGGCGTGTTTGCGCGCCGCCTGTTCGACGAGATGTTCGTCATCTCGAGCGATCCCAAGCTCAAGTCCGTCATCATGGAGCGTGCGCTGCAACTCACCTCCGAGATCGGCGGCACGTTGTTTCCGCGCCTGGTCGGGTGGGATGCGCGCCACATGGAAACCGCGCTCGCCGCGATCAAGGTGCCGATGATGATCGTGCAGAGCACGACCATGAGCGCCGAACGTATCCGGGTGTCATTGTCCGCGGGTCAGAGTTCGCCGTGGCTGGACCTCGTGAAATTGCGCGCGCCCTCTGCGCGCATCGAGATCATTCCGGGCGTCGGTCATTTCCCGCAGCTCGAAACACCGGAAGCGGTCAACGCGCTTATCGCGGATTTCGCTTCCGGGCTTTAGGCAGGGGTGCCGGGTTCGGCACCGCTTCCACATGCGTGAAGGCACCGCCCTGGAATCGCTTTCCAACAGGGTGCTCGACTTCCCTGCGGCCGAGGATTTCCTTCGCGAACGTTTCGCTGTCGTCCTGCGGGCGGTAACCCAGCCGGCGCGCGTTTGAATTGTCGTACCAGGCGCGCGTGTTGCCCGAGATACCGTAGACGATCTCGAAGCGGATCTTCGGATGCTCGATGCCGATCGTCACCAGTTGCGCTAGGTCGCGCGGGGTGAGCAGAATCGACAACCGGCGCTTGTCGAGCGGCTTTTCGTTCACGTTGCCGATGCGCATCAGGTACACCTGCATGCCGTACTTGTCGGCGTAGAGGCTCCCGAGCGCCTCGCCGAATACCTTGGACACGCCGTAGCGCCCATCGGGCTTGATATAGACGCGATGATCGATCTTCGTCTTGCGCGGATAGAACCCGACTGCGTGATTGCTGGTGGCGAAGAGAATCCTTTTCACGCCGTTTCGCCGGGCCGCCTCGAACACGTTGTAGCAGCCGATGATGTTCGCCTGCAGGATGTCCTCCCACGGCCCTTCCACCGAGTAGCCGCCGAGGTGCACGATCGCATCCACACCCTTCGTGATGCGCAGGGCGGCCCGCATGTCCGAGATGTCGGCCTGCATGAACGTCTCGCCCTTCGTCTTTCCCTTGAGCGGGCGCAGGTCCGAGAGGCGCAGCCTGTAGCGGCCCGCGAGTTCGCGCCGCAGATGGGTGGCCACATCCCCCGAGGCCCCGGTGATCAGGATGGTTTTCACGTGACCTCGAGATAGCGCTGCTTGATGATGTCGAGCACCTCGTCCGGATCGCGCTGCCACCAGTTGCGCTCGGAGAAGATCTCGACCTCCGAATATCCCAGGTAGCCGGCCGCCTCGACCATCGCGCGGATCCGCGGCAGGTCGATCACCCCGTCGCCCATCATGCCGCGGTCGAACGCGGTGTCGGTGGTTGGCACCAGCCAGTCGCAGATATGGTGGGCGAGCAGGCGCTGTTTTCCCGCGCGCGCGATCTGCGCCGCAAGGTCGGGATCCCACCACACGTGATAGACGTCGACCGCGACGCCGATCGCGCCGCTCTGGCCCGGATCGAGCGCGTCGCAGAGGTCCAGCGCCTGGCCGAGCGTATTCACGCAGGCCCGGTCGGCGGCCTGCATCGGGTGCAGCGGCTCGATCGCCAGCGGCACACCCGCCGCGCGCGCGTGCGGCAGGATGCTCGCGATGCCGTCGCGCACCTGCTGGCGCGCGCCGACGATGTCCTTCGATCCCTGGGGCAGTCCACCGACCACGAGGATCAGGCAGGCGGCACCGATGCCCTGGGCCTCGTCGATGGCGCGCAGGTTGTCCTCGATCGCGGCCTTGCGCCCCGCCACGTCGTTGGCCGTGAACAAGCCGCCGCGGCACAGCCCGGTCACCTTGAGACCCGCCGCGGAAAGCGCGGCTGCGGCTTGCTTCACCCCCATCTCCTGCAGCCGGTCGCGCCAGATGCTGATGCCGGAAATGCCATGACGCACGCAGCCGTCGATGGCCTGGGCCAGAGTCCACTTCTTCGTGGTGATCGCGTTCAGCGCGAGACGCGCGGGATCGGGCAGGCTCATGCGGTATCTCCTTCAGTCGCCACAGCCGTGCGTCGCCAGCAACGCGCGCATGCGGGCGCAGGCCAGGTCCGGGTTCGTCAGCAGGCCCGCCGCGTCCGCCAGCCGGAACAATTCGGAAAAATGCAGGATGCTGCGCGCGCTCTGCTGGCCGCCGACCATGACGAAATGGTTCTGGTGGCCGTTGAGCCAGGCCATGAACACGACGCCGGTCTTGTAGAAGCGCGTCGGCGCCATGAAGATGTGACGCGACAGCGGCACCGTGGGCGCGAGCAGCTCGTGGTACTTCGCCGAATTGCCGGCGGCCAGCGCGGAGAGCGCGGCGGAGGCCGCCGGGGCGATCGAATCGAATATGCCGAGCAGCGCCTCCGAATGGCCCTGGGCGTCGCCCTCGATCAGTTCGGCAAAATTGAAATCATCCCCGGTATACATGACCACGCCCGCCGGCAGTTTGCGGCGCATCGCGATTTCCTTGCCGGCATCGAGCAGCGAGATCTTTATGCCATCCACTTTCGCTGCGTTACGCCGCAGCATGTCCAGGCACACGTCCATCGCGGCGTGGTGGTCGTCCCGCCCCCAGTAGCCTTTGAGCTGCGGGTCGAACATCTCGCCCAGCCAGTGGATGATCACCGGTTCCTTGACCTGGCCGAGGATCCGGTCGTAGACCCGGCCATAATCGTCCGGCAACTTTGCACAGGCGGCTAGTGCGCGGCTCGCCATCAGGATGATGCGGCCGCCGAGTTTTTCGATCGCCTCGCACTGCATCTCGTAGGCGGCGATCACGTCGTCGAGTTTCACGTTCGGGTCGGCGGCGAGATGATCGGTGCCCGCGCCACTGGCCACCACCGCGCCGGGAACATCGCGGGCGGCGTCCACCGAACGGCGAATCAGTTCCAGCGCATTGCTCCAGTCCAGGCCCATGCCGCGTTGCGAGGTGTCCATCGCCTCGGCGACGCCCAGGCCCCAGGACCAGAGGTGACGTCGGTAGGCGATGGTGGCGTCCCAGTCGATGGCCGCATCCAGCCACGGGTCGTTGGCCGAAAGCGGATCGGCCACGACGTGCGCCGCGCCGAGCGCCCTGCGCGTGAATGCGCGGGTGGGACGCTCGAACACCCGCGGCGCGTGCAGTGTGTAATCCTCGAGACGGCCCCCGGCCGTGGGCAGCTTGATCTTCATGCCGGCTCCTTCAGCCCTTCAGTTTTGGAACGTCCATCCATTTGCGCTGCTTCCAGCTTTTCAGGCCGAGCTCCGCAAGCTGCACGCCGCGCGCGCCTTCCATGAGGTCCCAGCGGAAACCGCCTTCGCCCGCCACGTGGCGCAGATAGAGTTCCCACTGCGCCTTGAAGGCGTTGTCGGCGGGCACGTTGTCCGGCACCTCCTGCCAGCCCGCGAAGAAATCGATCGGCTGCGCGATATCCGGATTCCACACGGGCTTGGGCGTATTCACGCGCGACTGCGTGAAACAGCGCCGCAGCCCGGCCACCGCCGAACCATGCGTGCCGTCCACCTGCAGCGTAAGCAGGTCGTCGCGGCGCACCCGCACCGCCCACGAGCTGTTGAAGTGCGCGATCGCGCCGCCCTCGAGCTGGAAAGTCGCATAGGCCGCGTCGTCGGCGGTCGCCTTGTATTTCTTGCCGTTCTCGTCGAAGCGTACCGGGATATGCGTGGCGCCCAGGCACGAGACCGCCTGCACTTCGCCGAAGAGATTGTCGAGCACATAGCGCCAGTGGCAGAGCATGTCGAGGATGATCCCGCCGCCGTCGTCCTGTGCGGTAGTTCCAGCTCGGCCGCTGCGCGGGCTGCCAGTCGCCCTCGAACACCCAGTAGCCGAACTCGCCGCGCACCGAAAGGATCTTGCCGAAGAAACCGCTGTCGCGCAGCATCTTCAGCTTCAGGAGGCCGGGCAGCCAGAGCTTGTCCTGCACCACGCCGTGCTTGATGCCGGCTTTCTTCGCCGCCTTGTAGAGGTCCATGGCCTCGGCAAGCGTCGTCGCGACCGGCTTCTCGCAGTAGACATGCTTGCCCGCGGCGATCGCGCGCTTCAAGAGCGTCGGGCGCAGCTGCGTGGAGGCGGCATCGAAGAAGACTTCGTCCTTCGGATCCTTCAGCGCCTTGGTGAGATCGGTGGTCCAGCGCTCGATGCCGCAGGCCTTGGCGAGCGTCTGAAGTTTTTCGGCGCTGCGCCCGACCAGGATCGGATCGGGGACGAGCCGCGTGCCGTCGGCGAGGCGCACGCCGCCTTCGTTGCGGATCGCGACGATCGAACGCACGAGGTGCTGGTTTGTACCCATGCGCCCCGTGACACCGTTCATGATGATGCCGATGCGTTGCTGTTTCATGCAGACTCCCCTCTGAGAACCATGGATTTCATTGCAGACCAGTCCGGCAGAACGCGGCTTGCGTAGCCTGCGCAATCCAGTGAACCGATAGCAAGCTCGCCGCCGCGGATCGCCACGCGCACCGCGCCGTGGCTATGCTCATACAGGTCCCCGTGCGCGCCGAGGAAGGCCTGCTGCTCGCTTTCAGGCAGGGCCGCCATCCCGTTCACGTAATGATGCCCGTTGCGTTCCACGTGCGTAAGACCGAGCAAGGACACCAGCGCGAGATCCTGCTGCAGCGCCAGCCCGGCCTGGATGGTGAGATCTTCGCCTGACATCATGTAGCCGCTCCCCCAGGCTGCGCAGCGCGCGCGGTTGATCAGCGACTTGTAGATCCCCTTGCAGGTCTTCGAGGACACCCCGCGATAGCCGAGGGCGCGCGCGCGCGGAAACGCCTCGAGTGAATCGTCCGATTCGTCGATGATCACCGGCCGCTCCATCGAGAGCCGGCCGACGTCGGCCGCAAACGCGTTCTGCCGCTTGATCGGCTGCTCGATGAAAATGATGCTCTCCACCATGCGCGCGAGCAGCGGCGTTTCCTTCATCTTCGCCCAGAGCGCCGCGATCCCCTCGACGTCCTCGTACTGCTCGTTGCCGTCGAGCGACGCATGGTAGGGGGCCTCGATCCGGTCGAGCACCGCAGCGATCGCGGTGAGCCGCTCGAGGTCGGCTGCGAGGTCTCCGCCCACCTTGAGCTTGAAATACGTATGCCCGTAATGTGCGACCACGGCTTCCAGCGTTTCCGGCAGGCCGTCGTTCACCGCGGCGCCCGGATCGGCCGCGGTGATCCTGTCGACCATGCCGACGGTGTGCCGCGCGGCGATACGCGCGGCCGGCCTGAGGCCCGCGGCAAACGCGGGCAGGTCGATGCCCTCGAACGTCGTCAGGCCGAGCAGGTTCTTCTGCACCGCCGTGAAAAACGACACGCCCAGCGCACGGCACAGCGCGTCGATGATGGCCCGGTCGAGCAGCGCCGGCCCGTAATTGGCAACGAGACTGTTGAGGCCCTGCGCTGCGCCCGCGTCGATCTGCGCCCGGTAGTGCGCGCGCTGGTGCCCGAACGCGGTGTCCTGTCCACCCGACAGGTAGGCCTCGCGCGCAAGGAACAGCGCGCTTCGCAATTGCTCGAAATTGTCTTCGTTCGTCAGCGCCGGGTTCTTGTCGAACCACTTCGGCGCAAGCAACTCTGCAGCGCCACCGGTCGCCACGCGTCCGTCCGCCAGGCGGATGCGCACACTCGCGAACGCCTGCGGCGCCTCGGTCAGGGTGACCACGCCGAAACGGAACGGCATGCGCAGCCGCACGTCGCGCTCGAACAGGTCCACCGCGTCCACCTTGAATTTCATGTCGTCCCGGCGGGTCAAAAACATTTCGCCCGCGATTTAACCAACTCGTTAATTGTCGGCGCAGCACGCCAGTCGCGTCAAGACAGGCGCCGGGCCGCCCGTCTTGCGGGCCGGCCGTGGCCGGGCGCAGAATGACCGCCTTCCGGACTGCATCTCAAAGGACACGCAATGGCGCAATTGCTGGGCGAAATCGAGTGGGAGGAATCCATCCTGCCGCCGGTGTCGGATCCTGCGTGGGAGGCGGAAGCGAAGCGCCGTGCCGGCCAGGTGTCGGAGGTCGACCGGCGGGTGTCGCGCAGCGTCTGGGTGCGCGAAGCCTGCCTCGGGCTGACGACCTACCGGCCCAACGAACTCCCGCAGCGCCTGTTCAATATCGGCGCGATGGTGACCGCGCAGGAGAATTCCTGCCGCTATTGCTACGGTGCGAACCGTGCCTACATGAAGATCCTCGGTTATTCCGAATCGTTCATCAGCCGGATCGAACGCGATCTGCACGTGGCCGAGCTCGACGACAAGGAGCGCGGTTTCATTGCGTTCTGCCGCAATCTCGCGCGCTCACGTCCGCGCCCGGCACGCGCCGAGCGGGAGGCGCTGATCAAGCTGGGTTTCTCGCCGCTCGCGGTCAACGAAATGGCACTGCTGATCTCCATGGGCTGCTTCTACAACCGTATCGGCATCCTGATGGCCTGCCCGCCGGAGCTCGGTTTCGAGCGCATGGCCAACGGCCCCATGGGAAAACTCATGGGACTCGCGGGACCGCTGATGCGCTGGCTGGCGGCCCGGCGCAAGCCCGCACTGCCGGTTCCGACCGACGCCGCGACGCTGTCCTCGGGGCCCTTCGGTCCGGTGGTCGCCACGCTGGCGGGCCTGCCCGGTGCGGCGATCATCAAGGCCGCGCTGGACGGTGCGTTCGCCTCGACCGAACTGCCACGCCACACCAAGGCACTGATGTTTGCCGTGGTCGCACGCACGCTCGAGTGCCGCGCCAGCGAAGCCGAAGCGCGCAAACTGCTTGCGGCGGAAGGCTTCAGCACCGGGGAGATCGACACCGCGCTCGGAACCCTCGCCTCGCCGCGCCTCTCGCCGAAGGACAACCGGCTGCTGCCCTGGGTGCGCAATACGGTGTATTACCAGACCAACGCGATCCAGCGGGAAACGCGTGCACTGGCCGGCGAGCTCGGCCAGACCGCCCTGCTCGAAGCAATCGGCGTCGCGGCGCTGGCCAATGCAACCGTGCGCATGGCGATGCTGCTGGAATGACCCTTGCCGAAATTCTCGGGCTGCTTGCCGGACTGCTGGTGGCTGCTGCGCTGGTCGCTGGCGCGCTTGGGGCGCAGCGTCGCGCTCGGCAGATGGAACGCCTGCTTGCCGATTCCGAGGCGCGGCTCGAGCAGTTGCAGCGCCAGTTCGAGCGTTTCGTTCCGGCGGACGTGGTCGAACGCCTGACCGACGGCCATGGCGACTACGCTGCGCAGCGACGCCAGGCCACCATGCTGTTTGCCGACCTGCGCGGCTTCACCGCGCTGTGCGACCGCCTGGACCCCGCCGTGACCGTGGGCATCCTGAACAACTATTTCCAGCGCATGAACGCCGTGATCACCCGCCACCACGGACACATCAACGAACTGGTCGGCGACGGGCTGCTGGCCCTGTTCGGCGCGCTGGAACCCAACCCCTGGCAGGGACGCGATTCCGTGCTGGCGGCGCTCGAAATGCGCGACGAACTGGCGAACTACAACAGGGAATTGCGCGCACAGTCGCTGCCCGAGCTGCGCTTTGGCATCGGCATCCATGCGGGCGAAGTCGTGGCCGGGGTGATGGGCGCCGGGGCGCTCAACAAGTTCAGCGTCACGGGCGACCCGATCAACGTGGCCTCGCGGGTCGAAGGGCTGACCACGCTGCACCAGGTCGATCTCCTGATCACCGAGGAGATCCGCAGGACCCTGGATCCGCGCTTCCGGCTGCGGCAGATGCCCGCGATCCGCGTAAAGGGCAAGCCCGAGCCGATCATCACCTGGCATGTGGAGGGCCTCGCGCCCGAAGCCGCGGCGCAGGCGGACGCCCCGCAGAGCGCCATCCAGGCCTAGTCGGTCACCCCTAGGCGGTCCGACCCTTCAACCAGCCCAGCCCGGCCGAGGTGCCGCCCGGCACTGCGCCGCGCGCAGGACGGTACTCGCAGCCGACCCAGCCCTCCCAGCCGCAGGCGGCCGAGACTTCGTCGATCACCTCGAACAGATAGGGATGGTGCAGTTCGCCCAGGTCCGGTTCATGGCGCATCGGCACGCCGGCGATCTGGAAATGCCCCACCCTGCCCGTGGGCAGGTACTGGCGGATCTTCATCGCGACATCGCCCTCCACGATCTGGCAATGGTAGAGGTCCATCTGCACCTTGAGGTTCGGTGCGCCTACCGCCTGCACCACGCGGTGAGCCTCGTCCTGGCGGTTGAGGAAGAAGCCCGGGATGTCGCGCGTGTTGATCGGTTCGATCAGCACGTCGCGCCGTGCCTTCGCAGCCTGTTCGGCGGCCCAGGCCAGGTTGGCCTCGTAGGTCGCCAGCAGGCGCGCGCGCTCCGCACCGGCCGGCGCGAGCCCGGCCATCACGTGCACCCGCGGGCACTTCAGCGCCGCTGCGTACTCCAGCGCACGCGCGACGCCGTCACGAAACTCGGCCTCGCGTCCGGGCAGGCAGGCGAGACCCCGTTCGCCTTTGTCCCAGTCGCCCGGCGGCATGTTGAACAGCACCTGCTCGAGGCCGTTGTCGGCCAGGCGCTGCGAGATTTCCGCGGCCGGGTGCGCATACGGAAACAGGAATTCCACGGCCTTGAAACCATCGTCGGCCGCGGCCTTGAAACGATCGAGGAAGTCGTGTTCCGGGTAGAGCATGCTCAGGTTGGCGGCGAAGCGCGGCATGGGGTGTCCTTGGTTCGGTGTCGGATGTACTTCTATACCCCAAATTGCCCATTTTTACCCGCCCTTGCCTACCAATAACGCTGTGTTTCCTCTGCGCTCCCTTGTGTCGACGCGACGTCCGCATCGCTCCAACCCCCTCGCTCTGAATGTCGGCTCTCGACCCGAAGCGGGCATTTGAGCGTAGACTTTTTGCCGCACTACTTTCCCTTACGTGGAGCGAGCGTGGGTACTGTATCTCGCAGGCAGTTCGTCACCACTTCGGCAGCCTGGCTGGTAACCATTCGAAATGCAGTTGCACAGCAGGTCGCCGGACGACTCTATTCGATCGGTCTGCTGATACCAAACAAACTCCAGCTTCAAGCTGGATACGACGCTTTTGTCGAAGACATGCGGGCGCGTGGTTACAGGGAAGGCGGCAACCTGCGAGTCTTGCTCAAGGAGGCCGAAGGCCGACTGGATGTTCTCCCGGCACTTGCTCGCGAGCTCGTGAATGCCCGGGTCGATGTGATCGTCGCGTTCAACACGCCTGGGTCGCGTGCCGCGATCGATGCTACGCGCCAAATTCCCGTGGTAATCACCCAGACCGGAGATCCAGTGGGAAGCGGTTTTGTCTCGAACCTGGCGCGACCTGGCGGTAACGTCACCGGCGTCTCGAATATTGTTGCAATCCTTGCGCCAAAGCGTATGGCGTTGATGAAGGAGACCATCCCCGCGATGCGACGCTTCGCCGTGATATTCAATCCTGACGACCCCATTACGGTGCCGCAGATTCGCGACGTGACCCCAACCGCATCCACTCTGGGGATCGAAGCTCGCCTCTTTCCCGTGCGAGATCCTCGGGAACTGCCGGATACGTTCAAAAAACTCACTGCCTGGGGAGCCGATGCTGCGATGTGGCTGCCGGGACAAAGCCATCTTTTTCGGAAGAAAACCATTGAACTGGCTGCCCAATACAAGCTTCCCGTCATGTCGGACTCTTCTGCCACCGTAGCGCTTGGCGGACTTATTTCGTATGGTCCTGACAACGCAGAAATCTTCAGGCGCACCGCCGCAAAGGTGGATCGAATTTTGAGGGGCACGAAACCCGGAGACTTACCGATTGAACAGCCCACCAAGCTTGAACTGGCCCTCAACTTGAAAACGGCGGAAGCGCTTGGGCTCAAGATTCCGCAGTCCGTTCTGCTCAGAGCAGACAACATCGTCGAATGACCGCCATTGGCCTATTCTGTTGAAAAACTCGATGTTTGGTTAGTGACGGGCTGAGATTTTTCAGAGGCGCTGGGCAATTTGATTGGTATGGAGACCAATTTTCTCGATTGCGGCCACCCTGTCCGCTGTTATGTGGGTACCAAACCGCCTTTTTGCGCAATCGGGAAGAGCCGCTTCGCCATTCGTCGTAGATTTTGAACCGTTGCTGCCATTAGAAACTCGTCTTTCGCACCGCTCAGACCTCGTAATCGCAATCGATCGAGCTTCAGGATGCGCTTGAGATGCGCAAACAGCATTTCGACTTTCTTTCTGTCCTTGCGTGACTGCTGGTATTCGTCCGTTCGGGCGACGCCACGTGCAACTTCTCGAGCTGCCTCATGGACGCTGCGAGCGATCTTGCGAACCGGCGTGTTCGGACAGCACCGGGATTTGACCGGGCAGGCTGCGCAATCCGATTGACTCGATCGATAGAGGATGGTGTTGGCTTGAGTGATGCGCGAGCGCAGGATCTTGAACGGGCGCCACTGGCTGCGCAGCGCATGGCCTTGCGGGCAACGGTATTGATCGGCCTGCTCGTCCCAATGGAACTCGCTGCTGGACAAGGTCTCGTCTTGGCGTTGTGTCTTGTCCCAAACCGGGACGTGGGGTTCGATCGCCTTGTCCTTGACCATCCAGCCCAGCAGTTCCGCCGCGCCGTAGGCCGTGTCTCCAATGAGTCTGGTTGGCTTCAGATCGAACCGCTCCTCGACACGGTCAATCATCGTGCGGGTCGCGTTCACCTCGCTGGTCCGGAACGCAGGAGTCGCCTCCACGTCCACAATGATGCCGGCCTGAACATCCACCAGATAGTTGGTGGAGTAGGCATAGAACGCCGGGCCGCCCGGCGCAGCGGTGTAGCGTGCCGCGGGATCCGTAAGCGATACCGATTTAGGCACCGACGCCTCGGTTGGGTTGGCTTCTTCTATCGCCGCAAGATACTCACGCACCGCGCGCGACGACGCTTCACCGACTTTCCAGTCGACGGTCTGTTCGCCAGGCACCCCGCGGGCGCGGTTGGCATCGGCCTTCACTACGCTGGCATCGATCGCAAACCCCTCGCCACCGACCAGCCCCTCCGTCATGCAGCGACGCAGCACATTCTCAAAGACGTGCCGCAGGGCATCGCTCTCGCGGAACCGACCATGCCGTGTCTTTGAGAACGTCGAGTGATCCGGCACCTCGTCTTCAAGACCCAGGCCGCAGAACCAGCGGTACGCCAGATTCAGATGTACTTCCTCGCACAGCCGCCGCTCCGAACGAATGCCAAAGCAGTAACCCACCACCAGCATCCGGATCATCAACTCCGGATCGATCGACGGGCGGCCCGTGTGGCTGTAGTACGGCGCGAGGTGGCGGCGCAGGTCGCTCAGGTCGAGGAACCGATCAATGCCGCGTAAGAGGTGATTCTGAGGAACATGGTCCTCAAGATTGAACGAGTAGAACAGGCGATCTTGGCCGCCACCATTCTGTCCCATCATCTCGCAGCCCTCCGTCAATGCACTGAAAATTCAGACAAATTGCATCCGAAAAAATTCAATGCACGAGAGAGTTTTTCAACAGAATAGGCCGGCTGCAGACGATTGGCAGGCCTTCGTACTTGTCATATCTGACAATATACTGATTCGATTCAAGAGACTGCTTCCGACCCGGACATTAAAACCGGGACCGGGGAGCCGGTGTCAGGTAAATTCCCTCTCTGAACACACGAGGAGCGATGATGGAAGGCCCCGCCGCTGCATCGGCACCATGCCGCCTCTTTTATCATCGCGCGTCGAGCGCATCCTTGAGGGTCACCCTTTATCTGCGTTGTCGCGGCGTGCCAGCGTCTTGGGTCGAGCTGGTGAGCACCGGCCTCGAGACAGACCACAGGGGCATCCTGGTATTCACCATGCCTGCCGGCGATCCGGAAACGGATAAGCTTGGCACCCGGGACTTGAAAGCATTCAATCCCGATGGGCGCGTGCCGATTCTCCTGTTGCCCGATGGCCGCAAGATGACCCAGTCGGGGCCGATTGTGGATTTTATCGAAGAGTCGCTGGTCGCCGGCACCGGCCATCCCTTGTTGCCTGCGGACCCGTGGCTGCGAGCGGAGGCACGCCGCATAATGTGGATCATTTCTGCGGACACTCAGCCTTATCAGAACATCCCTTTCATCATCCAGGCCATGAGCGAGTGGGGAATGGTCAAGGCCGACCCCACGACGCATCCGCTGCGGATGCATTTCATTCGACGCGAGTTCGGCGCAATCGAGACAATCCTGGCCAAGTGCGCGGGAAGGTTTGCTGTCGGCGACGACGTCACCCTGGCCGACTGTTTCCTGGTTCCACAGATACGTAACGCGCTACTGGCAGGAATACGCATGGCGGACGAGTTTCCGCGCCTCAACCGGGTCTGGGAGCACCTGCTCGAGGTGCCGGAGATCATTGCCGTGCTGGAAGACGCGGGCGGCATCGTGCAGCCCTTCGCCTTCGACGCGGAGCGGTTCGAAGTCTACGCGCAGACGTTTTCCCATAGCGGACCGTGACGCGACAACGAATAGTGATCGCGTACGTGAAGGAAATTGACCGGGCCGGGGCGCTGCTCCACTAACGCGTCGTATCTGCGAGGCGGGCGAACGCCTTTGTGAAAAAATCGGTGCTGCCGAAGTTGCCCGATTTCAGCGCGAGGTGCACGAGCGCCCCGGCGGCCGCACTCGAATGCGCTGCGGTCCAGGGAACACCCGGGTCGATCTGCGGACCGATACTCATCTGCTGCACGCCCAGCGCCTGCACCACCGCGCCCGAGGTTTCCCCGCCTGCGACGAGCAACTGGCGCACGCCGGACTCGACCAGGCCGACGGCGACCCGCGACAGCGTTTCTTCCACCAGGCGCCCGGCCTCGGCCACGCCCAGCCTGGCCTGCACGGCCTGTACCGCAGTTGGTTCCGCCGTGGCGTAGACCAGCACCGGACCATTGGGGAGCAACGGCCGCGCCCAGGCGAGCGCCTGCGCCGCGACATCCGCGCCCGAGGCAATCGCAAGTGGATCGACTGCGAAGGCCGAACCGCCACGTTGCATGAAATCCTGCACCTGCGCGTTGGTGGCGAGCGAACAGCTTCCCGAGACCACGGCACGCAGGCCCGTCGCAGGAGGTAACAGGTCGGCGCGCGTGGAAGACGAGATGCGTGCCGGCCAGTTCTGCGGCAGCCCCACGGCGATGCCCGACCCCGCGGTCACCAGTTTCATGCCGGCCAGGGCGCGGCCGATCTGCGCCAGGTCGGTGTTCGCCACCGCATCGACCACCGCGACACCGATGCCCTGCGCGCGAAGCTCCGCGAAGCGCATGGCGATCGAGTCGCTACCGCGCGACACCACCTCGTGTGCCACCAACCCCACCTTGCGCCGCGTCTGCGCCTGCATCACGCGTACGAGATTCGCATCGGTCATCGGCGTGAGCGGATGGTTGCGCATGCCGGAATCCGACAACAGCACATCGCCGACGAACAAATGCCCCTTGAACACCGTGCGCTGGTTTTCCGGAAACGCGGGACAGGCGATGGTGAAGCCCTGATCCTTGCCGTGCAGCGCGTCGAGCAGCGCATCGGTCACCGGCCCGATGTTGCCCGCCGGGGTGGAATCGAAGGTGGAGCAGTACTTGAAGTAGATCTGTTCCGCGCCCTGCGCCTCGAGCCAGCGCAGCGCATCGAGCGACTGCGCCACCGCCTCGGCCGACGCGATGGTGCGGGATTTCAGCGCGACCACGATCGCATCGGCATCGATCGGCGCCGCGCCCGCTGCAGGCACGCCGATGGTCTGCACGCTGCGCAATCCGCTGCGCACGAGGTTGTTCGCGAGGTCGGTGGCGCCGGTGAAATCGTCGGCGATGCAGCCGAGCAGCGGCCGCCTGGCACCCGCCATCATTTCGCCTTCGGCAGTTCGATGCCGGGGAAGATCTTGATCACCGCCGAATCGTCCTCGCGCGCATGCCCGGCCGTGGAAGCCTGCATGAACATCTGGTGCGCGGTGGCCGAGAGCGGCAGCGGAAACTTGCTCGCGCGCGCGGTGTCCAGCACGAGGCCGAGGTCCTTCACGAAAATATCGACCGCCGAAAGCGGCGTGTAGTCGCCGGCAATCACATGCGCCATGCGGTTCTCGAACATCCAGCTGTTGCCCGCGCTGTGGGTGATGACTTCATACAGGTCCTTTGCCTCGACGCCTTCGCGCAGCCCGAGTGCCATCGCCTCGGCGGCAGCGGCGATGTGCACACCGGCCAGCAGCTGGTTGATGATCTTCACCTTGCTGCCGTTGCCCGCGCGGTCGCCCAGCCGGTAGACCTTGGCGGCCATCGCATCGAGCAGGCGCCCGGCCTTTGTATAGGCCTCGGGGCTGCCGGCGCTCATCATCGTCATTTCGCCGGAGGCCGCCTTGGCCGCGCCACCTGAGATCGGCGCATCCAGATACAGGAGGCCCTTGGCATTCAGCCGCGCTTCGAGGGCGATCGACCAGTTGGGATCCACGGTGGAGCACATGACGAAGAGGCTGCTCTTCTTCATCGCGGCAGCTGCGCCGTGTTCGCCGAACAGCACTTCTTCGGTCTGCGCGGCATTCACGAGCACGCCCACCACCACCTCGCAGGCGGCACCGACTTCGGCCGGGCTGGCACAGGCCACGCCGCCCTCGGCTGCAAATGCCTGCACCGCCTCGGCACGGATGTCGTACACATGCACCGTGAAACCCGCGCGGCGCAGCGACCCCGCCATGCCCCGGCCCATCGCACCCAGACCGATCAAACCGACATTCGTTATCTGATTCATCGCGCCTCCACGCCGCACCATTCGGCGACGAACAGCGCCAGCGTCTGCGTGACGCGGCGCATCGATTCGAGCTCCACGCGCTCGTCGAACGCGTGGATGTTCTCCGCCGTCGGACCGTACACCAGCGCGGGGATGCCTGCATACAGGCCGTAGAAGCGCGCATCCGTCGTACCGGTGCCTGCGCGTTGTTCCAGCGGCGCACCTGCAATGCCGGCATGGCATTTTTCCAGCAGCAGCTGCGCATCGCTGCCCTGCGGCAGCACATAGCCCTCGGCCTGAAAGCCGTGGTACACGACCTGCGGCGGATTCTGCGACAGGAACGCGTCCTTCTTCGCCGCCGCGGCCACCGTGGCCTCGACCTCGTTTCGAACTTCGGCAAGATCCTCGCCCGGATACAGTCCGATGCGCATGTCGAAGGTGCACCAGGCCGGCACGCTGGAGGTCCAGTCGCCGCCCTCGATCTTGCTGACCACGAAATTGATCGGATGCGCGTGGCCCTCGAACGCCGGGTGTTTTTTCTCGTTCCAGCGGTGCTCGAGTTCGTGCAGCGCGGTGATGATCGGAAAGCAGGCCTCGATCGCGTTCGACCCCGTGCCCGCGACCGCGACGTGCACCGGCCGCCCGCGCACCTTGACCTGGAACCACATCACCCCGACCTGGGCCGCGCCCAGCGTGCCGCCCGAGGGCTCGGTGATCAGCGCGGCCTCGGCGCGGTAGCCGCGTTGCAGGCAGGCCAGCGCCCCGTTGCCGGTGCACTCTTCCTCGATCACCGACTGCACATAGACGTCGGCCGCGGGCGCCAGGCCGGTCTTCGCCAGCGCATCCAGCGCAAACAGGTTGGCGGCGAGCCCCGCCTTCATGTCGCCCGCGCCGCGGCCGTGCATCCAGCCGTCGATGATCTTCGGCGCGAACGGCGGCTCGATCCACATGTCCAGGGGCCCGGTGGGCACCACATCGATGTGGCCGTTGAGGATCAGCGAGCGGCCGGCGGGCTTCTTCGGGCGATGGGCGCCGACCACGTTCCAGGCGTTGTCGTAGGACACCGCCACCGGGGAAAAGCCCGGCAGGTGGGAGATATCCTCCACCGCGACCTTCCAGCGGTCGACCGCGAGGCCGCGCGCCTGCATCGCGCGGGCCATGTAGTCCTGCGCACTGGCCTCCTGGCCACGGGTCGAGGGAAAGCGCGTGAGGTCGGCCAGGAATTCGACCTGGGCATCGAACCCCTCGTCGACGGCGCGCAGGAGTTTCTGGGAAAGATCGGGGGCAAGCATCTGGGGATCTCCGGAACATGGTGCATGGTGTACGGCCGCGCCGGTCCGGGCCGGGCCTGGAACACGGCGGTTTCGTGGATTTTCCCCCAATCCCTGCGACCGTGCCCGGCGAAATACCCGCCGCCCGCTTGACGTGAGTCAAACCTGCCTTCCCAATGCCCGCTACGTTCAAGGTGAGGCACTGAACAACAACAAGGGAGAGCCACATGTCAGCCCGATTGATCGGCCGGCTGATCGCCGCGATTTCACCACGCAGCGACGACTATTTCACCCTGTTCAACGAACTGACCGCGTGCACGGTGCGCGGCGCGAAGCTGCTCGCCAAGATGAGTTCGGTGCAGGATCCGGTTGCGTTCAACCAGTTGTTTTCCGACATCCAGCGCACCGAGAGCGAAGCCGACGCGGTGACGAAGACCATCTTCGTGTCCCTGCACAAGTCCTTCATCACCCCGTTCGACCGCGGCGAGATCCGCGACCTCGCCATGGCGCTGGACGACATGATCGACTGCATGGAGGACATCCCCCAGCGCGCCAAGCTCTACGGCCCCGGCGGATTCACGCCCGAAATGGCGGCGCTCGGCCAGATCAGCCTGCGTGCCACGGAAAAGGTGCAGGAGGCGGTGACGCTGCTCTCGGACATGAAGAACGCCGAGCGGATCCTGAAGATCTGCCAGGAAATCGGCGACATCGAGAGCGAGGCCGACAGCATCATGCGCGCCGGGATCGAGCGCCTGTTTGCCGAAAACACCGACGCGCGCAAGCTGATCCGTGACAAGGAACTCTACGAACTGTTCGAGGAGGCCGTCGACCGCAGCCAGGATGCGTCCGACGTGATCCACGGCGTCGTGCTCGAACGCATATGATCGACCAGGCCGTCGTGGTCATGGTGGTGCTGATCGCGCTCGCGCTCGCGTTCGATTTCATGAACGGTTTCCACGACTCGGCCAATTCGATCGCGCTGATGGTCTCGACCCGGCTGCTGACGCCGCAGGCGGCGGTGGTCTGGGCGGCGTTCTTCAACTTCATCGCCTTCCTGGTGTTCGGCCTGCAGGTGGCGACCACCGTGGGTTCGGGCATCGTCTCGCCCGAGATCGTCGACAACGCGGTGATCTTCGGCGCGCTCTGCGGCGCGACCACGTGGAACATCATCACCTGGTATTTCGGGATTCCCTCGTCGTCCTCGCACGCGCTGGTCGGCGGCCTGGTCGGCGCGGGCCTGGCCAAGGCGGGATGGGGCGTGATCGTCGCCAAGGGACTGATCAAGACCACCTCGGCCATCGTCCTCTCGCCGCTGCTCGGGATGGTGCTCGCGCTGGCGCTGTCGATCGTCGTGCTGTGGATGTTTCGCCGCTCCTCGCCCACGTCGACGGAGAAGGGGTTCAACCGCGCGCAGTTCATCTCGGCTTCCCTCTACAGCCTGGGCCACGGCGGCAACGACGCGCAAAAGACCATGGGCATCATCACCGTGCTGCTGTATGCCAATGGCTTTCTGCCGGGCGGCTTTCACGTGCCGTTCTGGGTGGTGATCACCTGCCACCTCGCGATCGCGCTGGGGACCCTCTTCGGCGGCTGGCGCATCGTGCGCACCATGGGCATGGGCATCACCCGCGTGCGGCCCTCGGGCGCGTTCAGCGCGCAGACCGCGGGGGCGATCACGCTGTTTCTCGCGACCTACCTGGGGATCCCGGTGTCGACCACCCACACCATCACCGGGGCGATCATCGGCATCGGCCTGTCGCGCCGCGTTTCGGCGGTGCGCTGGAACGTCGCCACGCGCATCGTCTGGGCCTGGGTGCTGACGATTCCCGCCTCGGGCCTGATCGCGGCGCTGTTCTGGTGGCTCGGGCAGCAGGTCCTCGGCTAACGCGGCGTCCTAGACGAAGGGCGGCGCCAGCTTCTCGGTCGCGAGCACGCGCTGCACTGCGGGGCGTGCAAGCATGCGCTCCAGGAACGCCCCGAGCTGCGGCAGGCTGCGCGCCGGGCGCGGAAAACCGCGCGACCAGCGGCAGAGCATGAAGGCGTAGGGGTCGAGCACGCTGAACTGCGAACCCAGGAACCAGTCCGCGCCGTGGGACGCGAACTGCGCCTCCATCTGGTCGACGAGGGCGTTCACCTTCGCTTCGGCCTGTGCCTTCACCTGCGCGGCGGCTGCCGCGTCACCGTTGTTCACCCAGCGCTCCGGGTAGAAGTAGACGATCAGCGTCGCCTGCAGGGTGTTGGTCATCCACATGAGCCACTTGTAACACTGCGCCCGCTCGGGCGTGCCCAGCGGCGGCGCGAGGCGGGCCGCGGGGTGGGTGTCGGCCAGGTGCAGCGCGATCGCCGCCGTCTCGTAGAGCACGAGGTCGGCGCCGACCAGCACCGGGATCAGGCCGTTGGGGTTGAGCTTCAGATACTCCGGCGTCTTGTGTGCGAGGTTGGCGCGATCGACGTAGTTGAGCTCGAACGCGAGGCCCAGCTCCTCGAGGATCATGTGCGGGGTCATGCTGGCATTGCCGGGGAAATAGTGCAGCTGGAGCATGGCGCCTCCTCTGGCTAGTGTATCGATACCGATACTTCAGTTGACAGGAAACCCGCTCAGGGAGCGGAGTTTTCTGTTTTAAAGTTACGGATTAGCCTCTTTTCTATGCACGCGCGGGTGCCGCCCCGGCCACCTGCACCGCTTCGGGCGCGCCCGGCCGCGGCAGCCCGAGCGCGATCAGCACGCCCAGCACGTTGCCGCCCGCCGCGATCAGCACCGCCGTGCCGTAGCCCTGGGTGCGATCGAACAGCCAGCCCGAGAGCAGCGGCAGGCAGACCGCGGCGAGGCACCAGGCGATGTAGAGCTGGCCCGCGACCCGGCCGAAGGCGTTCTTGTGCCAGTAGTGCGAGATGCAGCCCGCGGTCGAACCCGAGATGAAGCCGTAGCCCATGCCGATCATCGCCAGCGCCGGCAGCGTGGTGAGCGGACTGGGGTAGAGCGTGAGCAGCACCGCACCGGCGAGCGAACACAGGTGGGCGCCCACCGCCACCCGCGGCATCGTGTACTTGTCCACCAGCCAGCCGCCGCCGATCCGTGCCGCGGCGATCGCGCCGGTGATGAAGGTCGTGATGCCCAGCGCCGCCGCGAGCGAGCCGCCGTAGGCCGCGACGATCCCGGCCGCCTGGCTCATCACCATCAGGCCCGCCGAGGCGGCGAGGAAGAACACCGCGAAGAGGCGCACGAACACATCCCAGCGAGGCGCGTAGGCCGCGCCCACCGCCTCGGTGGCGTCGTGCATGCGCAGGTCGGCGGCGCGGTAGAGGACGGCGGCGATGAGCGTGTTTACGGCAAGCACCGTTGCCAGGCCCGTGAGCGTCGCGCGCAGCCCGCAGCCCTGGATCGCCCAGCCGAACACCGGCGCACCGATCATCGCGCCCATCGGGTACAGGCTCACCACGAAGCCGTTGATCAGGCCACTCTTTCCGGTGATCGTCTGGTTCACCCCCTGCTGCAGGACGATGAAACAGATCCCTGCGCCCAGACCGAACAGCAACCCGTAGCCGATCACGAACACCGCGAACGTCGCCGCCTGGGCCGTCAGCACCAGGCCGAGCGCACTGGCAGCGCCCGAGGCGAGCAACAGCAGGATCGGCGGCACCCGGTGGTACAGGCGCGGCCCGAGCACCATGCCCGCCGTCAGGCTGATGCTCGCCAGTGCGAACACCGACACCATCTCCGCGCGGCCGATGTGGAGCAGCGCCTCCATGGGTTTCAGGAACACGCTGAAGGCGTAGATCGTGCCGAACGGGAGATTGAGTGCGGTCGCCGCGGCGATCGCGCAGATCGTGCGCCGGGCGGGGGTCATGCGGTGCGGGTGGGTCATGCGTCGATCTGTTCTGGTTCGAGTGCGCACCATCATCGCACGCCGCGCGGGGGTTCGACTACGCAGCCGGGTACATCAGCCCCTCGCCCGTTTCGAGCAGGCTCTTCAGGCTCGCCATGGCATCTCAGTAATGGAAGCGCAACTGCGCGATCATCAGTGCATCACCCTCGATGCGATACACCATGCGATGTTCATCGGTGATCCGGCGTGACCAGAACCCTGAAAGCGCATGCTTCAAGGGTTCGGGTTTGCCGATTCCCGCGAAAGGCTCACGCTGTGTCTCGCGTATCAGCTTGTTGATTCGCTCGACCATGCGCTTGTCTTGCTTCTGCCAATACAGGTAGTCTTCCCATGCCTCGTCAGCGAAGACCAGCTTCACTTGGCCAGCTTCCGCTCAACGCCTTTGCCGGCGTTCAGTTGCGCAGCGGCCGAGAGAAGTCGCTTGGCGTTGGCGGGCGTGCGCAGGAGGTAGGCGGTTTCTTCAAGCGCCTTGTAGTCTTCGAGCGACAGCATCACGACGGACTGTTCGCCGTTGCGGGTAATGATCAGAGGCTTCGTGGTCGTTGCAAACGCGGTCCATGGCGCTGGCCAGGTTCGCACGAACGGTGGTGTAGGTAATCGCATCCATAAGGGCCTCCAGATATGTACGTGTTACTGTACATACTTGACGGCTGTTTGTCCAGTCGTGCGCCGGTGCCGACGCCGAACCCCGCGTTCGGGATCGCCTCGCCGCTGGACCTGCCCGGCCGAGCCGACACGATCCCCCGTCAGCAAGGCGCGGCCACGCGGCAGAGCCGCGGAGGCACGCCGGCGTTGGCCGACATCGTGTATGCGCACGGCGCCACGTTTCGCGCCGCGCACGCACTGTGCTCCGTCGGCCCCGGCCACCCACGTTGAGCACCAAACTCTTCTATCGTTTCTCCCGCTTCGCCGTACCTGATCGCGCGCCCGTGTTTGCCTCGCGAGGGCAACACTCATCTCGCTTAGGCCATTTGGCCAAATTGACCCTCCCGGAGCCCTCTGCCATAGTCCACGAAACGACATTTGCGCACCGCTTCTCACCGCCAAACGCTCATGCAACCCGCGCCGCGCACATCGCCCACATCGCTGCGTCATTCATTTCCCAAGCCTGAGCGCTCGCGCTCCGAATCCAGCGGTTCAGTCCGACCAGTTTTATCCACCATGCTCGCGCACGGCGGATCAAAACCTTTTCGTTATACGACAGCAAAAGAGGATCGCCAGGAATGAAGACAAAAGGAATGGACTGGCAAAACCTGAACGGGATTGGCTCGCTTCAGTTCCGTTGTGGATACTGTGGAAATACAGTTGCATCGGACCGCGGATATTTCACAAGCAACAAGGTAGAAGGACAACAGGGTTACATTCGAATTTGTCCGCACTGCCAAGGTCCGACGATTTCCCATGGAGATGATCGAATTTCAGGCGTATCACCTGGAAATGAAGTTGGGCATCTCCCACAAGACGTTGAAGCTTTATACAAAGAGGCGAGAAATTGCGTCGCGGGATCGAGCTTTACCGCATCAGTACTCATATCCCGAAAACTTTTAATGAGTATCGCGGTAGCGCAGGGTGCCGAACCAGGCAAGAAATTTATCGAGTATGTCGATTATCTAGCGCAAAAGGGCTATGTTCCGCCGAACGGTCGCGGATGGGTTGATCACATTCGGAAAAAAGGCAATGAGGCCACGCACGAAATAGTATTAATGGCGATTTCTGACGCTGAGGAACTCATTGCCTTTACCGAAATGCTGCTGAAGTTCATTTACGAATTTCCCGCAAAGGTCCCGCAACAGAACCCATAGTCCAGATACCGTGTCGTATAACTATTCTTTGGTACGGACGCCTGTCGGCGCCGCACAATTCAAACGTTAGGCAGCACGCATGGACGCATCCTTAAAGCCGGATCCGCTTCGAAAAGGTTCGTACTATCGGCGGCTGGCGGACGTCTCGCGTGGACTTGAAAGCCTCGAGGTGAACAAGCTCTCCGAAACCATGCGCTTTTTCGCCTATTACTTTGGATGCGAGAAAGTAGCACGGGGCCTGTCAGGAATACATGCTCGCCGGCCGGCCAAAGATGCATATCACCATAGGCAAGGCCTCAAGTTAGATGACATCAAAGCAGCTGCCGCGGTCATCGGTTTACGCATTCCGCCGCAAGACTTGGACTGGTTGTTCGCCGATCACAACGAGCAGCACATTCTTCAAACGACGCCCTCATATATGAACTCAGCCAGGCACCTCCGAAATCTCGTGACTCATGAGTTCGGGCCGAGCAATGTTGCGCGAGTGACAATGCACGTGCCATTCCACAATCCGAGGATGGAGGAGTTTCTTAGTTGTGTTCCGGCGATTTTCGAGTACCAGAGGCTTCACTTCTCTGGCGTGGCGTAGATGTGCAATGTGCTGCCTAACTCTAATAACACCCGACCGCCTTCGGCGGCGGGTGAACTGGCACGTTCGACCTTTTAACAACGCCCCACGCTGACACCAATCCAAGCATCTAATCGCTATGCATCGCTCTACTGGAGAACCCTGATGACTGTCAAAACGGAATCACAACTGTCAGACGGTGAAAGCGCGTTACGTGCAGCGATTAGAAGTGCTTTGAACGGTGAAGCGATACTATTTCTCGGGGCTGGCGCTGCGAAAGCAGCCAAGACGTCGAAGGGAGATTGTTTGCCGACAGGACAGGAGTTGTCCGACGCGTTGGCTACGGATTGCGGACTTGGCGGGGGATATCCGCTCGACTCCATTACTGAGCATTTCTTAGATGCTCGGAGCGAAACCGCTCTTATCAATGCGTTACGAAAGCATCTTACAGTCGCGACAATTGCCCCCGTGTTGACTGCGTTGGCATCACTTCCATGGTCGCGTATCTGGACAACGAATTATGACGATGCGTTTGAGCAAGCGCTAAAAGACCGTAAGGTATCTCACTATTCACTGACGACCGCTGCCGAGACGCGCAACGCTCAGGGCAACAGGCTTGTATTGCTGCATATCAACGGCTCCTTAGAAAAGATAAAGCAGTCTCTGACACCTGACTTCATCCTCACGTCTCAGAGCTACGCGACTCAGTCGTTCATTGAGTCGGAATGGTCAGTGATTTTTCGCAATGATCTACAACGCTCCAGGGCTGTCATTTTCATTGGCTACTCTCTTGCCGATATTGATGTTGCACGGCTGATATTCAATCCAACGATATTTCGTTCAAAAATTCATTTCGTCGATCGAACTGAAATTAACCCTGTACTAAAAGCGAAGCTTTCCAGATTTGGCACTGTTCACCCAATAGGACTTGATGCCTTACGGGGCATAATTGAATCCGAACGTTCCTCATGGACAAAGCCCGATCTGATTGAAGAGTATCAATGCTTTTCACGTCTGGTGATTGACGACAACAACCGTGCTCCTTCAGATGACGATTTTTACAATCTGATTCTTCGGGGAGTATCCCGAGATGGTTTGATGCTAGCCCAGGCAGAGAAGCCAGGCGATTGAAGCTATACGGTTATCAGAACATGCGAAGACAAGTGTATTAAGGACCTTGGGCAAGCAGCAACGATTGTCGCTGTGGTAGGAGCATTCGCCAATGGAAAGTCTGTTGCCATTCGGTCAATTTCTCTGAAACTGGCGGCGCAAGGGCGCGACGTATTTCTTCTCTGAACACCCTCAATGATTCCGCTGACGTAGAGCTCCAGCGAATGTGCCGAAGGGACGGGGATTTTGTCTTAGTAATAGAAAACTATTCTCGCAATCTGCCACTGGTCGAAAGCTTCTCGCGCTACGCCCGCCCAGACTGCGCATTACTGATATCGGAACGAGCCGAGGTTCACGAATTACGGCTTCCGGCACTAATCGACAGGACTAAGGCGCATCGCCAGCTCTTTGTTCAAGACGTCGACGTGCTGGACAACGAAGAGATTCGACGACTTTCGAGCCTACTTAGCTTTCGTGGTCTATGGGGAGAGCGCGCAGGACTAAGTGAGGCGCAGCGCAATGCATATCTAAAACATGACTGTGGCGGACAACTTCAAGCGGTGCTGATCGATGTCGCGAAGTCTCCACAGATTCAGGCGAAACTCAACGAGATCGTTGAGCACTTCAAAGCTATCGATGGCGGACTCCGTAGTACTGAATTTCGTTGTGCTTGTTACAAGCAATTGGAGAAGAGCCGCGCGTCTCAGTCGTAACAGAACTGCTGCACCTGTCTGATGATTCCTTTCGTAATCTTTCCCGTGATGAGATTCCCCGGCAAATCGTCGTTGTTCGGTCCGGCGTTGCGCAGTTCCGGTCGACAATAATGGCCACCGCAGGCACTTAGCGGTCTGGTTAATGCCCCGATTATTACTGACGTTATCGTCGAGTGCATTCGGAATGCAGAGCATGCGAGGCGAGCCGATTCATACTTCGGAAACATTGCGAAGGAGTTGATGAGATTTGCAACGCTTGAGCGCGTTCTTCCGGACAAGGGAAAACGTGCGGCCCTCCAAAATTTGTACGAAGAACTGAAGAACATTCCAACGATTCGAGAGAATCCGCAATTCTGGCTTCAATACGCGATGGCCCGCCTTAGCCTCGGTGAGTTGGATGTTGCGCGTCGATACTTTGAACAAAGTTACTCGTTCGCAAAAAAGCTCAGTGGTTATGACACTTTTCAAATCGATAATCACTTTTGCAGACTGCTCTTCCTTGAGGCCGAGAACACGACTGACAGCGACGAGGCATTCAAAGCAGTAGGCGACGCGCTAATTACGTTGAAAAGGCAAGTGCTTCGCGAAAATCGTCACTATCCATATCGGTCCGCTTGGAATCTTGAAGGCGTAGCGAAGAGGCATGGTTCAAAGTGGACGACTGAACAGAAGAAAGGGGTTATTTCGGCCGCTCGATATCTTATCGATGCGGCACAACGACTTGATCCTCATACGGCTCGCTCAGTTGCGGTGGTAGGCGGACTTCAACGATTGCAGGTCGTCATTGAAACCCTTTCGTAGAGACGACCACGCGCGTAGCACCGAAAGGCCGAACCCATCGTTCCAAGGGGCGCTGCGCGATGAAGCCGCGCAGCGCCTCTGAACTCAGGCGTTGATGCTGTATGAAAACCCTTTTTGAAAGTGCAGACACGGTACAACGCGATAGGAACGATTTGTTTGTGAAATATGACATCTACATCCAGTCGGGCGGGATTTCGCTCGCACAGCGCGCTTCAAGAGTAATCAAGAGCGTCGCCGGTATTGACCAAGGATTTCGGGGGTGGTTTGAGGTAATGCTGAAAACCGCGGTTTTCGGACTTTTTATAGAACCTCGTTAGAGCGCAATCATGACCATCACGATTCCAGACGCTGTTCGACAAATGCTTAGTATCGTCGAAAAGCTATGCGCGGCGTATCCGAAGAAGAAGTTCACGCTTGACGGACGGTTGGTAGGAGATATTGGCGAAGTGTTGGTCGAGGACGCTTACGATCTTGAGCTTTTTGCGGACATGAAGAAGAACCACGATGGCGAGTGTTCAGACGGCAGGTTGGTGCAGATCAAGGCCACAATGAAGAAAGCCCTTACGTTTCCGGCGGACCACGTACCGAATTATTACCTCGGCGTGCAGATACACTCTGACGGAACCTTCACGGAAATATTCAATGGACCCGGGGCTATCGCATGGGAAGCTGTGAAGGGCCGAACAGCGCCGAAGACCAATCTATATTCCGTACAAATTACGACCTTGAAACAACTCCAGGCACGGGTTGCCGCCGCTGACAAGATCCCGTTGCGCTCTAACGAGCGCTTGCACGGGGCGCCCGCTCGCGGGCGCCTCTGAAGCGCAGCATTATGCAGCGCGTTGATCGCAATCCATGGGCGCAAAATGATTTCCTTCCACGTGCCAACCGATCACCGCTTGCTTTCGGCATTTGGCGAGTTGGCGCTCCGGCACCAGCACACGAACCACATCCTGAATAACTGCCGATTATTGACCGACGTCTGCACCTTAGCTCTGCTCGCTTCGCTCGGCGTGGCAAAGCCGGGACACTGACTTCACAACCCTCCGGGCAGCCCATCCATTGACGCACACATTTACTGTAGCTACAATAAATAATGCGGTTTGGGTTTGATCCGGCCAAGGACAGAGCGAACCAGGCGAAGCACGGTTTGTCTTTGATTCTGGCAGTCGAACTCGACTGGGAAGCAGCGTTGGTGTGGGTGGGTGGCTGATTCGAACGGGGCGAGACACGCATGATCGCTCTCGCGCCAATCGTCGTGAGGTGAAATTTTATGTCCAACAGACCTAAACGTCCTTCGGTACGAATGCCCACGGTCGACGAGGATCGGGCGATAACAGCTGCGGCGAAGAATGATCCGGACGCCCTCCCGCTTACGCCCAGGCAGTTGAAAGCCATGGTGCCCATGCGCGCACTGCGTGGACGTCCAAGATCCGAAACCAGGAAGCTGCTTGTTTCGGTTCGCTACAGTCCGGAAGTTGTTGCGTACTTCAAGTCCACGGGCGAAGGTTGGCAATCGCGTATGGACGGCGTGCTTCGAAAATACGTCGAGCGCCAATCGCGCAGGGCATGACAATGCGGCCGAACTCGTCTCGTCGGGTATCAAATCCAGCCCGTGAAGACAGTAACAAGGCAACGCGCCCTCTGGACATTCGCCCCAATCGCGGTCGGCCTCCTCACCCCCTCCCTCGTCATCTTCTCCCTCGAAGTCTTCGTCGCCCATATCCCACCCCTGACCGCAACCGAACACATCCTCCACCGCCAATTCGCCGAAGGACACAATCTTTTCCTCCTCGCCGCGTTCGGACTGATCCCGTTTGCAACGCTCTCCACGATCTGCGCGATCGCGGCAAAGAAACTCACCCCGCAACGCCTCGCCTGCCTGGGGATCGGCGGCCTCATCGGGATCCTCGGCCTGATGATCCCCGCCCACGTCGCGGTCTGGTACCCGCTCTACGGACCGGGACACATGTCGTCCACCGCAGTGATCGCCTTTGTCTTCATCCCGATCTACTGCCTCGGCACGATGGCCGTTGGCCTCGCGATCGGATGGCTGGTGTCCCTGCTGCCGCAGTTTAAAAAACAACCGCAATGAGAGACCCGGACAAATCACCGTAGCGCAATTCAAGACTTTCTTCGCACCGGAAGGAGGAAAAGATGAAGTGCATCGCCTACAAGGACGGCTACAAGTACCAGCTGAAGGAAACATACTCGCTAACGATCGACATCCGCCCACCCGCCGCGATCGACACGGAGTACGTCGACCTCGACGAAAACGGCAAGCTCACTCTGCAAGCGGGCTACGCCTGGGACGGACCCTCCGGCCCGACCATCGACACGCTGGACTTCATGCGCGGCTCGCTGGTGCACGACGCGCTCTACCAGCTGATGCGCGAAAACCTCCTCGACCGGCGCGTCTACAGGGAACCCGCCGACCGCATCCTGCAAAACCTCTGCAAGGAGGACGGGATGTCCGCACTGCGCGCCTGGGGCGTCTACCAGGCGGTGCGGCTGTTCGCCGACCCCGCGGCCGATCCCGCTTCCGACCGGCCGCTCACCAGGGCACCGGAGGGCTGCACGCCGTAGAATCGCGTTTTCCGTCTGCACAGCCGGCATGCAAGGCATGGACAAACCAACGAACGTCTCGGCCGCGAACATCCTGCAGATCTTCGCGATCCTGATCCTGATCGGCCTGTTCTCGATGATCCTGCACAAGGCCGTGACGGATATCGCGAACCTCGCCCGGCTGCATGAAGGCGGCACGTTCTGGTCCGCGCTCGGGCGTTACCTGTTCGCCAACCTTGCCTCGTGAACGCACGCGCCCCCGCTCGAACATGACATCCAGCGACCCCGAAACAGCGATCCTCATCACCATCCCGGTCAGCCACTACTGCGAAAAGGCGCGCTGGGCGCTCGACCTCTGTGCGCTGCCTTACACGGAAGAACCGCACGCGCCCCTGCTGCACCGGCTCGCCACCTCGAAGAGCAAGGGCGGCACCGCACCAGTGCTCGTGCAGGGCGAGCGGCGCTACATCGATTCGACCGACATCCTCGTCTTTGCCGACACGATCCAGGGCGGCGACCTGCTCTATCCGCGCGACCCCGCACTGCGCGACCAGGTCGAGGCCCTCGAAGAACGCTTCGACGCCGAACTCGGCCCGCATGTGCGGCGCTGGGCCTACTGGCACCTGCTGCCGCAGACGGCGCTGCTGCGCACCGCGTGGGGGCGCGGCGTGCCACGCTTCGAAGCCGCGCTGCTGCCCCTGATCCTGCCGCTGGCGCGCCGCCTGGTGATCCGCGGCTACCGGATCACGCCGGCCAGTGCGCAGCGCTCGCTCGAGCGCGTGCGCGGGGTGTTTCGCGAAGTCGACGAACGATTGAGCGACGGACGACGGTTCCTCGCCGGCAACCGCTTCACCGCCGCCGACCTCAGCTTCGCCGCGCTCGCCGCACCGATGCTGTTCCCGCCCGAATGCGGCGCCGCGCATCCCGCGTTCGAAGACGTGCCGGCCGCAATGCACGAAGAGATCCTTCGCCTGCGCGACACCGTCGCAGGAAAATACGGACTGCGCCTGTATGCCGAGGAACGCGGCCGGCAAAAAGTCGAGGCGCAGGCATGAAGCGGATCGTTCCGGTCAGCGCGGGGCTGTTCGGCGAATCGGCAAGCGCGGCACGGCGCCTCAGCCTCGCGCTGATCCTCGCTGGCATCGTCGGCCTGAAGCCGGCTTCAGATGCCTGAGCCCTTGCACCCGGTGCGGCTGTACCAGGCGGCGACTTCTTCCGCTTCGTGGCGGGTGCGCATCGCGCTGTCCTTGAAGGTCGTGCCCTACGAACCGGTGTGGCTCGATCTGCACAGGGACGACAACCTCTCCGAAGGCTACGCGACCATCGTGCCGACGCGCCAGGTGCCCTGCCTGGAAATCGACGGCCAACGCCTGTTCCAGAGCGTATCGATCATCGAGTACCTCGAGGAAACCCGCCCCGACCCCGCGCTGCTTCCGCGCGCGCCCGAAGCGCGGGCGAAGGTCCGCGCGATCGTGGAGCTTGTCAATTCCGGCATCCAGCCCCTGCACAACCTCGCGGTGCGGCGACGTCTGGCCGAGCAGTTCGGCGCGAGCGACGCTGCCGCAAACGACTGGTGCCGCTACTGGATAGAGCGCCAGCTGGTGTCGCTCGAGCGCCTGCTCGGCGAGACCCACGGCCGGTTCGCGTTCGGTGATGCGCCAACGCTGGCGGACGTGTTTCTTTATCCGCAGGTCTCTACCGCCGATCGCTTCGGTGTCGAAGTCCCCGACTTCCCGGTACTCGGCGGAATCGTTGCCAATCTCGCAGCGCTCCCCCCGTTTCGTGACAGCCACCCGCCAACCGCGTAACGACGCGACGCCCGCCGCAATTGCGCTGTTCGTCGCCGAAAGCGACGCCGACTACGCCGCGGGCCGCGCGCTGATCGAGGAGTACGCGGCGGGCCTCGGTGTCGATCTCTGCTTTCAGAATCTTTCCGAAGAGCTCGCCAACCTGCGCGCCGTCTACGGCCCGCCGGGCGGGTGCCTCCTGCTCGTGCGGCGAAACGACACCATGTGCGGTTGCATCGCCATCAGAAGGCTGCAGGCCGGCGTGTGCGAAATGAAACGGCTCTACGTGCGCCCTGAAGGTCGCGGTGAGGGCATCGGAAGGCGCCTCGCGGAAGCGGCGATCGCGCAGGCAAAACACCTCGGCTACACGCGCATGGTGCTCGACACCCTGCCGCAGATGCGCTCGGCCCAGGCGCTGTATGCCTCGCTTGGATTCCGCGAAATCGCCGGGTACTATGAAAATCCCCTGGCCGACTTGCGCTATCTGGCGCTCGACCTGTCAACCGGATGATCCACGCCATGCTCCAACTCCGACCCGTCTGCGAACACTGCAACAAGGCGCTGCCCCCCGACTCTGCGGAGGCGCGCATCTGCAGCTACGAGTGCACCTTCTGCGCGCATTGCGTCGACACCGTGCTGTCGAATGTCTGCCCCAATTGCGGCGGCGGCTTCGAGCCACGCCCGATCCGTCCCGCCGAGGACCGTAAGGGCGGCAACTTCCTCGGCAAGAACCCGGCCGGCACGAAGATCAAGCACCGGCCGGTGGACCCGGCGATCCACGCGCAGCTTGTCGCGGCGGTTGGCGGGATTCCGCCCGGGAAACGCTGAAGCGGCAACGCCCGCGCAACCAACAGGAGAATCGAACATGCCCACAGGCACCGTCCGGCTGCATCGCGTACTGCGCACCAAGCCCGAGCGCGTGTACCGCGCCTTCCTCGACGCCGAGGCCATGGCCAAGTGGCTGCCGCCCTACGGCTTCACCTGCAAGGTCGATCACCTCGAGCGCCAAAGTCGGCGGCACCTTCAGGATGGCGTTCACCAATTTCACGACCGGCAACGGCCACGCATTCGGCGGCGAGTACCGCGAGCTCGTGCCGAACGAGAAGATCCGCTACACCGACAAGTTCGACGACCCCAACCTGCCGGGCGAAATGCAGGTCACCGTCACCCTGAAGCCGGTCGCCTGCGGCACCGAACTCAGCATCGTGCAGGAAGGCATCCCGGAGGTAATCCCGGTGGAGATGTGCATCCTCGGCTGGCAGGAATCGCTCGCCCAGCTCGCCAACCTGGTCGAGCCGGAGATCCCGGGCTGAACGCCCCGCCTGGCGGCCAACGAAGACGCGCTTGGCCATGCATACTCCTTAGGCGTATAGTTCGCACATGTTCACCGTTGTCGAAACGCTGGTGTTTCAGGAACATCACAGGTGCCAAGCTCAAGGAGATTCGCCGTGTCATCGAAAATTAAACCGCTAACGGGCGCCAGGCTGCGGGACTTCGAGGCCAAGCGCGACCTTGCCGCCGAGTTGCTTGAGTCGGTGAAGCAAATGAAAGCCGGAAAGACGCAGGTCGTTCTGTCGCCTGCAATCGAGGCACGAGAGCGTACGGGATTGTCGCAATCGCAATTTGCCAAACTGCTTGGCGTGTCTGTGCGTACGCTTCAGGGCTGGGAGCAGGGCCGCAAGCAACCCAGCGGCGCCGCGCGTACCCTGCTGACCATTGCACAGACCAATCCCAAGGCCTTGCTGGCGGTAGCCGACAAGTAGCGAACGGCCGGCACGCGCGTACAACCGCCTAACGGTCCTCGAAGTTCGGCGCGCGTTTTTCCAGGTTGGCCTTGATCGCCTCGACCTGGTTGGGCGAGCCGATCAGCTTCTCCTGCTCGTAGGATTCCTGCAGGAGCCCGGCGGCCGGATCGGTCACTCCGGCCGCATTGAACAGCCGCTTCGCCCCGCGCACCGCATCCGGGCTGCGGCCGGCGATCTCGCGCGCGGTCTCGCGTGCCAGCGCCAGCGGATCGGCCACCACACGGGTGACGAAGCCATAGGCCTGCGCCTCATCGGCCGAAAAGATCCGGCCGGTGTAGGTCAGCTCGCGCACGATGTCCTCGCGCGCAAGGTGGCGCATGATCTGCGTGCCCGCCATGTCGGGCACCAGCCCCCACTTGATTTCCAGGATCGAAAACCGCGTGTCCGGCGCCGCGTAGCGGATGTCCGCCCCGAGCGCGAGCTGGAATCCGCCGCCGTAGGCCACACCGTGCACCGCCGCGATCACCGGCACCGGCAGCTCGCGCCACTGCCAGACGATCTGCTGCGCGCTGTTGGCCAGGCCGTGGGTGCGCTCGGCGATGTCGCGTATGCCGAGGCTGCTGCCCTTGCGTCCGCTGCTCATCGCCCCGAAGTTGCTCATGTCCAGACCCGCGCAGAACGCGCGGCCCTCGCCCGAGAGCACCACCGCGCGCAGGCCCGGCATCTTGCGCAACTGCTCGCCCGCCTCCAGCAGCGCGAAGAACATGGCCTTGTCGAGCGCGTTCATCTTCTCGGCGCGCACCAGGCGCACCTCGGCCACGCCCTTGTCGACTTCCACTGTTACGCGATCGTTCATGATCATTCACCCGCCGTGCGGCGGTCCTTTCAGGTTGGAATGCGGAATGGGACGTCCCTGCACCTGGCGTGAAGTCTACCGGATCGCGCGGTACGACTTCGCGCAGGGATTTTTTACGGCTCGACGGCGCAGGACGGCAGGATTGTCACTTCACCCAGAATTTCCATCTCAGATTTCCGCGCTGATGCATCTGGCGGATCAGCGGATAGAAGAGGGAAACCGCCGCGAGCAGCATGACCGTGCCGGCAATCGGCCGGGTGAAGAAGACCGTCCAGTCGTTCTGGAAGCTGAGCATGCTGGTCATGAACGAATTTTCGGCCTCGCCGCCGAGGATGCAGCCAAGCACCATGGGCGCGATCGGAAACTTGAACCGCTCGAACAGGTAGCCGACGATGCCGAACGTGACGATCATCCAGAGGTCGGTGATGTTGTTGCGCGCCGCAAACGCGCCGATGAAGCAGAACAGCACCACGAACGCCGAGGTCACTGCTTCGGGCAGATAGAGCACCTTGATCAGCAGCTTGATCGCGAAATACCCCATCAGGCACATGCCGATCACACCGAGAAACAGCGAGGCGAAGATCGTGTTTACCAGATCGGCATTCTTGATGAACACCTGCGGACCGGGCTGCACGCCGTGCAGCAGAAACGCCCCCAGGATCACTGCAGTCGCGCCGCTGCCCGGGATTCCGAGAGTGAGCAGCGGCACCATATGGCCGGCCACGGTCGCAGTCGAGGCAGTCTGCGGAGCCACGATCCCCTCGGCGATGCCCGAGCCGAGCAGCGCGCGGCGCTTGCTGTACTGCGCTTCGATTCCATAGGAAACAAACGAGGCGATAGTGGCGCCAGCGCCGGGAATCAGGCCGAGGACGATGCCGAGCCCCGAACTACGCGCAAGCGTACTTCGGATATCCCAGATTTGGCGCAACGACGGAAACTGTGTCGCAATCTTTCCGCCGGCCTCGGGCGCCTTGGTGTCGAACCCCTGCTCAAGCCTGACCAGCACCTCGCCCAGGCCGTAGGCACCGACCATGACGGTCAGATATTCGATGCCGTCTGCGAGCATCGGCACCCCAAAGGTGAAGCGCTCTGCACCATAGATGCCTTCCGATCCGACGGTCGCGGTGGCGAGGCCGAGAAGCAAGCTGATGAAGGCGTTCACCATCGAGCCACCACCCAGGGCGACGACCGAGGTCAATCCGAACAGGATGACCGCGAAATACTCGGGCGAGTCAAATCTGAGCGCAAACGAGGCGAACGAGTGCGCCATCAATACCGCAATGGCGGTGGACAGCAGGCCGCCGAAGAGCGCGGCGACCAGGGTCCAGCCCAGCGCCATCGCCGGCTGGCCCTTGTGCGCCATGGCGTAGCCGTCCCACAGCAGCGGCACGTCAAGAGGCTCGCCCGGGATGCGGAACAGGATCGAGGTGAACGCGCCGCCGTAGGTGCCCGACATGTACATCGCGGTCATCAGGATGATCGATGGCGCGATTGGCATGCCGTAGGTGAACGGCAGGGCCAGCACCAGTCCCATTACCGCGGTCAGGCCCGGCAGCACCGCGACCAGCATGCCAGCCACCAGGCCGACCACCAGGGCAATGAAATTGATCGGGGCAAAACAGCTCGCGAAGCCGCCGCCGAGCTGCTGCAGGATCTCAATCATCTCAGCGGATCCCCATGAGGCGCATCAGGAGTATGGAAAACTGCTCGAACGGCCCCACGCCCAGCGGCAGGGAGACATAGACGACCTTCATGAAGATGAACATGAATACCAGCCCTCCCGAAATGCTGGAGGCGAGAATCACGCCGATGCGGCGATAGCGCCCCACCCAGGTGAACCCGGCCAGGAACAGCACCGTGCACAGGAAGAATCCCAGCGTCTGGATCAGTGCGGCGTAGGCGATGGTCATGCCGGCCCCGGCGACCAGCAGCCACGGGTAGGACCGCGTCGGCGCCTGTTCGGGCAGCTCGACCGGCGCGGCTTCGATGATGCTTTCGAGCACGCCGTCGATCTCGTAGCGGCCCTTGAAGAAGATCAGGTTCTTGATGACCTCATAGGCCGCGGTCAGCATTGCCAGACCCAGAATGATCTTGGGCCATACGTCCGGACCGATGCGGCCGCCCGGAGCGGCAAAGTCGATCTGCGTCGCGCGGTAATACAGGAATCCGGACAGCAAAAAAACGATGACGTAGGGAATCTGCTCCCTAAGGCGAGCGATCATGGCGCACTACTTGGTTTTCATCCCGGCGCTCGCGGCTTCCTTGCGCACACCGACGAGCGTGTTCTGCAGGAACTGCCGCGCCTGTGTCGCGGACACGTAGCTGTCTGGCGCGGCCATCTCGTCCTTCAGGTACTTCTGGTATTCGGCACTGGCTGCCATCCTGGTCAGCGCATCGGAGATTACTTTCACGCGCTGCGGATCGGTGCCCGCCTTCATGTACACCCAGCGCACCTGCGAGGTCACGATGTCGTGTCCCAGCTCGCGCGCAGTCGGCACGTCGGGAAACTCCGGCAGACGCTTTTCGGCAAAGATGAGCAGCGGCCGCATCTGCTTGTTGGTCAGGTAGGACTTGATGTCGCCGGCCTGCTCGTACATCAGATCCGAATGCCCGCCGAGGATCGACACATAACGCTCGCTCGGCTTGGCGAACGGCACGGTCACCAGCTTGACGCCTTTCTTGATCAGGATATTGGCGTGGATGTCGTCGATGATTCCGTAACCCGAGATCAGCACCTTGATCGTGTTCGGCTTGGCCTGCGCCTCTTTCTCGACGTCGGCCCAGGTCTTGAACCGGCTGTTTTCGGCCACGTAGAGTCCGCTGATCTGATTGATCACCATCGCCACCGGCACGAAGTCATCCAGCGTCCACTTCGCCGTCTGGCTGGCGATGATTCCGAACCAATCGCCGCTGACCGCAAGCGCGTACCCATCGGCCGGACTCAGAAGCAGTTTCTGGGTTCCGGTGACTCCGGCCGCGCCGGGCACGTTGACCACCGGAAAAGAGGTCTTGAGATCGGCCTCGAGGTGCTTGGCCAGCATCCGTGCGGTCTGATCCGAGCCGCCGCCGGCGCCCCAGGGCACGATGACCTCCACCGGGCGAGAAGGGTACTTCTCCTGAGCGACCGCGCTGTCGGTGAAGCATGCGAACGCCAGACCGGCGAGTACCAGGCCGCGGCCAATTCCAAATTTTGCTTGAGTGTTCATTTTTGTCTCCTCCGTATTGCGTGGATTGCCGCGCGCTCAGGCGGACTGTGCGGCCGACTGCGTCTGGCGGCCGGCAAAGAACGGCCGTTCGCCCGCGAGCTGGGTTCTGTGCATGATCCGCCGCTGCTCGGCGTCGAACGAATTGCGCCGGTGCATTACGCAGCGGTTGTCCCAAATGATCAGGTCGCCGAGCTTCCACTCCTGATACCACTCGATTTCCGGCCGGGTGGCGTACGACCAGAGTTCATCCAGCAGCGCCTCACTCTCCGCAAGTTCGAGCCCCGGGATATACGCATACAGCCGGCGGCCGAGAAACAGGGCATTGCGTCCGGTCACCGGATGGGTGCGCACGATCGGGTGGATCGCGCCCGGCGCATCGCGCGGCGTGGTGTTTGCAGGCATGCCGCCGCGCAAGCCGCCGGTGCTGTTGCGGCTCGCGTCGTGCTTGCATTGCAGCGACTCCACCCGACGTTTGAGCGACTCGGGCAGCGATTCGTAGGCCATGTACATGTTGGAGAAACCCGTCTCCCCGCCGGAGGAGGGAATTTCGAGGGAGTACAGCGCGCTCGCCATCGGCGGAATCTCGTTGTACGACATGTCGGTGTGCCAGAGCGCTTCGGAGTTGCCGAGGTCGCCGATCGGCTTGCCGTTCAGCTTGACGTTGGAGATCACGGTGACGAAATCGCTTTTGACGGTGACTTCGGTGCCGGCCGTGTAGGTGGGCGCCCGGTCGAGCACGCCGAAGCGCGCCGAAAACCGCTCCAGCTCGGGGTCGCTCAGCGTCTGCCCGCGGAACCGCAGAACCAGATGCTTCGACCAGGCGTCCAGAATGGTATTGAATGTCGCCGCATCGATGTCCTTCGAAAGATCTACTCCCGTAACATCGGCAGCAAGCGCCTTGCCCGACGGAATCACCTTCAGTGTGCTCATGGTTTTCTCCTTTGTCGTGCTTCGGTTATTTACGCCGCAAGCCGATAGCGTTCCAGCTTCGCCTGATCCAGCGTCACTCCGAGTCCCGGCCCGGACGGCAGCGCGATGCTCCCGCTGCCCAGGTCGAGCTTGTGCGTCACGATGTCGTCCGAGGTCTTCAGCGGACCGACACATTCGATGCCGTCGATGACGTTCGCCGAGGTCGCAGCGAGCATGATCTCGGCCATGGTATTCACGCCGAGTCCGAAGCCGTGGCCCAGCACGCAGCGGATGCCCGCGGCCTCCGCCGTTGCAATCATCCGGCGGGTGTTGAGCATGCCGCCCTGCTTCATCACCTTGACCTTGACGATATCGGCCGCGCCGGCCTGGATCACTCGGATCAGGCTCGCATGATCGAGCACCGACTCGTCGGCCATGATCGGGATGCCCCCGGACTCGCGCCGCACCCGCGCCATGCCCGCGAGATCGGCCGCCGGCACCGGCTGCTCGAACAACTGCAGGTCGAACGGCACGACCATCCGCGCAAGGCGGATCGAGGTGTCGGCGTCATAGCCTTCGTTGGCATCGATACGCAGCTTGAAAGCCGGCCCCACCGCTTCACGCACCGCCTTGATCCGATCCCGGTCGGCAAGGATGTCCCCGCCCACCTTGATCTTGGCCGAACGAAACCCGCGCTTCTGCCATCCGGCGGTTTCAGTCGCAGCCACGTCCGGCGGCAGGATGCCGATCCAGGCGTTGAACAGAAGCGTGTCCTTGACCGCGCCGCCCAGCCAGGTGTGCACCGCGACACCCAGCGCGCGCGCGGTCAGGTCGACGCAGGCCATTTCGATAGCCGCCTTGGCATCGAGGTAGTTCGGCACCGCTGCTTCGATGCGTTGCAGCACTGCGTGGATGTTCATCGGATCGAGCCCGATCACCAGGGGTGCGAAAATGGATTCGAGGGCCTTCAGGGTTTGTTCGGTCGACTCCTCCGAGTAACCCTCGACCGGGTCGACATTGCCCAGCCCGATCGCGCCGTCGCTGGCAGTGATGCGCACGATCGCGCTCTTCTGAACCGATTGGCTCAGATGTGCGATCTTGTATTCGCCGACCAACGGGACAGCGACGCCAAAGACCTCGACGCGCTCTATTCTGATTTTAGGCAATTCCCCCTCCTGCTGAAGTCCAGTATGAGTTCGGGTTAGAGTGTGCGTCAATGCAAGTTCGGAATGAGATCCAACCGCATTGCCGTGATTGCGTCCGCATATCCAATTGCCAGAGAGGAATCCATGTCACAGGAAATCAGCATCCAGTTCACGCGCTTTTCGGCCTTCTATTCGCCGCTGATCGCCACCATCGCCGGCGGCTACCTCGAAGAGGAAGGCCTGAAGCCTGTGCACTCGGTCGCCAAGCCCGGCGTGTCGGCGATCGCCGGACTGATCGACGGCTCGGTGCACGTGGCGCAGAGCGCGCCCTCGCAGGGCTTCGCGCCGCTCGAGCAGGGCAAGACCCCGCCGGCGGTGCACTTCGCGCAGGTCAACGAGATGGACGGGTTCTTCCTCGTCGGCCGCAAGCCCGAGCCCGGCTTCCAGTGGGCCGACCTCAAGGGCCGCGGCGTGCTGGTCGACCACGGCGGACAGCCCACGGTGATGTTCCAGTACGCCTGCCACAAGAGCGGCCTGGACTACGCCTCGATCAAGGCGATCGACGCGGGCTCCACAGACAAGATGATCACCGCGTGGAAGGCCGGCGAAGGCGAGTACATCCACCTGCAGGGCCCAGCGCCGCAGCAGCTGGTGCACGACGCGATGGGACACATCGTTGCCGACGTCGGCCGGCCGATCGGTCCCTGCGCATTCTCGAGCCTCGCGGCGACGCGCGAATTCCTCGCCACCGACATGGCGAAGAAATTCACCCGCGCCTACCGCAAGGCGCGCGCCTGGCTGATCGCGACCCCGGCGGCCGAAGTCGCGAAGGTCGAGGCCGGGTTCTTCAAGGACATCGACCCCGAAGTGCTGACCGCGACGATTGCCGCCTACCAGAGGCTCGGCAACTGGACGCCGCACATCGAGATCACCAAACCGGCGTGGGAAGCGACCGTGGACATCTTCATGCACGCGGGCAAGATCACGAAGCGCCACAAGTACGAAGACGTGATCGCGCAGCCGCCGGCGTAAGGCCATGGGCTGGGATCCGACGCAGTACCTGAAATTCGCAGGCGAGCGCCTGCGCCCGGCAATCGACCTGCTCACGCGCATTCCGGCGGCTGCGCCCGAAACCGTCGTTGATCTCGGCTGCGGCACCGGCAACCTCACGCCGATGCTGCTCGCGCGCTGGCCGCAGGCGATGGTCACAGGCGTCGACGGCTCGGAGACGATGCTGGCCAAGGCGCGCGCCGACCACCCGCAGGCGACCTTCGTTGCGGCCGACGTGGGCACCTGGCGGCCGCCGCAACCGGTGGACGTGCTCTACAGCAATGCGACCCTGCACTGGCTGGACGGACACGACACGCTGATTCCCGGGTTGCTGGAAGCGGTCAAACCCGGCGGCTGGCTCGCGATCCAGATGCCGCGCAACTTCGGCGCGCGCTCGCATACCTGCGTGACCGACACGATCGAACAGGGGCCCTGGCGCGCAAGGCTGGAACCCCACCTTCGCCGCCGGCCGGTGGCCGAACCGCAGCGTTACTGGCAGCTGCTGCACGACAAGGTCGCCACGCTGGACATCTGGGAATCCGAATACCTGCAGGTGCTCAAGGGCGAGAATCCGGTGGCCGAATTCGTCAAGGGCAGCTGGTTGAAGCAGTTCCTCGACCTGCTCGAAGAGCCGGAGCGCAGCGCGTTCGAGGCCGATTATCGGGAACGCATCCGCTCGGTGTATCCGGTCGAGGCCAACGGCGCCACGCTGTTTCCGTTTCGCCGCCTGTTCATCGTCGCGCAGCGCGCCGCGTAGTTCAGCACCCAGGGGTCAGGCGGCTGCCGGGACCGTCGCTAACCATCCGGCGCATCCTTGACCCTCGTCAAACGCGGGGTCGCCGATCACGCCCAGCATGAGGGCGTGATGGATACGTGGATGACGAGTGCCGCCTTCGGGCTGCTGTTTCTCCTTCTGGCAACCGGCACGTTCTTCTTTGTGGTGACGCGGGGCGCCCTGCTCATGCGTGCCCTGTCCCCGGGCGCCGGCAGCAAGACCGCGCATGTGTACCCGATCTACTCGAACATGCGGCTGATCAAGCTGGTCGACTACCAGCCGGTGATCGCGGCGATCCTGCTGTTCCAGTACCGGCGCCTGGTCAATGCGATCGTGTCCGGACTCATGCAGACCGAACTCGCCGGCAAGCGCGTGCTGGTCACCTCCTGCGCGTTCGGCAACGTGATCCCGCGGGTCGTGGAAGCATCGCTCGCTGCGGGCGCGGAGCGCATCCTCATCGCCGACATCATCGAGAACGAACTCGTGCACGCGCGCAGCAAGCTCGGCCGCTACCGGGGCAAGGTGGATTTCATCGAGGACAACGCCACCGCGATGACGCAGGCCGAAGGCTCGTTCGAGGCCAATGTGATGTTCTTCCTGCTGCACGAACTGCCGCACGAACTGAAGGCGCAGGCCCTGCGCGAAGCCGGGCGCATGCTCGCGCCGGGCGGCAAGCTCTACCTCGCCGAATTCCATCGCCCCGAACCCTGGGTGCTGCGCGCGCTGAGCTGGACCTACTTCAAGGTGTTCGAGCCGCTCGGCCTCGCGCTCTGGGACACGCACGACCCGCTCGAGTGCCTGGAAAAAATGGGCGGCTGGGCCTGCGAGCGCAGGACCTGCTTCTTCGGCAACTTCCAGGTGATCACCGCCACCCGGCTTGACTGAGCGGGCGCGGCGCCACGAATCACCTGCGCAGGTAGCCCAGGATCATCTCGACCATGTGCGCGAGGCGCGCGGCGCGGTGCTTCGGCGAAAACAGGTCGCGCTCGAAAACCGTCGAGAGCGTGTAGCGGTTGCCCAGGTAGAACGAACTCAGCGAGGCAATCGAGATATACAGCTGCACCGCGTCCACGCCGCTGCGAAAGCACCCGGCCTTCACGCCGCGCTTCAGCAGGTCTTCGATGGTCGCGACGAAAGGCGAGTGCATCGCCGGGATGTTCTTGGAGCGTTTGATGTGCCGCGCCCGGTGCAGGTTCTCGCTGTTGAGCAGGGTGAGAAATTCGGGGTGCTTGAGGAAATAGGCCCAGGTGAATTCCACCAGCCTGCGGATGCCCTCCTCGGGCGCGACCGCGTCGAGGTTGAGGCTCAGCTCGGCGCTGCGGATGCGCGCATAGCTCGCCTCCATGACCGCGAGGAACAGCGCCTCCTTGTTGCCGTAGTAGTAGTACAGCATGCGCTTGTTGGCGCCGGCGCGCGCCGCAATCCGATCGACGCGCGCGCCGCCCAGGCCACTGCGCGCGAATTCCGCGGTCGCCGCGGCGAGGATGCGCTGCTGGTTCTTTACCGGATCGCGCCGGGTCCGCGCGACAGTTGCGTGGCCGGTCATGCCAGCCAGCGTTCGAGGTTCGCGCGCACGAACGCGTCGTCGGCGAATTCGGGGTAGCTTGTGTACACGCGGTCGATCTCCTCGGCCTGCCCCGGCGAGAGCTGTTCGTTCGGGTCGAGGCACCAGGTGCCCTCGAGCAGACCCTGGCGCCGCAGCACCTCGTGGCAGCCGGGGATGCAGCCGGCGAAATCGTGCGCGACATCGAAGAACGCGCTGTTGGCATCGGTGACCCTGGCATCCAGCGCCAGGAGTTCGGAATCGACCCGGTTGGCCTCCACCGCGGCCCGGATGCGCGCATGCAGTTCGACCGCGCTCTTCGTCCACACGCTCCAGTGGCCGAGCAGCCCGCCCTTGATGCGCACACGAACCGTGTCTGCGCCGCGACGGATGTCGAAGGGCACGGCGAGGTCGAGGACGATGTGGTCGTCGTTTCCGGTGTAGAGCGCGACGCGCTCCTCGGCCCGGGCTGCGACCACACCGCGAATCACGTCGAGCGTGCGGTAGCGGTTGAACGGCGCCATCTTGATCGCCACCACGTTGTCGATCCCGGCGAAGCGCCGCCAGAAGTCCACGGACAGCGGGATCCCGCCGACGGCGGTCTGCAGGTAGAAGCCGATCAGCGGCATTTCCGCTGCGACCGCAGCGCAATGCGCCACCAGTTCGTCGACCGAGGCACCCTTCATCGGGGCGAGGCTCAGCATCGCGGCGTGGTAGCCCAGGCCCCGCGCGATCGCGGCTTCCTCGCGCGCCTGCGCGGTCCTCCCCGACAGCCCGGCGACCAGCACCACGGGCCGCGACGCATCGATGCGCTTCCAGCTTCGCGCCGTGTCGGCGGCGAGCTTCAAGCACCGGCGCGTACAGGCCGGCCTCGCGGATCGCAAACTGGGTCGCGTGCACGCCCACGGCCAGTCCGCCGGCGCCGGCGTCGAGGTAGTAGCGGGTCAGCGCGTTCTGGCGGCGTGGATCGAACCGGCGCGAGGCATCCAGCGCCAGCGGATGCGCGGGAATCACCGCGCCCTCTTTCAGGACGGCAAGGACGTCGGCAGGGAAGATCGGTCCGGAGCAGCGGCATGGGATGGCGAATGCGGGAGTTGTAACCGGACAGTTAAACTAACCGAGCACCCGGTGGGCGTCAACGCGGATGGGCACCGGCGGAAATCCGGCGCGATCCGCGCGATACAATTGCTTCACCTCCTTCCCAGCGGCCGAACCGCCGACTTCGCATGCCCGCCATCGATCCGCAACGACTTCTTGCCGACCTGCGCACACTGCGTGCTATCGGCGCCCAGGGTCCGGGCGTGGTACGCCCGGCGTTCAGCAAAAAGGACATGGAAGCGCGCCGCTGGCTGGCTGCGCAGTTTGCCGCAGCCGGCCTCGAGTCCACGATCGACGGCCTGGGCAATGTGCTGGGCCGCTCGAAGAATCCGGGCCGGGCGCTGCTGATCGGCTCGCACTCCGACACCCAGCCCACCGGCGGCTGGCTCGATGGCGCGCTCGGCGTGGTCTATGCGCTCGAAGTCGCGCGTGCCCTTGCCGCAGACGCGGCCACGCGCGCGCTGCCGGTCGATGTGGTGTCGTTCCAGGACGAGGAGTCGCGTTTCCTGGGGTGCCTGGGCAGCCGCTCCCTGATCGGCGAGCTCACCCCGGACCTCGAAGCGCGGCGTGGCCGACCGCGACGGCGTGACTCTCGTGGCGGCACTCGAGGCGGCCGGGCTCGCCGGTGTGCCGCGCCTGCAGCTCGATCCGGCGCGCTACGCCGGCTTTGTCGAAGCCCACATCGAACAGGGCCCGCATCTGGAAGACAGCGGCAGGAAGATCGGCGTGGTCTCGGAGATCGTCGGGCTGCGCGCGATCCGATTCGTCTTCCGCGGCCAGCAGAACCATGCGGGCACCACGATGATGAACCGGCGCAGGGATGCAGCGACAGCGCTCTACGAACTCGCACACCGGATCAACCAGGAATTTCCGAAGGTGGCCGCCGAACGCAGCGTCTGGACCATGGGCCGGGCGCGGATCGAACCGAACGCGACGTCGATCGTGCCGGGCTATGCCGAGCTCGACCTGCAGTTCCGCGATGCCTCCGAAGTCCCGTTGAAAGCCTTCGAGGCGGTGGCGATGCAGCTGGTCGCCGAGATGAACGCGCGCGGCGGCGTAAAGGTCGAAGCGATTGCTGCTCGCGCGCCGATTCCGCCGACGCGCATGGACCCCGGGCTCGCCGGACATCTCGCCGAGGCGGCCGCGAAGCACGCGCCGGACAAATGGCAGCGCATGCCCAGCGGCGCGTTCCACGACGCGGGCATCGTCTCGGCCGCCCTGCCCTCGGCAATGCTCTTCATCCCCTCGATCGGCGGCATCAGCCACGATTTCGCCGAGGACAGCCGGGATGAGGACATCGTGCTCGGCTGCCAGGTGCTTGCCGATGCGGCGGCGACCATCCTCGCCGCGGCCAATCCGCGCTGAGCCGGAGCCCGCGATGACCGCCCGCCTCGAAGAGAACACCGCCCGCCGCGTCGAAGGCTGGCTGCACGCGTTCAACACGGCGCTCGAGCATCCGGATCCGGCGCAACTGGCGTCGTTGTTCGTTGCAGATGGTCACTGGCGCGACGTGCTTGCGCTGACGTGGGGACTGGAGACCGTCAGCGGCGGCGCGGAAGTCGGCCGCCGGCTCGCCAGCCATCTCGTCGAGAGCGGCGCGCGAAATTTTGCGGTCGACCCGGAACGCTGTGCGCCGCGGATCGTCGAGCGCGCCGGCGTGCCGGTGATCGAAGCCATCCTCCGTTTCGAGACCACGACCGGCCACGGTGCCGGCATCGTTCGCTTCCGACTGGAAGACGATGCCAAGGCACCGGATGCGGCCTGGACGCTGCTGACCCTGCTCGACGAAATCAAAGGCCACGAGGAAGCCACACTGCGCGCGGGCCGCGAATCCTCGCCTTACGCGCGCGACTTCCACGGACCCAACTGGGCGGATGAGCGCCGCGCGGCGGCCGCCTATGCCGACCGCGATCCCGCGGTGCTGGTCGTCGGCGGCGGCCATGCCGGCCTCACCATCGCCGCGCGGCTCGGACAACTCGGCGTCGACACCCTGGTGATCGATCGCATGGCGCGCGTCGGCGACAACTGGCGGCTGCGCTACCACGGCCTCAAGCTGCACAACCAGGTGCACAGCAACCACCTGCCCTACCTGCCGTTTCCGCCCACCTGGCCCGCCTACCTGTCCAAAGACCAGATCGCCAACTGGCTCGAGACCTACGTCGAGGCGATGGAGATCAACTTCTGGACACGCACGGCGTTCGAGGGCGCTGCGTTCGACGCGAGCACGCGCCGCTGGACCGCACGGCTGCGCCTTGCCGATGGCAGCCTGCGCGAAATGCATCCGCGGCATGTGGTGATGGCGACCAGCGTGAGCGGCACGCCAAACATCCCCGCGATCCCCACCCTCGAGCGTTTCGCCGGCACGGTGCTGCATTCCAGCCAGTTCGGAAGCGGCCACGATTGGAAGGACCGCCCGGTCCTGGTGATCGGCACCGGCACCAGCGCGCACGACATCGCCCAGGACCTGCAGGGCAGCGGCGCGCACGTCACCATGGTCCAGCGCAGTCCGACCCTGGTGGTCAACGTCGAGCCGAGCGCGCAGGTCTACGACGGCGTCTACCTCGGCGAGGGGCCGTCGCTTGCAGACCGCGACCTGATCAACCTCTCGATGCCGCTTGCGCTCACCAAAACGACCCACAAACTGCTCACCGACCGCGCGAAGGCCTGGGACAAGCCGCTGCTGGATGGGCTCGAGAAGGCAGGCTTCCGGCTTGATTTCGGCGAAGACGGCACCGGCTGGCCGCTGAAGTACCGGACCCGCGGCGGCGGCTACTACTTCAACGTCGGCTGCTCGGAACTGATCGTCTCGGGCGCGATCGGCCTGATTCAATACCACGACATCGCCGCGTTCGAGGCCGGCAGCGTGCGCATGAAGGATGGGCGCTCGCTGCCCGCCGAACTGGTGGTGCTGGCCACCGGCTACAAGGGCCAGGATCATCTGGTCGAGATGCTTTTCGGCGCCGAGGTTGCGAAGCGCGTCGGGCCGGTCTGGGGGTTCGATGCGCGCACCCAGGAACTGCGCAACATGTGGACCCGCACGGGCCAGACGGGCCTGTGGTTCACCGCCGGCGCGTTCTCGCAGTGCCGCGTCTATTCGAAGGTCCTCGCGCTGGCCAGGATCATCTGGTCGAGACGCTTTTCGGTGCCGAGGTTGCGAAGCGCGTGGGGCCGGTCTGGGGGTTCGATGCGCGCACCCAGGAACTGCGCAACATGTGGGCCCGCACGGGTCAGACGGGCCTGTGGTTCACGGCCGGCGCGTTCTCGCAATGCCGCGCCTATTCGAAGGTCCTCGCGCTGCAGATCAAGGCGTCCGAACTCGGGTTGATCTGAGGCCGGAGCAAGGCTGCCGGACACACGCGCGGTGTTCCGGTATCGATACATGAACTACCGCGCAAGCCGCTCCTGGAGCCGGTCTCCGGATCTGAAAGCGAAACAATGTTGTCCGTGGCGGGGAACAATTTTTACGCCTTCTTTACGCCGGCACGACCAAGCTTGACACCGCTTTGATACGGATCCGCCTATCTTACGAGGCATCCAATCGAAGGGGACGGACATGGACGTGATCTATCTGGCACTCGGTCTGGCGTTCTTCGCGGCCAGCGCGGCGCTGGTGTACGCATTCGAACACCTGAGGAAGCCCTCATGAGCGGCCTCTACCTCATCGGCGCCCTGCTCGCGGCGGGGCTGTTCGTGTACCTCGTCTACGCGCTGTTCAAGCCGGAGGACTTTTCATGACCTCCAACCTGATCGTGCAGTGCGTGGTGTACCTCGCGGTACTGCTGCTGCTCGCGAAGCCGCTCGGAACCTACATGGCGCGCGTCTATGCGGGCGAACCGGCCTTCCTCTACCGCTGGGCGCGCCGGCGGAACGCCTCATCTACCGCCTCTCCGGCGTCGACCCGAAGCACGAGATGCGCTGGACCCAGTACGCGTTCGCGGTGCTGGCCTTCAACCTGCTCGGGCTCCTGGCGGTCTACGCGCTGCAGCGCCTGCAGGCGCGTCCTGCCGCTCAACCCGCAGGGCTTGCGCGGCGGTCTACGCCCGACTCGGCGTTCAACACCGCGGTCAGCTTCGCCACCAACACCAACTGGCAGGGCTACGGCGGCGAGACGACGCATGAGCTACCTGACCCAGATGCTCGGGCTCACGGTGCAGAACTTCGTCTCGGCCGCGACCGGCATGGCGGTGCTGGTCGCGCTGATCCGCGGCTTCGCGCGCGCAGGTCGGCCGAGACGATCGGCAACTTCTGGGTCGACCTGACGCGCGGCGACGCTCTACATCCTGCTGCCGCTGTCGCTCGTCCTCGCGCTGGTCCTGGTCGTCGCAGGGCGTGGTGCAGACCTTCGCGCCTACCAGACGTGCCGCTGTCGAGTCGTCGATACGAGCCGACTCGACGCCGCGGCAGCCGCTCAAGGACGGCAGGCAAGCCGGTCACGGACCGTCAGAGCAGGTCATCGCGGTCGGCCCGGCCGCCTCGCAGATCGCGATCAAGCAGCTCGGCACCAACGGCGGCGGCTTCTTCAACGTCAACTCGGCGCACCCGTTCGAGAATCCGACGCCGCTCTCGAACTTCCTCGAGATGCTCGCGATCCTGCTGATCCCGGCGGCGCTGTGCTACACGTTCGGCAGGATGGTCGGCGACACGCGCCAGGGCTGGGCGGTGCTCGCGGCGATGACGCGTCATCTTCGTCGCCGCTGCTGGCGGTCGCGTGCTGGCGCCGAGCAGGCGGGCAACCCGCTGCTCGCGGCGCTCGGCGTCGACCAGGCGGCCATCGACGACCGCAGGCGGGCGGCAACATGGAAGGCAAGGAAGTCGCGCTTCGGCATCGCCAACTCGGCGCTCTGGGCCACGGCCACGACCGCCGCCTCGAACGGCTCGGTCAACTCGATGCACGATTCCTTCACGCCGCTCGGCGGCCTGGTGCCGATGTGGCTGATGCAGCTCGGCGAGGTCATCTTCGGCGGCGTCGGCTCCGGGCTCTACGGCATGCTGATGTTCGCGATCGTCGCCGTGTTCATCGCCGGCCTGATGGTCGGGCGCACGCCCGAGTACCTCGGCAAGAAGATCGAGGCCTTCGAGATGAAGATGGCCTCGCTCGTGATCCTGATTCCGCCGCTGGTCGTGCTGGTCGGCACGGCGCGTCGCGGTGCATGATCGACGCCGGGCAAGGCCGGGGTCGCCAATCCCGGGCGCGCACGGCTTCTCGCGAAATCCTCTACGCCTTCTCCTCGGCCGGCAACAACAACGGCAGCGCCTTCGCCGGCCTCTCGGCGAACACGCCGTTCTACAACACGGCGCTCGGGCATCGCGATGCTGTTCGCGCGCTACTGGCTGATCGATCCCGGTGCTGGCGATCGCCGGCTCGCTCGCCGCGCAAGAAGACGCGTGCCGGCCGGCGCCGGCACGCTGCCGACGCACACGCCGCTGTTCGTCGTGCATGCTGCGTCGGCACGTGATCCTGATCGTCGGCGCGCTGACCTTCGTGCCCGGCGCTCGCGCTCGGGCCCGATCGTCGAGCACCTGCATGCTGACGGCCAGCCGATGAACCGTCTGAGGAGAATGACCATGACCGCCGCCAGCCGAGCCACGTCCGCTGTTCGATCCGGCCGATCGCTCGCGGCCGCGCGATCGTCGATGTCGTTCGTCAAGCTCGATCCGCGGCGCCAGCTCGCGCAACCCGGTGATGTTCGTCGTCTACGTCGGCAGCATCCTCACGACCGTGCTCTGTGCTTGCAGGCGCTCGGTCGGCCGAGGGCGAGGCGCCGGCCGGCTTCATCCTCGGCGATCTCCGCTCTGGCTGTGGTTCACGGTGCTGTTCGCCAACTTCGCCGAGGCGATGGCCGAAGGCCGCGGCAAGGCGCAGGCCGACACGCTGCGCAGCGCGCGCAGCGCGACATCACGGCGAAGAAGCTCGACGCGCCGCGCGACAGCGCGACGCTCCGATCGCGTCGTCGCCTCCGCGACGCTGCGCAAGGGCGACGTCGTCCTCGTCGAGGCCGGCGACATCATTCCCGGCGACGGCGAGGTCATCGAAGGCGTCGCCTCGGTCGACGAGAGCGCCATCACCGGCGAATCGCGCGCCGGTCATCCGCGAGTCCGGCGGCGACCGCAGCGCGGTCACCGGCGGCACGCGCGTGCTCTCCGACTGGCTCGTCGTCCGCATCACCGCCAACCCCGGCGAGACCTTCCTCGACCGCATGATCGCCATGGTCGAGGGCGCGAAGCGCCAGAAGACGCCGAACGAGATCGCGCTCGACCATCCTGCTGGCGGCGCTGACCATCATCTTCCTGCTCGCCACGCGTCACGCTGCTGCCGTTCTCGCTCTACAGCGTCGAAGCCGCGGGCCGGGCACGCCGGTCACGCATCACCGTGCTGGTCGCGCTGCTGGTCTGCCTGATCCCGACGACGATCGGCGGCCTGCTCTCGGCGATCGGCATCGCCGGCATGGACCGCATGATCCAGGCCAACGTGATCGCCATGTCGGGCCGCGCGGTCGAGGCCGCCGGCGACGTCGACGTGCTGCTGCTCGACAAGACCGGCACGATCACGCTCGGCAACCGCCAGGCGGCCGCGCTTCATGCCCGCGCCGGGCGTCGACCGAGCGCGACCTGGCCGACGCGGCGCAGCTCGCGTCGCTCGCCGACGAGACGCCCGAGGGCCGCAGCATCGTGGTGCTGGCCAAGCAGAAGTATCGGCCTGCGCGGACGCGACGTGCGCGAGCTCGGCGCGACCTTCGTCCCGTTCACCGCCCAGACCCGCATGAGCGGCGTCGACCTCGGCGGCCGCGCAGATCCGCAAGGGCGCGGCGGACGCCATCGACGCCTACGTCGCAGCGCACGGCGGGCACTGCCCCGCTGACGGTCGAGCGCGCAGCGTCGACGACCGTCGCGCAAGGCGGCGCGACGCCGCTCGTCGTCGCCGACGGCCCGGCGGTGCTCGGCGTCGATCGACCTGAAGGACATCGTCAAAGGCGGCATCAAGGAGCGCTTCGCCGAGCTGCGCCGCATGGGCATCAAGACGGTGATGATCACCGGCGACAACCCGCTGACCGCCGCCGCCATCGCCGCCGAAGCGGGCGTCGACGACTTCCTCGCCGAGGCGACGCCCGAGGCCAAGCTCGAAGCTGATCCGCGAGTACCAGGCGCGGCGGGCGCCTGGTCGCGATGACCGGCGACGGCACGAACGACGCGCCCGCGCTCGCGCAGGCCGACGTCGCCGTCGCGATGAACACCGGCACGCAGGCCGCGAAGGAAGCCGGCAACATGGTCGACCTCGACTCGAACCCGACCAAGCTGATCGAGATCGTCGAGATCGGCAAGCAGCTGCTGATGACGCGCGGCGCGCTGACCACGTTCAGCATCGCCAACGACGTGGCCAAGTACTTCGCGATCATCCCGGCCGCGTTCGCGACGCACCTATCCCGCAGCTCGACGCGCTCAACGTCATGCGCCTCGCGAGCCCCGCGAGCGCGATCCTGTCGGCGGTGATCTTCAACGCGCTCATCATCATCGTGCTGATCCCGCTCGCGCTGCGCGGCGTGCGCTATCGCGCCGGTCGGCGCGGCGCGTGCTGCTGCGCGACAACCTGCTGATCTACGGCCTCGGCGGCCTGATCGTGCCGTTCGTCGGCATCAAGCTGATCGACCTGATGCTCGTGGCGCTCGGCCTGGTCTGAAATCGCAGTGACAAGGAGATTGACCATGCTCAAGGAACTGCAAACCCGCGCTGCGTCGCTGCTCGTGTTGCTGACGCTGGTCACCGGCGTCGCTCTACCCGCTCGCTCGTGACCGGCATCGGCCAAGCTGCTGTTCCCCGCCAGGCGAACGGCAGCCTGATCGAGCAGGACGGACAAGCCGCGTCGGCTCGGCGCTGATCGGCCAGCCGTTCGCGGACCCAAGTACTTCTGGGGCCGTCCCTCGGCCACCTCGCCGTACCCGTACAACGCGAGCGCCTCCGGCGGCTCGAACCTGGGCCCGACCGAACCCGGCGCTCGGCGACGCAGTGGCCGGACGCATCGAGGCCCTGCGCGCGGCCGATCCGGGCAACAGCGCTGCGGTGCCGGTCGATCTGGTCACCGCGTCGGGCAGCGGCCTCGATCCGCACATCAGCCCGGCGGCGGCCGAGTACCAGACCGACCCGCGTGGCGAACGCCCGCAAGGTCGACGCCGCGAACGTGCGTCGCGGTGGCCGCCGCAACCGAGGGCCGCCAGCTGGGATTCCTCGGCGAGCCCAGGGTCAACGTGCTGAAGCTCAATCTCGCGCTCGACCGCATGCCAGAATAGCCGGCCATGAGCGACAGCCGGCCCGATCCCGATGCACTGCTCGCCCGCGTCCAGCGCGAAGAGCGCAAGGAGCAGCGCGGGAAGCTGAAGATCTTCTTCGGCGCCGCGCCGGCGTCGGCAAGACCTACGCCATGCTGCAGGCCGCGCGCGCCCAGCGCGAGGCCGGTGTCGACGTGGTCGTCGGCTTCGTCGAAACCCACGGCCGCAGCGAGACCGACGCGCTGCTCGACGGCCTCGAGGTCCTGCCCTCGCGCGAGGTCGAGTACCGCGGCGGGATCGTGCAGGAGTTCGATCTCGACGCGGCCCTTGCGCGCAAGCCGGCCCTGCTGCTCGTCGACGAGCTCGCCCACACCAATGCGCGCCGGCTCGCGCCACGCCAAGCGCTGGCAGGACGTCGACGAACTGCTCGAGGCCGGCATCGACGTCTACACGACGCTCAACGTCCAGCACCTCGAGAGCCTCAACGACGTGGTCGGCCAGATCACCGGCGTGCGCGTCTGCGAGACGGTGCCCGACAAGGTGTTCGACGAGGCCGACGAGGTCGAACTGGTCGACCTGCCGCCGGACGAACTGCTCGCGCGTCTCGCGGCAGGCAAGGTCTACCTCGCCCGAGCAGGCGCAGCGCGCCGCCAAGAATTTCTTCCGCAAGGGCAACCTGATCGCCCTGCGCGAGCTGGCGCTGCGCCGCACCGCGGAGCGCGTGGATGACGCAGATGCGCGACTACCGCGAGGACCACGCGATCCACCGTGCCTGGCCGGTCTCCGAACGGCTGCTGGTCTGCGTCGGGCCGGGCCAGCACGCCGAGCACCTGGTGCGCGCCGCGCGCCGGCTCGCCACGAGCCTTGCCGCGGAGTGGATTGCGCTGTACGTCGAGACCCCGAACTGCAGCGCCTGCCCGAAGGCGAACGCGACCGCATTCTGCGCACCCTGCGCCTCGCCGAAGAACTCGGCGCACGTTCTGTGACGGTCGGCGGTGGGAACGTTCCGGCCGAGATCGTCGGCTTCGCGCGCGCGCAGAATGTGAGCAGATCGTACTCGGCAAGCCGCGACGCCGCGGGCTGCTGCGACGGCTGGTGACCTCCACAGTCGACCGCGTTGTGCAGGCCGCCAGCGACATCGACGTGGAAATCATCGGTACCGAGGCGCGCCCCGCCACGCTGGCGTTCGGCAGCGCGACGCCGATCCTCGATCGCAGCCGCGCCCACCTCGGCGTCACCGGGCCACAGCGCGACGAGAAGCTGCGCTGGCCGGGGTACGCGGGCGCCGCGGCGATCACGTTCGCCTCGACGCTGATCGGCAGCCTCATGCACGGCACCTTTCACCCCACCAACCTGGTGATGATCTATCTCGCCGGGATCGTGCTGGTCGCGGTGCGCTACGGACGCGGACCGTCGGTGTTCTCCTCGGTTCTGTCGGTAGCCGCGTTCGACTACTTCTTCGTGCAGCCCTACTTGACGTTCGCCGTGTCCGACTCCCAGTATCTGGTGACCTTCGCGGTCATGCTGGCGGTGGGCCTGGTGATCAGCAGCCTTGCCGCAGCGTGCGCATGCAGGCACGCATTGCCGGGTACCGCGAGCAGCGCATGTCGGCCCTGTACGAAATGAGCCGCGAGCTGGCGGGAACCTACGAGGTCGGCGCGATGGCGCGCATCGGCGTACAGCATCTGTGCGAAGTGTTGGCGAGCCGGGCCGTCATCCTGCTGCCCGAGCGACCGCGCCGCGCCGGCGCGCCTGCGTCAATCCCGCCGACGAGAGTATCGCAGGGTCCTTCCACGGCGCGGACCTGTCGATCGCGCAGTGGGTGTACGACCACGGCCAGCCGGCGGACTGGGCATCGACACGCTCGCGGGAAGCGACACGCACTTCCTGCCGCTCGCCTCGCCGAACCGCACGGTCGGCGTGGCCGCGCTTCTGCCGGGCGATCCGCGCCGCCTGTTCGTGCCCGAGCAGCGGCGCCTGCTCGACACCTTCGCGGGCCAGATCGCGATCGCGATCGAACGTGCGCCGCTGGCCGAAGAGGGGCGCAACGCGCGCGTGCGCGTCGAAACCGAGGAACTGCGCAACTCCCTGCTGGCGGGAATTTCGCACGATCTGCGCACACCGCTCGCGTCGATCGTCGGGTCGGCCTCGACCTGGCCGACAGCGCCGCCCAGCTGAGCGAGTCGGCGCGCAGGGGCCTGGCGGTCGGCATCAGCGACGAGGCGCGCCACATGAGCGAGGTGGTCGCCAACGTGCTCGACCTCGCGCGTTTCCAGGCCGGCGCGTTCAGGCTCAACCTGCAGTGGAACGTGCTCGACGAAGTGGTCGGTGCCGCGCTTGCGCGCGCAAAGCCCCGCCTCGCCGGCACGCGAAATCGCGCTCTCGCTGCCGCCGGAAGCGCCTTTGGTTCAGTTCGACCCGGTATTGATCGAAGAGGTGCCCTCGTCAACCTGCTGGAGAACGCCGCGAAGTACACCGCGGCGGACAGCCGGTCGCGGTCAGCGCCGAAGTCGTGCAGGACGGCCTGTCGGTGTCGGTCAGCGACAACGGTCCCGGGCTGCGCCCGGGCGAGGAGGGACAGGTATTCGAGAAGTTCTATCGCGGCTCCCCGGAGTCCGCCACCGGCGGGGTGGGTCTCGGGCTTGCGATCTGCCGCAGCATCGTCGAAGCGCATGGCGGAAAGATCGGCGCCGGGCGCAGCGCAAGCGGCGGGGCGCGCTTCAGCTTCGTCCTGCCGCAGACGGCGGCTGCGCCGGTCCTCGAGGCCGAGGCCTGAGCCCCGCATGACTTCCGCGCGCCCCGTGGTGGTGGTCATCGAAGACGAGCCGCAGATCCGGCGCTTCCTCAAGGCGTCGCTCGATGCGCACGAATTCACGGTGCACGAGGCGCACACCGGGCGGCAGGGGCTGGTGGAGTGCGCGACCCGGCGCCCGGAAGTCGTGATCCTCGACCTCGGCCTGCCGGACATGGATGGTGTGGAGGTCATCCGGCGCCTGCGCGAGTGGACCGGAGTGCCGGTGATCGTGCTCTCGGCGCGCAGCCAGGAGACCGACAAGATCGCGGCGCTCGAGGCCGGCGCGGACGACTATGTGGTCAAGCCCTTCGGCGTCGGCGAGCTGATTGCGCGCATGCGCGTCGCGCTGCGCCATGCGGCCACGCCCGGCACCGATTCGAACGGCCGGTTCAGCGCGGGCGACATCGAGGTCGATCTGCTGAACCGCGAGGTGCGCCGCGCCGGCGCCGCGGTCCATCTGACGCCCACCGAGTACCGCCTGCTCTCGGTCCTGGTAAAGCACCCCGGACGGGTTCTGACCCAGCGCTTTCTTCTGCAGGAAGCCTGGGGCCCGGCTACGTGGAGAGCGCGCATTACCTGCGCATCTACATGGCGAACCTGAGGAAGAAGCTCGAAGCCGACCCGGCCCAACCCCGCCACCTGCTCACCGAAACCGGGGTAGGGTACCGTTTCAACGCAGGGGCCTGATCCATCGCGCCCGCAGCCCGGCTTCCAGGGTGTATCGGTATCGATACACAAACTCCCGTGCAACCGCCCGCAGAAGCGGACTTTGTCGATAGAAAGATCAGAAATTACATCGTCTAGCCGAGCTCGGGCCCGGCGATCGCGAACATCCGCTCGACCGGATTGAAGGGCTCGCTGCGCGCGAGGATCATGCGCGTGTAGGGACGCTGCAGCGTGAACCCGGAGGCGCGCAGCCATGCGCCGAGCGCCGCGTGCGGGGCGGGCATGTCGAGGAACACCGGCGCGCTCACCCGGCGCAGCGCGGTGGCCAGCAGCGCGATCGCGCCGGCCTCGTCGTCGGCCACGCAGGGCCCGAGCTGGTCTTGCGGTGCGGCCTTCGCGACCGAGCAGGAATCCGTTGATTCGTCCATCGACGACCGACACCAGCGCGGCCGCGGGCAGGCGCGGACGCAGCGCGGCGAGCAGTTCGGAACGATCGGCGCAGAACGCCGCCGCATCCAGCGCGCAGACGGCGGGCCAGTCGGCGTCGGTCATCGCGCGTATCTCGCACCCCGCCGCGGTGCGCGGTTCGGATGCGAGCGCCGGCGCAGCGAGGCACTGCATGCGCTCGATGCCCCAGGTGTCCTCGAAACCGAGCAGGCCGTACACGGTGCGCCCGGCGGGCGTCGCATCGAGGATCGCAACGAGGCCATCTCGCGCGAGCGCCGCCATGGCGCGGTCCATCAGGCGGGTGGCGAGGCCCTTGCGGCGCCAGCGCTCGGTCACCAGCACCATGCTGATCCAGCCGAAGCCGCCGCTCGCGATACGGCAGCGCGAGCGAGGTGGCGACCAGCGTGCCGTCGGGTGCGACCAGGCCGTAGCCCTCACCCAGCGCCAGCATGGTGCGCCAGTCGTCCGCGGTCTGGTTCCAGCGCACCTCGGTGACCAGCGCGACGCAGCCCGGAAGCTCGGCGGCACCGAGGCGAATCTCGCGCAGGCCCGCGGTGGAACCCTCAGTACTTTCCATCGCGGGTGGAGAAGTGCGTGTCCTTGCCCAGGCTCGGCATGCTGCGCGCGACCCAGTCGGCGACCCAGTCGATCATGCGCGCGAGCGGCACGTGCGGCGCACCGAACAGGGCCTGGGTGCGGGTCGTGTCGACCAGCCAGGCGGTCGGGGCTTCGCTGCCGGTAATCGCCGCGGTCCTGCCCAGGCGCCGGGCGAACTCCGCCGCAAGCCAGCGCACGCTCACGATCTCCGGTCCGCTGACGTTGAACGCAGCGGCGGGGGTCGTGCAATGGGCCAGCAGCCGCAGCGCCTGTTCGTTTGCGTCGCCCTGCCAGATGACATTGACGTGTCCCATGGTCACGTCCACCGGCTGGCCCGCAGCCACTTTGGCGGCGACGTCGTACAGCACGCCGTAGCGCATGTCGATCGCGTACTCCAGGCGCACGATCGCAACGGGCGTGGCGTACTTGCGCGAGGCGTGGGAGAACATCATCTCGCGGCCGACGCAGGAGGCGGCATAGTCGCCCGGCGGCGGCAGCAGCGGCACGGATTCGTCCGCGCCCTGCCCGTCCACCGCAACGAAGGGATATACGCAGGCGGTGGAAAACACGACCATGCGCGACGCACGAAAGGTCTCGGCCACCATCATCGGCACGCCCGTGTTCATCGCCCAGGTGAAATCCGGATTGCCCGAGGCGCCGAACTTGTGCCCGGCCATGAAGACGATGTTCGCGGCTTTCGGCAGCGACTCGAGCGCGCTGCGCTCGAGCAGGTCGCAGGCGATGCATTCGATGCCCTGGGCTTCGAGCTTCTCGCGCAGGCCCGGCTCGGAGAACCGCGCCACGCCGATCACCCGCCTGTCCGGTGCTGCGCGCTTCGCCATGCGCGCAAGGGTCGGCCCCATCTTGCCGCCGACGCCGAGCACCATCAGATCGCCCGGCAACGCGGCGAGTTCGCGTATCGAGCGCCGGCGAGGGCGTGCTCATGAAGTCCTCGAGCGCCGCGACGTCGGCGAATCGCTCCGGCAGTGCTGCCATCTCTTCCTGCGCCATTACTTGCCGTGCTCGCCGACCTTTACGATCTTCATCGTGTTGGTGCCGCCTGCCTTGCCGATCGGTTCGCCGATGGTCAGGACGATGAGGTCGCCTTTCTCGACGACGCCATTCTCGATCAGCACATTCTCCGCTTCGCGCAGCAGTTCCTCGCGATCGTGGCCCACGTATTTCACCACCAGCGGATAGCGTATCCCGGAACAGCGACACCCGGTACCGGGTGGCGGTCTGCGAAGTCAGCGCATAGATCGGCACGCCGCAGTTGAGGCGGCTCATCCACAGCGCCGTCGAACCCGACTCGGTCAGCGAGGCGATCGCCTTGACCTTCAGGTGAAACGCGGTGAACAGCGCCGCCATCGCGATCGACTGGTCGACGCGGGTGAACAGCCGGTTCGAGGAAATCCTGGTCGAGGTTGACCGGCTGCGAGCTGCTCGGCCTCGATGCAGATCCGGTCCATCGCCTCGATCGCCTCGCACCGGATACTTGCCGCTGGCGGATTCCGCCGACAGCATCACGGCGTCGGTGCCGTCGAGCACCGCGTTGGCCACGTCGGAGACTTCGGCGCGCGTCGGGCATCGGGCTGGAGATCATCGACTCCATCATCTGCGTCGCGGTGATGGTGAGCTTGTTGTGCTCGCGCGCCATGCGGATCATGCGTTTCTGCAGCGCCGGCACCGACGCGTCGCCCACTTCGACCGCGAGGTCGCCGCGCGCCACCATGATGCCGTCGCAGGCCTTCATGATGTCCTCGAGCGCGGGGATCGCCTCGGCGCGCTCGATCTTGGCGATCAGCAGCGCCTTGCCGCCGGCCGCGCGCATCAGTTCGCGCGCCATGTACATGTCGGCGCCGGTCTTGGGAAACGACACCGCGAGGTAGTCGGCCTTGAGCTTGCGCGGCGGTCTTGATGTCCTCCATGTCCTTGGCGGTCAGCGCCGGCGCGGTGAGCCCGCCGCCCTGGCGGTTGATGCCCTTGTTGTTCGAGAGCACGCCGCCGTGGCGCACCGTGGTGTGGACCTCCGATGCCGCGCACCGCGGTCACGTCGAGCACGATCTTGCCGTCGTCCAGCAGCAGCACCGCGCCGGCCGAGACGTCGCGCGGCAGCTCCTTGTAGTCCAGCCCGGCGCGCTCGGCGTTGCCCATGTCGATTTCGGCGTCCAGCACGAAGGTCTGGCCCGGCTCGAGCATGATCTTGCCGTCGGCGAACTTGCCGACGCGGATCTTCGGCCCCTGCAGGTCGGCCATGATGCCCACCGTGCGGCCGACGGCTTGCGGCCGACGTCCTTGCACCAGCTGGGCGCGCTTGAGGTGGTCCTCGGCCGTGCCGTGGGAGAAATTGAGCCGCACCACGTCCACGCCCGCGCGGATCATTTTTTCGAGCACGGCGGGGTCGGAAGAGGCGGGACCGAGGGTGGCGACGATCTTGGTGCTGCGGAGCATGGGCTTTCCTCTGCGTAAGCGGCTGACTTTATACCAGAACGAACCGACTGGTTCGCCTGTCGGACGGCGCGGATTCCCGCAATGCGGCACACTTGGCCCCATCGAAATACCGACATGAACAGAGGACCCGCATGAACCCATCCGCAGCAGCACAGTACTGGCTGGAAGACTTCACTCCCGGACGGCAGTTCGAGGGCACGCGCCACCTGCTGGGCGCCGAGGCCTTCGGCCAGTTCGCGCAGATGACCGGCGACGCGCATCCGCTGCACTACGATCCGGAATACGCAAAGAAAACGGCCTTCGGCGCGCCGCTGGCGCACGGTCTGTTACTGATGGCCATGACGGCGCTGGGCGCCAATCCGCTCTCGCCGCATGTCGAAGGTTCGATGGTTGCGTTCCTTGAACAGGGCGGGAAATTTCTGAAGCCGGTGCTGGAAGGCGACACCGTGACACCGGTGCTGGAAGTCGAGACGGCCCGCCCCACCAGGGACGGCGCGAACGGCGTGGTGCGCTTCGCGGTGCGTCTCACGAATCAGCGCGGCGAACTGGTGCTCTCGGGTTTCCACACCTACCTGATGAAGCGGCGGCCGGCATGAGCGCAACGGCCGGCACCGTCTACCGCAACTTTTCCCAGGCGGCGCTGGATGCCGCCTACAACAACCGCGCCGTCGAGCCGCGGCTCGCCGAAATTCGCGAGGACTGGACCCAGCGCAGCCAGGCCCTGTATGCGCGCGCCCCGGTGCATCGCGACCTCGCGTACGGCGCAGGCCCGCGCCATCGGATCGACTTTTTCCCCGCAGCCCATCCCGGCCGGCCGACAGTTGCGTTCATCCACGGCGGCTACTGGCAGGGCAACGAAAAGGAGCCCTACGCCTTTGTCGCCGAGGGACCGCTCGCGCACGACCTCAACGTGGCCCTGATCGAATACACCCTGGCTCCCGAGGCGCGCATGACCGGGATCGTCGCCGAGATCCACGCCGCAGTCGGCTGGCTGGTCGCCAACGCCCAGACCCGGTTTGGTGCCGGCAGGAACCTGCTGGTCTGCGGACATTCGGCCGGCGGGCACCTGACTGCGATGGCGGCCGGCCTGACCGGGGTCACGGCGGCGCTGCCGATCAGCGGCCTGTTCGACCTCGAACCCATCCGCCTGTCTTATCTGAACGAGCCGCTGGCAATGGATATCAAGGAAGCAGGCGCTAACTCCCCGCAGTTGCTTCCGTATCCGGAACCCCCCCAGACCGTGGCGGTTGGTGCCGCAGAACTGCCTGAACTGGTGCGCCAATCAGAAGAGTTTGCTGCAGCCCTCGCCGCCGCCGGACGCCCCACGAACCTGCTGCTCCTGCCCGGCGATAACCACTTTTCCATCCTCGAACGTCTCGCCCACCCAGACGGCGCCCTCTGCCACGAAGTCCTCCGCCTCGCCACCGCCCCTTAGCAGCCAGCCTCCTGTACGGAGCGAGGGGGTACGGGGGAGCCGCAGGTTCCCCTGTACTTAACTATACCGTTATCCATATAGTTTTTGCCCTGGAACCCGCTCAGGGAGCCAATCTCCGAAAATAATTCCGCGGAATTGACTGTTCCGGAGTACCCGCTTCGCCAAAACTCGGCTATATTTCCTCTCGGCGCGCCCGGCCGCGCCCAACTCGGAGGAGGGGGACACCGTGCTCGCCACACAGATTCGCCAGAAGGACGGAATCTTTTACTTCGCCAGCGTCCCGGCCAAGGACCTGCTCGGCAAGGTTCGATTCATCAGCCGGTTCTACGGCGAGGGCGAGCAGATCGCCCCGGCGAAGATCTCCGCCGACGACGAAATCGCCCAGTTCATCGCCAGGATCGAGCGCACCGACAAGGCCTTCCAGCGCACCCTGTCGAAAGCCAAGGTGAAGCAACTCAAGAACTTCTACGAAACCGCGATCACCCAGCCCCCGATTCCCGGCACGGTGCTGCTGTTCACCTCCGAAAAGCTCGGATTCCGGACCGCCGGCGTCGAGGGGATCGGGCACCTGTCCGAGCCGCAGCAGAAATTCCTCATCGTCGACGGTCAGCACCGCCTCGCGGCCCTGCGCTTCCACCTCGACGACCGCCCCGACGAGGCCGCGGCGATCAACGTCCCCTGCATGATTTTCGATGGCCGCAGCGAGGACTTCGCCACCGAGATGTTCGTGATCATCAACTCGACCCCGACCCGGATCAACAAGAGCCACCTGGTCGACCTCTACGAACGCGTGTCCTGGGCCGAGCCGCACCGCAAGTTCGCCTCGCGCATGGTCGGCGCGCTGTACTCCGAGGGCGACAGCCCGCTGCGCTACCGGATCAACCGCCTCGGCGGCCGCAGCCAGAAGGACAAGTGGATCCTGCAGGCGGAACTGTTCAACGAGCTGCAGCGCTGGACCAACCGCGACTGGCGCAAGATCCAGGTCGCCGGCGGCAGTGCCAAGGAAGCCGGCCGCTATTACGGAATGCTGCGCGATTTCCTCAAGGCGGCCGAGCGCGTGTGGGACGACGCCTGGGGTCATGAGAACTACATGGTCACCCGCCCGGTGACCATCAAGGCAATGATCCGCGTCTGCGCGGACCTTGCGCACTCGGACGCCGAACCGCTGGAAGGCCGCGTCAACCGCTGGGAAAAGCGTCTCGCGCCCTGGCACGACCAGATCAAGGCGTTCCGCGCGGAGGGCTTCTACGAGCGCTTCCCCGCCAAGGGCGAAGTCGAACGCGTCAGTCGGGTGCACCGCGAACTCGCGCGGATCGCCGGCATCGAAATGCGGCCGGCCAAGGCGGGATCGTAAGCGTCAGGGGAAGTCCCAGTCAGCCTTTCGGCAATCCTCAGGGTGTACCTTTGAAGACACTCGCTCGCGCGGTCGGGCTCGTCGCCCTCCTCTGCCTGACCGCCTGCGGACCGCCCCGCTGGCAGACCGCCACGTTCGACGAGTTTTCCATCAACCGCGGCAGGGCGAGAGCCGGCACCGAGCTGATCAAGGTCATTGCCCTGGTGCCCGGCGGAGGCGTGGTCGCCGATGCGGTCGGGGTTGAACTTGCCAAACGCGGCTTCGTCATCGTGCCGCAGGACGCCGCATCCGGCATGATCGCCGGCGTCGATCTCAAGGCAGTGCGCGAGCATCACATTCCGGCACGTGTGAATCACGCCGAAATGGCGCTGCTCAGGGCGCGCCTGCTTGCCCACGGCGTGGACGTGTTCATGATCGTCCGGGCCGAGGAATTCGCCCCGCGGGCTTACCTGGGCCACTCCTACTGGCAGCGCGTGTTCTACACGCTCTACAGCACGCGGCGCGCTGGAGTGGGTTTCTTCGGGGATATCGGCGGAAGCACCTGGATCAACATCGATCCCCGCGCAAAAAGTCTCTCGGACGCGGCGGTCGAGATCGTCGAGTCCATGGCCGTCGGCGGCGCGCTCTAGCCGGCAGCGCCGCCAGTCCGGCCCGGCCGCATGCGCCGGTCGTCTGTCCGATTGGAGTGCACCGCATTCGCGACATTTGATGGATCCACAAAACCGCAGCCGCGTGATATATACCGGCAGCGGCGTGAGAAGATCGCGCAAAAAATGTCATGGCGCAGTCTGTCGGGATGCGGCAAATGGCCGGGTAGTGGTGGCTGATCATCGGGAGAGGATCCGTGGCGACACTTGACGAATTGGTCTTGCAGGCAGAGTCCGCCGCGCAATCTGCGTCCCAATCGCAGACGGATGCCCAGTCTTCGGCGCAATCCGCTTCGGCTGCGGCACAGCAGGCGGCACAGCACAATCAGGAAGCAGCCGCCGCGGCACAGCAGGCGATCGCCTCGGCGCAGCAGGCGGCGCAGCACACCCAGGAAGCGGCTGCGGCAGCCCAGCAGACGGCGCAGCACGTGCAGGACGCCACCACCGCCGCTCAGCAGGCCGCGCAGCACAATCAGGAAGCCACCACCGCCGCGCAGCAGGCCACACAGCACAACCAGGAAGCCACCACCGCCGCGCAGCAGGCCACACAGCACAACCAGGAAGCCACCGCCGCCGCGCAGCAGGCCACACAGCACAACCAGGAATCAGCAACCGCCGCGCAACAGGCCACACAGCACAACCAGGAAGCCACCACCGCCGCGCAGCAGGCCACACAGCACAACCAGGAATCCGCGACCGCCGCACAGCAGGCCGCTCAACACAACCAGGAATCAGCCACCGCTGCACAACAGGCAGCGACGCATGCCACCGAATCGCAGCAGCATGCGCAGCGCGCGGCGCAGGCCGAGAACGAATCACTGCAGCATGCGCAGCGTGCCGGACAGGCCGAAAACGAGACCCTGCAGCACGCGCAGCGCGCTGGACAAGCGGAGAACGAGTCCCTGCAACATGCGCAGCATGCCGCCCAGTCGGACAACGAAGCCGTGCAGCACATGCAGCATGCGGCACAGGCCGACAATGAGGCAGTACAACACGCGCAGAACGCTGCGCACGCCGACAACGAGGCGGTACAGCACGCGCAGAACGCCGCGCACGCCGACAACGAGGCGGTACAGCACGCGCAGCACGCCGCGCATGCCGAAGGCGAAGCGCGCCAGCACGCGCAGAACGCCGGCGTCGCCGAAGGCGAGGCGCGAAACCATGCGCAGAACGCCGGCCTGGCCGAAGGCGAAGCGCGCAGCCATGCGCAGAACGCCGGCGTCGCCGAAGGCGAGGCGCGCAGCCATGCGCAGAACGCCGGCGTCGCCGAAGGCGAGGCGCGCAGCCATGCGCAGAACGCCGCAACGATGGAAAGCGAGGCGCGAGGCCATGCGACGCAGGCGCAAACGCACGAAAACGCTGCCCTTGAGCATGAAAGGCAGGCCGGAACCGCAGCCGGTAAGGCCGATGAAGCGGCGAAATTGGCTGTAAAGCACGAGGATGATGCGCGTATTGCACTTGGTCATGCGAACGAACATAAGGACGCCGCCGAGAAGTTTTCCCAGGACGCGGCCGCGCTGCACCAGAAAGTGGACGAGAACACACACGTTGTGCAGGAGTGCGAAAAGCAATGCCACGCAGGCGTCGATCAGATGAAGGGCCTGCTTGGCCAAGCCGAAGGACTCAAGGAAAAGATCGTCGGCGAGGAAAGCACGGGGATGGCGCTTGAAAAGGAAATCCAGAACCTGCATGGATCGATCTACCAATACCAGCAGGACATCGCAAAGATGGTCGCTGAAGCGCGGGGCCTGCTCGACAAAATCAAGCAACACGAAGACGCGATCGCGCAATTGGAGAAAGAGGCCCAGGACGAGAAAGACCGCGCCCGCTCAGCGGCAGACAGGGCCGCACAGGAGGCGCAGGCGGCAGAAGGATGCCGAGCCCAGGCCTGCTCAGGCTAGACCGGACTATGGCGAGCCCCGAAGAACTGGTCCAGACCGCACAGCAGGCCGCGGCGAACGCACAGGCGGCGGCACAGGCCGCGGCGGGTGGCGCGCAGCAGGCCGCACAGCACGAGCAGGAAAGCGCCGGCGCGGCGCAACAGACTGCGCAGCACCAGCAGGAAGCGGTCAACGCGGAGCAACAGGCGGCCGGCTCAGCACAACAATCGACGCAGCACATCCAGGAAGCCGTCAACGCCGCACAGCAGGCCGCACAGCACGACCAGGAAGCCGCCGCGGCCACCGGACAGGCCAACCAGCACGTCCAGGAAGCGATCAGCGCCGCACAGCAGGCCAACCAGCACAGCCAGGAATCCGCGAGCGCCGCACAGCAGGCCAGCCAGCATAATCAGGAATCCGCGAGTGCCGCACAGCAGGCCAGCCAGCACAACCAGGATGCCGCGACCGCTTCACAGCAAGCAGTCCAGCACAACCAGGAAGCTACAAGCGCGGCACAACAGGCCACCCAGCATAACCAGGAAGCCACAAGCGCTGCGCAGCAAGCCACCCAACATAACCAGGAAGCTGCAACCGCGGCACAACAGGCCGCGGCACAAGAAAGCGAAACGCATCAACACGCACAACGAGCAGCACAGGCCGAAAACGAATCCATACAGCACGCGCAGAGGGCAGCCCAGGCCGAAGCCGAGGCGCAGCAGCATGGCCAGCGCGCTGCGCACGCCGACAACGAGGCTCGCCAGCACGCACAGCACGCGGCGCAGGCCGAAGGCGAAGCCCGTCAGCATGCCCAGCACGCGGCGCAGGCGGACAATGAAACGGTACAGCACGCCCAGCACGCGAGCGTGGCCGAAACCGAAGCGCGCCAGCACGCGCAGCATGCCGGATACGCCGACAACGAGGCCGTGCAGCATCAGCAGAATTCCGCCCAATCGGATGCGCAGGCGCATCAGCATTCCCAGGGTGCCGGGCAGGCCGACAGCGAGGCCCACCAGCATGCACAGGCCGCAGCCCAGGCCGACGGCGAGGCCCACCAGCATGCGCAGGGCGCCGGCCAGGCGGATTCCGAAGCGCAGAATCACGCCCAGCAGGCAGGCACCGCCGATGTCGAAGCCGCCCAGCATGCGCAAGGCGCCGGGCAGGCGGAAGGCGACGCGTTGCAGCACGCGCAACGCGCACAGCAGCACGACGCTGCTGCACAAGGCCACTTCTCAAAGGCAGATGGCGATGCGTCGCAAGCTCAGAGCGCGGCATCCGAGTCAGCCGCGCACGCCTCTGCCGCGCAGACGTGCGCAAACGATGCGCACAAGGCACGCGACGAAATCGCGCGTCACGAGGAAGCAACCCGGGACGCGAACAGCAAGGCACATTCCGACGTCAGCTTCATTCAGAGGTATCTCGACGACGGTGCGGGTCTGCGTGATGACATCGGCAAGGTGTTGTCGGCCGCGAACGAACTGATTAAAAAACTGACCGCAGAGGTGGAAGGGTCGCGCAAACTTGTTGACCGGGTGGTGGATGAACATCTGCCGCATTGCGTCGACGATCTGATCTCGTTGCGCGAATTGCTGAAGGAAGCCGACCAAGCGGTGAAAAACTCGCAAGAAAGGGTAAAGTCCATGGCGACCTTCGTCGAACATGCCGAAGGGCACGCCCATGACGCACATGCTTACGCTGAAGACGCCTGCAGTGCCGCGAGACAAGCACAGGAATGCCGCGCCCAAGCAGCCGCGCAACAATCTGCCTTGCTGACCTGATGAGCATCCCCGCAACGCCGCGCGGCGCCCCCGAAGCCTTCGCCGCCAGTGCGGCGGCCGAGGCACAGACCGTCTGCGCGCAGGTCGAGCGCGGCCACGGCCGCGGCACGCTGGCGGCACGCTTCGAGTCGCTGAAGACCGCCGCCGAAGCCGCTGCCGTCGGCATCGGACTGAGCGAAGGCGCACTGCATGCGCTCGCCGCCTGGGCCCTGCAGCTGGATGGCCGCGACCCGCTGACGCTCCCGGCAAGCGCACGGCTGGTCATCGAGACGAGCCGGGACGGCAGTTACGCGCTGGCATCGGCGAGCGGCGGACGGCGTCCGTTGCGCGACGCTCACGCGTTGGCTGGCGAATTGCAGGCGCTCGCCCGCCAGCCCGGCCCGGCCGGCACGGAAATCAGGATCGAGGTACCGCACAGCGATGGACGCCGGGTTCGCGTCGAGCTCGTCACCTCCCCGCTGTCCGCGGGAAATTTCTGCTCCGAGGCGCTCGCCGCCGCGCTCGCAAGTGGCGCATCGGTTGGACTGGTGGCCGGCGCGGCTGACCAGGTTCTGCTGGAACAGGATCGCGAAATCCTCCAGGACCTAGGCAGCATGCTGGCGGCGGTGCTCCCGCTTGCCACGCCCGCGGAAGGATCCCATGGTGCCACCCAGGGTTGGTGGGAGGACGGCGCGATGAAGCGTGCCTCGCTGTGCCTCCCGGCATTGTCCCTGGTGCAGGACGCCTGGCTGCCTTTGCTTTGCGCAACGCCGGTCGATCCGGCGGCAAAGGCGGCCGCCGCACACGCGCGGCTGCGCGCGCTGCAGGCGACGATCGAATCGCTCGGCGCGGCGCAGACCCGCGAGGGTGCACGCCAGCGCGCGCTCAAAGGCAGGGAGGACCGGATCCTCCGCGCGCTCGACTCGCGTTCGGGTTACGGCGGGGATCGCGACGTCTCGGAGCGTCTGCGCCTGCGGCTGGACGAAAGCATGAGCCGCATCGAACGCCAGATCGAGGATCAGAATCGCCGCGCGCTGCTGCCCAACGGCAACCTGAACCTTGCCGTCGGCGAACTGCTGAAATCGCTGTCTGCTCAGGACCTCGAACAGGCCGAGGCCTATAACGAGATCCGCGTGACGATACAGAGCGCATTTTCCGCGCGCCTTCTCGATGCGGCAAAAAAAGAGATCCGCAACCAGTTCAAGGAGGACGTCGACCAGATCAAGACCGGGACCGACGCCTGCCGGGAAGCGCTCATCGCGGACCTCGACAAGGCAACCGGGACGCGACACGCGCTGGCCGTTGCGCCGGTCGACGAAAATGCAATCTGGCGCTCGCTGCGCGAAGCGCTGTCGCTGCAACTCGCCTATCACGGCACCCTGCCGAAACGCGGATTCTGGCAAAGGCTGGGCGAAGGCAAACAGCTGATGTTCACGATGCTTTCCCTGCTCGGACTCGGCGGCATGGTGTTCGGGTTCACGCGCTCCGAAATCGGACCGCTGATTGCCGCCGGCCTGCCGATCGTTTTCTTCGTCGGCGTGGGACTGACGTTCCTGAACTGGAAGCAGGAGGACGCCGCGCGGCTGGGCAAGGAACTGGAGCGCATCCGCGAGCAGGTGAGCATGGAGGTGAAACGGCTGATCGGCGAAATCCAGCGCGAGAAGATGTCGCGCCTCAAGGAAGTGCTCGAGGCGACGCGCAAGGAATTCGGCCGCCGGATCGAAGGCGCGCTGAAGGAACACCAGGCGGCGAACACCGAGCAGGGCGGGCGGCTGCGCAACGATGCGCGCGACCGGCTGCGGGGCCTCGAACAGCGGATGCGGGAACTGCAGCCGCTTGGACTGCAGGTCACCCGGCTGCGGCAAAGCTGTGCCGAGGCGATGCGCGACGCTCAGGAGGCGCTGCGCGCCGTGGCCAGATCCGGAGCAGGACAATGAGCGCGCTCGGCATTTACCCGGGCATGGCACGGATCGTCGCGTCGCTGGTGGATGCATACGGCGTGACCGAGGTGGTACCCGACCGCCAGGACGCGGCGCGCCATTCGACCGCGGCGTCGGTCTATATCGGCGAAGAAGGCTGCCTGGCAGGCGAACCCGCGGACGAGCTGGTCGACGCGGACGCCAGGCTCAACGCCATCGTCGGCCCCAAGGGAATGCTCGGTCAGCGCGACCCGGTGTTCACGGACGCTTCGGGCAGGCTCTGGAGCGCCGAGGGCGTGATGGCAATCCTGATGCGCAAGGTGCTGCGCGACGCACAGGCGCAGGCCGGCGCGGAGCCGGACATGGTGGGCATCGCCGCACCGCTCTGGTTCAACGATACGCAGCGACGCGCGCTGCGCGAGACCGCCAAGATCGCCGGGCTCGCAAATATCCAGCTCATCGACGAGCCGCTGGCGGCGGCCGCCTTTCACCGCAGCGCGATCGGATCGCCCTGCCGCACCACGCTGCTGGTCGACTTCGGCCAGGCCGGCGTGGCGATGTCGGTGCTGTGCGCGACGCCCCGGGGCGACGCGATCGCCGGCACCGCACTCGAACCGGCGCTCGGCCTGCAGCGCATCGAAGGGGAAGCCCTGGCGATGGTCGGGGCGCAATTCACCGCGCAGACCGGCGCCCCGCTTCCCGAGGATCCGGCCTCGCGACGGGAACTCGCGCGCGTTTCGGCGGCGATCGTCGAGTCGCTCGCTGCGGGCGGCGGCACGCCGTCGCGACGTGTCGTGGCAGTCGCAGGCCGGACGGTGGAACTGGCCACCTTCCCGCATCAGTGGGCGCGGGTGTTCGAACAGCGCCGCGACTTGCTTGGCGACACCCTGCGCCGCTGCCTGGACGCGGCGGGATTGGGGATCGCCCAGATTGAACTGATCGTCGTCTATGGCGAGGCCGCGGGATTTGCGGCCGCGCGCGATGCGCTGAACCAGCTCGCGAAACCGCACGGCATTCCGATCATCGACACCCAGACGGCCGAAACCGTGGCCTGCGGCACCGCCCTGCTCATGCAGGAGACCGCCAGCCGGGGAAGCGTCGCCGGGAAGGCACTCCCCACCTGTGCCAATGATCTGGGCGTCACGGTGTTCGACCGCAAGCGCAACGAGTTCGTCGTCGAGGTGCTGATCCCGCGCGGAACGGCCCTTCCGGCATCGGCGAAGAAAACCGTCTATACCAACCGCGCCGACCAGAAACGCATGGTGATCCAGGTCGCGCAGGTGGGCGGCGCAGACGGGTTGGCGGTCGATCTCGGGGTTTTTGAATTCGGGCCGATCGCGGCGCCACGCAAGAACTACCCCGTCGATGTCACGCTGAGCTACGACGCCGAGGGAATTGTCATGGTGTCGGCGCTCGACCCGGAAACGGGTACGAGCATGGATCAGGTGGTCAGCGCGGAAGGGGACGAGCGCGCTAAGTGGATCATGCAACAACGAAGCTGGGTCACGGGGTTGAGCATCAATGACTGAATCGGCGCCTCTCGGATCCGAAGGCATTGGGCTGGTTTTCCTGCCGGCCACGCTGCCGTTGCACGGCAGTCTCGGGAGTCTTTTCGGATGAGCTTGTCCCTGAAAATTTTCAACCATGCCGAGGGCGGAACCACTTTTGCCGGAGAGTGTGCGCTGGAGGGCGACCCCATCACGATTGGACGCAGCGCCACCTGCACGCTGAAACTCAACGACCCTGAGAAACGTCTCTCACGCGTACAGGTGGAACTGTCGCGTGCGTCCGGCGGGTATCTGCTCAAGGTGGTATCCCAGTATTTTCCGGTCCTGGTCAATGGCGTGGCACGCCAGCCGGGAAGTGAAGTCGTGGTTCGCACCGGCGACTCGATCGTGATGGACGTGTACGAGCTGGAGGTTGTCGGCGTCGGCGCCGAAACCGCGGTGGATCCCGTGCCGGCGCAAACGCCCGCGCCTGCACGGCCGCCCCTGCCCGCGGAACCCGAGCCTCGCGCGCCCGCGCGCGCAGCCGCCGCGCCCCGTGCGCCTGCCCCCCCTGCCCCGCCGCCCCGCGCCCAAGCGCCGACGGCGGTCGTCCCTGCCAGACCTGCCGCGCTTGCGCCGGCCGCCGCCCGTGCTCCCGCCCCGCGCGCCGCCATGCCGGCGGGCCTGTCGGCAACGCGCCTTGCCGACCTGCCCAGCGCGAGCGCCTTTCAAACCGGGACCAGCGGCGAAGGTACATCGGTCCAGATCGCCAGCCTGCAAGTCGGACATGTGCTGGCCGGGCGGTTCCGCGTGGATGAGCAGATCGGCGCCGGTGGCATGGGCGCGGTGTACCGGGCGCACGATGCGCTGCGCGACGAGGACATCGCGCTCAAGGTCATGCTTCCGGGACTGCTCGCCTCCGAACAGGCCAAGCAGCGCTTCATGAACGAGGCCAAGATCGCGCTCCGGTTGAGGCACCCCGGCATCGTGAGCGTGCACGACGTGCAAGCCGACGGCGCGTTCCTGTTTCTCACCATGGAACTGCTCAAGGGCCGCACGCTGCGCGACGCAATGGAGGAGAAAAAGCGCGCCGGCGCCGAATGGACCGAAGCCGAGGTGCTGGGCGTGATCCGGCCGGTATGCGAGGCGCTCGGGTATGCGCACCAGTACACGGTCCACCGCGACGTGAAGCCGGAGAACGTCTGGCTGAGTGAAGACGGGGCGATCAAGCTGATGGACTTCGGCATCGCGCGGGTTCTGTCGGGCAGCCAGATGACGCAGACCTCCGCGGTCATGGGCACGGCCTACTACATGGCGCCGGAACAGCTGGTGGGCGCGCGGGACGTGGACCACCGCGCCGATCAGTACGCGATCGGGGTGATGCTCTACGAGATGTTCACCGGGCGCATACCGGCGGGGCGGATCGAACCGCTCAGCGAGGCGCGCCCCGATCTGAGCTACGCCCTGACACTGACGGCCGACAGGGCGCTCGCGGGCAAGGTCGAGGAGCGCTATGCCACCGACACGGAACTTATTGCAGCGCTCAACAAGCCGCCGGGCTCGCGTGTCGCGCCGCTGAAGAGTTTCGGCCGTCGTACCGGTCTCGGCCCGGCGCGCATCAGGCTGCTCGGGATGGGCGCGGCGGTCATTGCAGGCGTACTGCTGATGGCACTGCTGTGGCCTGCGCTGAAAGGACTGATGCCCGACCACGAGGCGGAACGCAGGGCCGAACAGGAATTCGCGCGCCTGGACGGGGAAGCCAAGTCCCTGCTGAAGCTGGTGGAAAACGATCGCCGCGAGCTCAGGGAAGCGGCCGTTGCCGCAACCCGCGAGGTGGAGCGGCTGGAAACCCAGATCCGTTCGGCCAAGTCCCCGCAGGAAGGCGCGACCCTGGAGGCACCGCTGCATGAGGCACGCGACAGGGCACGGCTGAATGTCGAACTCGACAACAAGCTGCGCGAGCGGGCCGAAGGACCGGACGGTGTACCCAAGGCCGAGGGAAGCCTGAACGCGGCGGCGGTGGCGATAAAAGGCAAGGATCGCGCCGAAGCCGTCCGGCTGCTCACCGAGACCGTGACCTCGCTCACTGCCATGCGTGCCGCAACGGGAGAATACAGGCAGGCCGCCCAGGCCGAGTTGCAGCGTCTGGCCGGGCAGCGTCAGATGGAAGAGCAACAACTCGCAGCGACGCGCGCCAAGGCTGATGCAGAGGCGAGGGTGCGTGCACAGGCACAGGCGCAGGTCGCCGCCGCGGCACACGCAAAGGAAGAAGCGGCGGCACGACTCAAAGCGAAGTCCGATGCCAGGTACAAGGCGATCAGCGAAGCCCGGGCCCAGTTGGAGGGACAGGCCAAATCAAAGCAGGCGCCGACGGGCAAGGGCAAATAGATATCCCACCAGCGGGCACGACAGCGTGCCGACCTGCGCAAGTCTTGAATCAACCGTCCGCCCGCGCCTCCAGCGCTGCAACCGCCGGCAGGGTCTTGCCCTCGAGGAACTCGAGGAACGCGCCGCCTCCGGTCGAAATGTAGGAGATCTTGTCGGTGACGCCGTACTTGGCGATCGCCGCGAGCGTATCGCCGCCGCCGGCGATCGAAAACGCCTTGGAGTCGGCAATGGCGTGCGCGAGCGTCTCGGTACCCTTGCCGAACTGATCGAACTCGAACACCCCGACCGGTCCGTTCCAGACCACCGTGCCGGCGTTCTTCACGATCGTCGCCAGCGCCGCGGCACTTTGCGGACCGATGTCCAGGATCAGGTCGTCTTCAGCCACCTCACCGATCGCCTTGGTCTGCGCTTTCGCGGTCGCGGAGAACTCCTTCGCGCAGACCACGTCGATCGGCAGCGGAATATGCCCACCCTTCGTCGTGAGCGCAGCCATGACTTTACCGGCCTCACCGGCAAGTTCGTGCTCCGCCAGTGACTTTCCGATCCGGCTTCCAGCGGCCAGCAGGAAGGTATTGGCAATCCCGCCACCAACGATCAATTGATCAACTTTAGCCGCAAGTTCGGCGAGGATCGTGAGTTTTGTCGACACTTTTGACCCGGCGACAATGGCCACCAGCGGACGCGCAGGGTGCGCCAGCGCCTTCCCCAGTGCGTCGAGTTCCGCCGCCAGCAGCGGGCCGGCGCAGGCGACCGGCGCGAAGCGCGCGACGCCGTGGGTGGTGGCCTCAGCCCGGTGGGCGGTGCCAAAAGCGTCATTCACGTACACGTCGCAGAGCGCGGCGATCTTCTTCGCCAGACCTTCGTCGTCGGCCTTCTCGCCGATGTTGAAGCGGCAGTTCTCGAGCATGACGACCTTGCCCGGCTGGACGCCCATCGGATCGAACGTGCCGCCGACCCAGTCGTGGATCAGGGGAACATCCGCCCCCAGCAGCCGCGAGAGGTGCCTGGCCACCGGCGCGAGCGACTCGGCTGCGTCGAACTTGCCTTCCTTGGGTCGACCGAGATGCGAGACCAGCATCAGGCGGGCACCGTTTTTCAGCGCCAGTTCAATCCCCGGCAGCGCGGCGCGTATCCGGGTGTCCTCGGTGATCCGGCCGTCCTGGAACGGCACATTGAAATCGACCCGCACGAGCACGCGCTTGCCCTGGAGCGCCAGGTCGGCCATGCGAAGGAACTTCACTTTGCGCTCATGAACGCGATCGTGGTGTCCAGCATGCGGTTGGAGAAGCCCCACTCGTTGTCGTACCAGCCCCCGACCTTGACCAGCGTGCCCTGGGACACCTTGGTGAGGGTAGCGTCGAACGTGCACGAGGCCGGATTGTGGTTGTAGTCGATCGAGACCAGCGGTGCCTTGGTGTAATCGAGGATCCCCTTCATCGCACCGCCTGCGGCCTCGCTCATGAAGGCGTTGATTTCCTCGACCGTGGTCGCGCGCTTCGCCGTGAACGTGAGGTCGACGACCGAGACGTTGATCGTCGGCACGCGCATCGCATAGCCGTCGAGCTTGCCGTTGAGCTCGGGCAGCACGAGCCCGACCGCGGCGGCTGCGCCGGTCTTGGTCGGGATCATCGACATGGTGGCCGAGCGGGCGCGGCGCAGGTCCTCGTGATACACGTCCGTCAGGACCTGGTCGTTGGTGTAGGCGTGGATCGTGGTCATCAGGCCGGCGACGATGCCCACCGTGTCGTTCAGCACCTTGGCCATCGGCGCGAGGCAGTTGGTGGTGCACGAGGCGTTCGAGATCACCGTGTGCGTGCCCTTCAAGGTACCGTGGTTCACGCCGTAGACGATGGTGCCGTCGACATCCTTGCCGCCCGGCGCCGAAATGATCACCTTCTTCGCGCCAGCAGCGATGTGCGCACCGGCCTTTTCCTTGGTCGTGAACAGGCCCGTGCACTCGAGCACGACATCCACGCCGAGTTCCTTCCAGGGCAGCTCGGCCGGATTGCGCTTGGCGCAGACACGGATCTTGTCGCCGTTCACGACCATGTTGTCGCCATCGACCGCGACCGTGCCCGAGAACTGGCCGTGGGCCGTGTCGTAGCGGGTCAGGTGCGCGTTGGTCTCGGCATTGCCCGAGGTCGTTGATCGCGACGATCTGGATGTCGTGCTTCTTGCCGCCCTCGTAGTGGGCGCGAAGGATGTTGCGGCCGATGCGGCCGTACCCGTTGATTGCAACCTTGATAGCCATTGCGCTTACTCCTTGGAAAGAATCTGCTTCACCGCCGAAGCGACCGCTTCCGAAGTGATGCCGAAATGCTTGAACAGTACGCCGGCCGGAGCCGACTCGCCGTAGGTATCGAGCCCGATGACCTTGCCTTCAAGGCCCACGTACTTGCGCCACAGGCCCGTAACCCCCGCTTCCACCGCCACGCGCGGCATGCCCTTGGGCAGCACCGCCGCACGATAGCCTTCGTCCTGCCGGTCGAACACCGTGGTCGAAGGCATCGACACCACGCGCACCGCAATGCCTTCGGCCGCAAGCGCGGACTGCGCGGCCAGTGCCAGCGGTACCTCGGAGCCGGTCGCGAGGATTGCCGCTTTCGCGCCGGTCGCATCCGAGAGCACGTAAGCGCCCCGCTTGATGGTCTCGATCGTCGCGATATCGCGCACCGCAAACGCCACGTCCTGGCGGGAGAACAGCAGCGCACTTGGACCGTCGCGGCGTTCGATCGCGCAGCCCCAGGCCACGGCGGATTCCACCGTGTCGCAGGGACGCCAGACATCCAGCCCCGGCACCAGGCGCAGGCTCGCCGCGTGTTCCACCGACTGGTGGGTCGGGCCGTCTTCGCCCAGACCGATCGAGTCGTGGGTAAACACCCATATTGCGCGCAGTTTCATGAGCGCTGCCATGCGCAGCGCATTTCGCGCGTAGTCCGAGAAAGTCAGGAACGTGGCGCCATAGGGAATGAATCCGCCGTGCAGCGTGAGCCCGTTCATGATCGCCGACATGCCGAACTCGCGCACGCCGTAGAACAGGTAGTTCCCGCCACCGGTGCGGCCGACCGGCTTCGAGCCCGACCACAGTGTGAGGTTCGAACCCGCGAGATCCGCGGAACCGCCGATCAGTTCCGGCAAGGCGGGCGCGAGGCCTTCGATCGCGTTCTGCGAGGCCTTGCGCGTGGCGATGGTCTCTGCCTTGGCGTTCGTTGCGGCGACAAACGCCGCGAGCTTCGCCGAAAAATCCTGCGGCAGGTCGCCCGCCATGCGCCGCTTGAATTCAGCGGCTTCGGCCGGGAACGCCTGCGCATACGCGGCGAACTGCTTTTTCCATGCGGACTCGCGGCGCGCGCCTTTCCTTTTCGCGTCCCAGCCCGCGGTGATCGCGGCGGGAATCTCGAACGGCGGATAGGTCCAGCCGAGTGCCTCGCGGGTCGCTGCGATCTCCTTGTCGCCGAGCGGCGCGCCGTGCGCCCCGCCGGTGTTGGCCTTGGTCGGCGCGCCCTTGCCGATCACCGTCTTACAGCAGATCAGCGTAGGCCGCGCGGTCTCGCGCTTCGCCCTGCCGATCGCGCGGTGTACGGCCGCAACGTCGTGCCCGTCGACATTGGCGATCACCTGCCAGCCGTAGGCGGCAAAGCGCTTGGGCACATCGTCGGTGTACCAGCTCTTGATCGAGCCTTTCTCGGAATCGATCGAAATGCCGTTGTCGTCGTACAGAGCGATCAGTTTTCCGAGGCCGAGCGTTCCGGCCAGCGCACAGGCCTCGTGCGAGATGCCTTCCATCATGCAGCCGTCGCCGAGGAACGCGTAGGTATGGTGGTCGACGATGTCATGGCCGGGCCGATTGAACTCGGCGGCGAGCAGCCGCTCGGCGATCGCCATGCCGACGGCATTCGATATGCCCTGCCCGAGCGGGCCGGTGGTGGTTTCCACGCCGGGGGTGACACCGACCTCGGGATGACCCGGCGTCTTCGAATGCAGCTGGCGAAACCGCCGCAACTCTTCCATCGGCAGGTCGTAGCCGGAAAGGTGCAGCACCGAATACAGCAGCATCGAGCCGTGACCGTTCGAAAGGACGAAGCGGTCGCGATCGGCCCAGTGTGGGTTGCGCGGATTGTGTTTCAGGTTTCTTCGTCCAGAGCGCGACAGCGATTTCAGCCATGCCCATGGGCATGCCGGGATGGCCCGACTTGGCCGCCTGTACCGCGTCCATGGAGAGAAACCGGATGGCATTGGCCAGATCGCGATCCGACGCCGTGTCCGTTGTGCTTGAACTCATGATGCTCCGGGGGAGGAAAACAGAGGGAAAAGAGGTGGAATTATAGCCAATGCGACTCTCCCGGCCCCGGAACGGGGGAGAAACGCCGTAAACTTGCAATCACCATGAAAATGCCCTTCACCAGCCCGGACGACTACGTCCACCTTGTCGCGCCGGATGACTCCGGCGAGGCGCCCGAGGCCCACTGGTTCGTGTTCCGCGGCGACCAGCTGCTCGTCGAAATCGGCCCTCCCTCAACGGCACCGACCGACGACCCGCGCGTGCGCGGGCGGCCAAGCTGGGCCAAGCTGCCTTTTGGCGCCGGCCTGCGGCCGCTCGGCATCGAGCCGACCCGGACGCTCTACATCGGCAAGCTCGGCGACACCCATCTGTATGCAGCCGAGGCCGACAAGGCAACCGCACCGCCCGACGGCATGTCGTGGCAGGGCCTGCGCACGCTGTTTTCGGTGCTCGGGGACGCGCACTTCGCGCTCGCCGGTCGTGCGGTGCAGTTGATCGACTGGGATCGCAACCACCAGTTCTGCGGCCGCTGCGGCACGCCCACCGAATCAAAGCGTGAGGAGCGCGCGCGCGTCTGTCCCGCATGCAAGCTCAGCTGCTATCCGAAAATCGCACCGGCCGTGATGGCGCTGGTCCGCCGCGGCAACAGCATGCTGCTCGGACGCAGTCCGCATTTCCCGCGCGGCATGTACAGCGCGCTCGCAGGTTTCGTCGAGCCGGGTGAAACGCTCGAACAATGCATCGCGCGCGAAGTGCTCGAGGAAGTTGGTGTATCGGTAACGAACATCCGCTATTTCGCGAGTCAACCCTGGCCGTTTCCGAATTCACTGATGATTGCGTTCTTCTGCGACTACGCGAGTGGCGACATCCACCCGCAAGAGACCGAGATTGAAGACGCGGACTGGTTCGATGTCTTCCAATTGCCTCAACTTCCGAGTAAAATATCGATCGCTCGGCGCCTGATTGATGCCGCCGTGGAATCCATGCGTGCGGAGTCCGGGCACGACACCTGAGAGCATCACGCGTATTTTTTGATGGTTTGCGCGGGCGACTGGTCTGACGCTGGCATGAGCCGGCGGGTGGGCGGCCCAAGAGAGGTCCTGCACGAAGTGCACGGTTTTCGTTTTATATAGGCCGCAAGGCGGAATGGAGAGGCGCACCCTGGAGCGCAGCCCGACATGGGCACCGGGTTGCGCCTTCGCGTTTTACGGGGGAACGAAAATGAACGGATTGCACCTCATCGGAGATCTGACCGGTTGCCTCTGCGACCCCCAGATCCTGCTCGACGGAAGCAGATTTCGCGAACTCTGCCTGCAGATGGTGCGCGATG